>NZ_DATCSY010000419.1:0-2188 GCF_036568245.1 Rheinheimera sp. | reverse complement strand
GGTTTCGATAGCCCCCGGCCAGCAAAATCGGCGCAATACACCATAAAACCGTTGTCGGCCAGATAGCAGCCCAGACCTTTGCCGGAGTGACTGTAAAAAATGCGGCCATTCTCAATAGCACCATGTAACATCAGCACCGGTGCTATGCCCTGCTGCATAGGCATTAAACGGCGCAGATGCAGTTGATACTGCTGTAAATCGAGATACAGCGAGCTCTGCTGGTGCTTCATTACTTATCCAGCAGATACAACAACTGCAGTAAGGAGCCTTGCCTGATAGCCGCCTTCGCCTGCGCCTGAACCTTCGGCTTAGCATGAAATGCTACTCCCAGTGCAGCAGCCTGTAACATAGGAATATCATTGGCACCATCACCAATAGCGACGGTTTGCTGTAGCGAGATAGCATGCTGCTGAGCCAGAAGCTGCACCACCTGCGCTTTTGTTGTTGCATCAACAATATTGCCAGACACTTTGCCAGTCAGCTTGCCGTCCTGAATTTCCAGCACATTGGCATAAGTAGCTGTTAAATTCAGCCGCTGTTTCAAAGCATCAGTAAAGAATGTAAAGCCACCCGACGCTATTGCGACCTTCCAATGCTGCTGTTGCAAATACGCAACCAACTCAATTAACCCCGGCATTAACGGGATTGAAGCCAGTACCTGCTGCAATATCGACTCCGGGGCGCCTTGTAAGGCCGCGACCCGGGCAATAAGGCTTTGGGCAAAATCAAGCTCACCATTCATCGCACGGGCGGTAACGGCGGCGACCTGTTCACCAACGCCGGCTAAGACCGCAATTTCATCAATACATTCAATCTGGATTGCCGTTGAGTCCATATCCATCACCAGCACTCCCGGCTCGCTCAGACTAGGCCTGGCCTGCAGATACACCAGCTCACAGCCTGCTTGCAGCGCAGTTTCACTTAACGCTTGTTGTGTACCCTGCGTCAGTACCTGCGGCAAAGCCAGCTCAACGGCCCCTGCAAGCGCCGGGTGCGGCCGGTAGAGCCGGCAATCTAACGCTGTATCAATACCGAGCTTTAGCAATACCGCTTTGACAGCCGCCCAACTCAAATGCTCAGCAAACATACGCAGTACGGCAACAGGCGATTGGGTAGCCGTTTCAAACCCGTCGCCCCGTGGTAAATTCAGCTGGTGGTCACTGTGTAAATATAACGCATCTTGTTGCAGGCATAGCGCATAGCGGTCAGTTGTGTTTAGCGAACTTAAAGGCGAATCCGCGAGGAGCTGCGTGCTAAAAAGCTGATAGAAAAACGACACTGGAGTACCTATACTTGGCAACGCCATCATGGCATGCTACACAAACTTTTCACGCTGTTTCGTTATACCAACGAATAGGATCTGTCAGCGCTTACGGAATTTATGCAAAACGATATCGCAATACCCAGCACCACATCAAGCACTATTAAGCTGCTACAAATTGCTTTCGCTGTGGCCGGTATCTGGCTGTTACTGCACTTATGGGTGCAAACTCAACAACAAGGTCAGCATTTGCTGCAGCAACAAAGCAGCCAACTGATGCGGGAAACGCTGACAGCCTTATCGCATACCGCCGCATATTTAATTGAGCATGACCAGTTGGCCGGGCTTGAACAACTTACTCAGCATATAGCAGACAGCCCTTACCTGTACGATGTTGTCGTGTATGACGCCAACGGTGTAAGGATGAGCTGGACAGAAAACAGTGCACCGGCCCGGTTATTGTACGGCCCGACACAAGCCGAGCAGCTACAGGCAATGGTGCAGCCTATAACAAAAGAGCAGCAACTGCTGGGCTATATCAAGCTGAGCCTGCGCCAGGACATTTCGCTGAATCAAATCAGCACATCGTGGCAGCATCTGATGCAACAGTTGCTGGGCATGCTGATCCTTGCGGGTATAGTTGGCTTTATGTTACGCCGCGGCTTCTCAAGATTTTCACGTCACTCATTCCGCCTGCGCCGCATCAAGCCTTAACACGCTAAGGGTATTTTGCCATAGCTGCTGTGCTATTTGCTGTGGTGACTCAGGCCTTAACTGACAAAAAGCGTCAAACACTAATGCCAGCTGTGCCGGGGTGTTTATCTGGCCCTGATACCCAGCCAATGGCATTGACGGCGCATCCGTCTCCAGCACAAAGCAATCCAAGGGTAACTTTTGTACCGTGTTGCGGGTTTTCTCTGCACGCTC
>NZ_DATCSY010000418.1:0-4757 GCF_036568245.1 Rheinheimera sp. | reverse complement strand
ACAGTTTAGTTTGCTCCAGCGCATTGCGTAGCGACGTGCCCTCGCGCACCCTGGCGGTGGCATCGGTTACCGCCTGCTTCATGTAGCTGTTGCTTAACACGTCAGCACTGATGCGCATCGCTTCCAAAAGCGGCACCGCCGACGCATTTAAAATACTTAAGGTACGGGCAAAACGGGCAGTATTGAGCCCCTTAGTTACTTTACCAAGCAGCCTGTTACGCAGTACCAGCGCATCCCAGCGAAAACGAAATGCCGGTTTGAGCAGTGCCCTTTTAAACAGCACCAGCGCCAGCATGATGCCCAGCAAAACGAATATGCCGTAAGCACGCAAAAAATCACTGGCGGCGATTAAAAATAACGTTGTGCCGGGCAAACTCTGGCCCATATGCTCAAACTGGCCGACAATTTTTGGCACCACAGCTGCCAGCAAAATAGAAATAACCAGGATGGCAAAACAGGTAAGAATGATTGGGTACAGCAGCGCCTGCAGGATTTGGCTGCGCATATGCTGACGCTGTTCGGTGTAATCAGCCAGCCGGTTTAATACCTGATCCAAATGGCCGGATTTTTCCCCCGCCGCCACCATAGACCGGAATAAATGATCAAACACATGCGGAAACTCAGCCAGCCCTTCAGCCAGACTGTAGCCCTCGACCACTTTAGAGCGCACTGTCATCATCATATTTTTCAGCCGTGGCTTGTCGCATTGCTCTGCTACTGCCAACAGCGCGCTTTCGATTGGTAATGCCGCTTCAACCAGCGTGGCAATCTGCCGGGTGATTAGTGCCAGCTCTGACGCCGAAATACTGCGTTTGAACCATTGCTTGCCGGACGCCAGCAGTTTTTCCTGCTGCGACGCCAACACTACGTTCACCGGCGTCAGTTTTTGCTCACGCAGTAACGAGCGGGCATGGCGGGCATTGTCAGCTTCCAGCACGCCTTTGCTGGTTTTGCCACGCGCATCCAGCGCCTGATATTCAAACGCCGCCATTACACGTCCTCACGGGTGACGCGCAACACTTCTTCCAGTGTGGTTTCGCCGTTTAATACCTTGCTAAAGCCGTCAGCACGGATACTGGGGCTGTGCTGACGGACATATTTTTCAATCGCCTGCTCGCCCTTACCATTGTGAATAAGCTCGCGGATATGCTCATCGACCAGCAGCAGCTCATGAATACCAGTACGGCCGCGATAACCGCTAAAGTTACAGTGCTCGCAACCGGTTGCGCGGTAAATAAGCACGCCATCTTTTTTAGCAACGCCAAGCAGATTACGCTCTTCTTTATCGGGTTCATGTGCAGCTTTGCAGTGCGGACACAGTGTGCGTACCAGCCGTTGTGCCAGCACACCTAGTAAACTGGATGACAGCAAAAACGCCTCAACACCCATGTCTTCCAATCGCGTAATAGCACCAGCCGCAGTATTGGTGTGCAGTGTCGATAACACCAAGTGGCCGGTTAAACTGGCCTGCACCGCTATTTGGGCGGTTTCAAGGTCACGTATCTCACCCACCATCACCACATCCGGGTCCTGGCGCAATATCGCTCTTAAACCGCGGGCAAAGGTCATATTCACCTTGGTATTTACCTGGGTCTGGCCTATACCTTCCAGCTCATACTCGATAGGATCTTCAACGGTGAGAATATTGCGATCTTTGGTATTAATTTCGGTTAAGCCGGCATACAGGGTGGTACTTTTACCCGAACCTGTCGGCCCCGTTACCAGAATAATGCCGTGCGGCTTTAAAATCAGTTGTGAAAATGCCTGCTGTACTGACAGCGTCATGCCAAGGTCGGCCAGGTTCAGATGTGAGTTATTTTTATCCAGCAAACGCAGCACTACACGCTCGCCATGGCTTGATGGCATGGTCGACACCCGCACATCAACAGCGCGACCGGCAATACGCAGGCTGATGCGGCCATCCTGCGGCACGCGTTTCTCGGCAATATCCAGCTTCGCCATAACCTTGATCCGCGACACCAGTAAGCTCGACAACCGCCGGTTTGGCCGCAGTACCTCACGTAAAATACCATCAACCCGAAACCGCACTATCAGTGCTTTTTCAAAGGTTTCAACATGGATATCCGAGGCACCAAGCTTAATTGCCTCACCCAGCATGGCATTAATCAGCTTGATGATAGGGGCGTCGTCTTCGTTTTCCAGTAAGTCTTCGCTTTCCTGAATATCATCCGCTAACGAGGCTAAATTCACCTCATTGCCAATATCTTCCATCAACTGCTGCGCTTCGGAAGAGTCGCGCTGATAACTGGCTTCCAGCAAGGCTTCAAATTCAACGGCAGATAAGCGCTTTATCTGAAATGGCTCGGCCAGCATACGGCGCACTTCCAACACTGCGGCCGGTGCTGTCGCGGTGTGAATATACAACTGCCAGCCGTGATCCTGCTGCTGCAGCAATACGCCGTGGCGTTTGGCAAAACCAAACGGCAGCCGGATGCGGTTGCTGGCAGGTACAACCTGCTCTGCGTCCAGCGCGTCCATTAGTCTTGCTTCCGTGGTTCTGCCGCGCCTGCCGCTGGCAGTTGTTGCTTATTCATATACTCATCAAAAGTTGGTGGCAGTGCCAGGCTATCATCCCACTCTGGCAATACCACCTGGTCGGTCATCGGCATCAGCCTGATGCCTTCTTCCTGACGTTTTAACTGCTCAGCGCGGATATAGTTATATTTGGTTTTCGAAATGCCGGAAATGGCCGAGCCTTCGCGCACTATACTGGCTTTGATAAACACCATCAGATTACGCTTTTGCTTGGTGACACTGGTCGATTTAAACAGATGCCCCAGTATTGGAATATCGCCCAGCAGCGGCACTTTAGACTCACTTTCCTGCACATCTTCGTCAATTAAACCGCCAAGTACCACAGTGGCACCATCGTCCGCCATCACAGTGGTTTTGATCTCGCGTTTATTAATAGTGATATCCACTGCAGTCGCACCGCCGATACTGGATACTTCCTGCTCGATGGTTAATTGCACCGCATCACCTTCGTTAATTTGCGGTGTCACTTTAAGCTTAATACCCACCTCCTGCCGGTCTATCTGCTGGAATGGGTTAGTATTATTCGCGCTGGCAGTCGAACCGGTAATCACCGGTACTTCCTGCCCCACCAGGAAGAAGGCTTCCTGATTATCCATCGTAGTAATATGCGGCGTTGCCAGAACGTTGGAGTTGGTACTGGTGCGCACTGCCTGCAGAACTGCAGCCCAATCGCCTTTATAAAACCCTACCATTGCTCCATTTAAACCACTTAATACATCAGCCAGCACAGAGTAATCCCGGTTAGAGTCTGGTGAGGTTTGGGTAACAGGTACACCATCAACAATGGTGGTGGTAGTGCTGCCGGGCGTTACCTGTGATGCCACTGCTGCACCGGCCGCAACGCCGATAATTGGAATGGTATTGCCATTATTAAAGTTAGTACCGCCACCATTGGCATTTAACCACTGCACACCAAAATCGGTACCGTCGCCTTCAAACACTTCAACAATAATTGCCTCTACCAGTACCTGGGCGCGGCGGATATCCAGTTGGCGCAGCACTTCTTCTAATGAGCGCATCATATCCGGCTGGGCGGTGATCACCAGCGAGTTACTGTCAGCGTGGGCTTCAATACTGATAGCGCGGCCCTGATTTGCCGACGCACTGCGCCCGCCCTGAGCACCGGCTGCACCGGTTGCACCCTGCACTTCAGCAACGATGGAATCACTTACGCCCTTCAGTACCGGCACCAGCTCTTCGGCTTTGGCATATTTTAAATAGAATACCCGGGTGTTACCGCTGGTTTGCAGTTCGCTGTCCAAGCGTTTGGCCAGCTCGATTACCCGCTGGCGCGCCTGTAATTCGCCACTGACAATCACACTGTTGGTACGCTCGTCTGCAACGATACGCGGCACCAGAAAATCAGGCTGTTCAGCCCGGCCCTGGCTTTTATAAATACTTTCCAGAATACGGACAATTTCCGGCGCCGACGCATACTGCAGCTTAACAATTTCCAGTTCCTGATCGCCGGCTTTATCTACGCGCTGAATAATATCTACCAGACGGTTTACCACGGCAGCCGGGCCGGTCATCATAATGACGTTAGAGGGGTCGTAGTTGACGACATGGCCACCGCCGGCCTGGTTACTGAACTGTCGCAGCAGCGGTGCCAGTTCGCGTACTGACACATTACGCACCTGCACCACCCGGGTTACCATTTCATCACCCTGGCCAGGGGAATCATCTGTCACTACCGGTATATTACTGGTTTTGGCGTCTTTGTTGCGCACCACTTTCAGCACACCGTTGTCCATTTCCACCACGGCAAAGCTATATACTTCCAGCACGTTAAGGAAAAACTGGTAATACTGCTGTTCGTTCAGCATTTCGTAGCTGCGCACATTAATACGGCCGCGTACCTGAGGGTCGACAATAATGGTTTTTTTCAGGTTCATGCCAACAATATTAATAAACTCATTAATATCGGTGCCTTTGAAGTTTGGCGAATACATCACCTCTTCCTGCGCGACAACCGAGGCCGCCGGGACTATCACAGCACTGAGCGCCGCAGCAACCAGCATACTGGCCAGTGAGCGGCGGGAGAAAAGAGAAAATTGCCCTGATTTCATGAATTTATAACCAATTAGTTTTAATAATTATTGTGACAGACTTACCAGAATATCTCTGATCTCACCATCGCGTTCCACTTTGATTGCCGCTTCTTTTGCTTCGCGTAACTCATTTATTACACTCATCGCCTG
>NZ_DATCSY010000417.1:0-4187 GCF_036568245.1 Rheinheimera sp. | reverse complement strand
CAAACTGCTGTACACAGTGATACTGCGCCTGGCGCCTGAGTGCCAGCTCCAGCCCGACAAAATGAGTGAAACTGGCATTATGGTTAAGCGCAATCTGCTGCAGAGCCGGATGGTCAGGCTGAATTTTCTGCATTAACAGTGTTGCCAGTAACAGTGGGTGAAACTGCTGGTACAGCTGCTCTGCCAGCAAGTAGCTGTGCGCCAGGGCGTCCTTGTGCTGCTGCTCGTCTTCACCATCATCATTGGTATCTTCGGCCTGTACGGGATAAATATATTCTGCCAGCCATGCAAGTGCCTGATCCACTTCATTGCTCAATTCGACAGGTAAGGTATGGCTGTTGGTATAGGGTAAACGGCCATGCTGCAGGATGTGCGTAAGTGCATTATCAAGCCAGGGCCAGGCACTGGCTGCTGCGGTTTGATGCTGGTGGCGAATTTGTGCCAGCATGGCTTTGCGAAGTGGCACTGCAGTGGTATCGTTTGCCATTCTGGCATCGCACGCCAGGCGGATCAGCACTAACTCAGGTTTCAATGCCTGACCTTGCTGTTGCCACGTATACAAAGTGTGGGTATCGGGACTCTCCAGACTGATAAAGTGGCTGGCGTTTGAGCCAAGTTCTGGTTGCGGTTCAAAACGACCATATTGCCAATGCAACATCACTTGGTTGCGCTCAACACAGTAACCGCACATGGCCTTGCCTCACTTAATGGTTAAACAGGCGGCAGTGTAGTATTGCAGTGCGACATATTATGCCGCGCCCGATCGTTAGCATGTGAAAAAATCACTGAGTAAGGCGGCGATATGATTAAGTTAACTTGTGATAAGCGGCAGTTGCTGTGCTGCGACGCCATGTTGCAGCATGATACTTTTGTTTTGACTCCTGATATCGACACCAGTCAGTGGCTTGTTTACAGCGAGGCAAAATATCTGCTGCTGGAACAGAAGCTACAGGCACTGAATACCCTGGCAGGTGTTGACAGTAACAGCAGGCTTGGCCGCATTCTACTTGGTAGCTGCATTGTGCTTAAGCGACAGGGTAATGGAATTCCCTTAACAGACAGCCTGCTGCAGCTGACAGCTGGGATGCAGTTTATCTGGATGCCGGATTAGTTAAAATGCCAAGCGGCACCTGCTCAGATGCGTTTAGATGGGTGCCAAGACCAACTGGCGGCAAAGCCAGTATTCTGTGGTTAGTTAAAAATATTTCACAAAGCGTAATCGCCGAGCTGAAACAAAAGCAATCGGTAACTTGTATGCGAGCGCGTATACTGCAGTACAAAACATCTTTAGATATGGCAGCGGCAGGACTGGGTTACTAAGGCGGATTACATGTTCAAAAGACTTCTATTACTTTCGCTGCTTTCCCTATCTGCCTGCAGCTCACATGCGCAGCCAACAGTAATGGCCTGGCCGGAATTTAGCTGTAGTGATAATGCTGTAGTTATCACTTTTGTCGACCTGAATGTTTGCACCAAAGCGTCCACTTATAGCAAGGTTGAAGTGCTGGCAGGTGCAACACCTACTATTGTGTTTGAGCAAGGTGATTCAGGTTTTAATGCACTAAGTTATGAACCTGCCGAGAAAGCTCTATCTGGCTTACCTTCACGTATACAGGCAGAGAGCCCCCGGCAAGCGCTAGATGCTGTGTTTTCCTGGCGTGATAGTTCAAATCTGACACCTAAACAGCAGGCATTGCTGCAGGTGTTTGGCATTGAAGCTCAAACCCAGCTTATGCAGTTTACCAATGGCAATATGGACAGCTTATGTGCGGTTAAACGAAGGTGCTGCGGATAACACCATTTTTATGATCGTGGGCAATAGCAGCAACGTCTACCGTGTAATTGGTAACTTTAGTTCAGCTAATGTGCAGCAGTGGCTTAGCTTGCTCAACGTTAATTAGCTACGACCCCTTTTTTACAGGCACTGGTGTCGGCGAACGTAGTACAGTTGCACCCGGCCGGGCGCGAAGTAAAAGTGCAGTTGGATGCGGCAGCCCTGCAGCAAGGGCGCGATTTTATTGCCGCGCTGGAAGCACAGTGGGATCAACGCTTACAGGCATTAAAGCAGTTTGCCGAGCAGTAAGCTATGCCTGAACAAAGCACGGCATTAACGCTGTGCTTTATTGTAGGCAACCAGCGCATTGGCATGGCCGTGGCCAAGGCCATGCTCAGTTTTTAAAAACGTCACCTGTTGCATATGTGGCAGGTCTTGTACCGTGCTGAGTAAATCCAGCCAGTGTTGTACCGGCTGGCCATAGGTTTTTTCTATCGATGGAAAATACGACGCTGGCCCTTTTACTGAGTTCGCTGTTGCCATGTTATTGCTCCGGTTATGTGTTTATTTGCAAAGCATAGTCGGTTAAGCGCCGGCCCATTCGACATGCGCGGCGTATTTCTGTGCATCAAAGATGGCAGTGATTTTGCTGTAACGAACACCCGGTAAGTTGATACAGCTATTTTAACCATTATGCGCTACCGTCGTGTTCGACCACCAGTATGCGCGCTTCGCCACGGGGATGGGCCACATGCTCGGTACCGACAGCGGCAAAAAAGATATCGCCCGCGCCAAGCTCGGCCGTTTCTTCAATACCATTGTGCCGGTAATGCATATCGACAACGCCATCCAGCACGACAAACACCTCTTCACCGTCGTTAACGTGCCAGCGATAAGGCTGATTCGTCCAGTGCAGCTTAGTGGTAATACCCTGCATATTGGCAATAAGCTGTGAGCCCCAGGCCCGGGGCGCGGTAAAGTCTTTGCTTCTTATTACTTGCATGGGTTGTGCACTCCAAACTATTAACGGAAATGCTTCTGGTATTCACCTGGGGTGCAACCAAAGGCTTTATTAAACATGCGGATAAGGTTGCGTGGGTCTTTTACGCCAACCTGCTGGCTGATGTGTTTTAGGCTGTAGCCATCGCATAGCAATAAGCTGCGGGCTTTATCCAGCCTCAGCTGCTGCAGGTATTGCATTGGCGACATCGCAAACCGGCTTTGAAATACCCGCCTGAACTGGCGTTCACTTAATGCTGTCTGGGCCGCCATATCGACAACGCTGACAGGTTGCGCCAGATTATCCAGCAACCAGCTTTGCAGCCGGGTAAAGCGCTGCTCAGCACTGTGTTGTATTTTCAGCGGGCTGGCATATTGTGATTGCTTGCCGCTGCGGCGCAGGTACATGACCAGCTCTTGCGCGATTGCCTGCGCTATCGCCACACCTAGATCCTGCTCTATAACTGCCAGACAAAGATCAATACCCGCTGTCATACCGCCTGACGAGTAGAACTTATCGGCCATTACATACAGCTCAGTCGCGTTAACCTGTACCTTGGGGTAGCGCTGTTGCAGATCTTTAGCGAACCGCCAGTGGGTGGCAAGCGGCTTGCCGTCCAGCAAACCACTGTGTGCCAGCATGTAAGCACCGGTACAAATAGACAGCAGCTTTTGTGCACTGCCGGCGCACTGCTGCAGCCAGGCCATAAAGGCTGCATCTGCTGCTAAAAGCCTGGCACCGGCGCCACCGGGCAGCACCAGATAGTCAATCGCCAGGCAATCCTGTAGCGTATATTCGGCACTCAGTTGTAAACCGTTCTCAGCTTTTACCGCTGTAGTGGTTTGTCCGATGGTAAACAGCCGGTAAAACGGTCGCCGTCCGGTTGACTTAAGAGTTTGATTAACCTGACCAAAACAATCGACTGCCGCTGCAAGATCCAGTGCCTGGATCTCTGGGTAAATTAACACGCCAACGTTTATCATATTGCGCCCGAGTGAATAACCAAGGCTGCACTGTAACAAAAATAGCGCTGGCCGGAAGGACATTTAATTCGCAATTCCGGCCATTGCCGGTGTCGCAAACATGACGCTGGTTTTTGCGGTTAAATTCACGCTGACAGTTTGGGCATTGCCACATTTCAGGTCTCATCCAAAGTGATGCTTTCCCATGTTTGCGCCATGAGCTTCTTCGTCGGCCCCCAGCGGTAACCGCCCAAAGCCCCACTTTGTTGTATCACCCGATGACACGGGATCAGCAGCGCAACCGGGTTGGCGCCAATGGCGTTACCTACCGCTCTTGCGGCTTTAGGGGCCCCGAGCGACTTGGCAACCTGGGCATAGCTGGCTAAAGCGCCGGCAGGGATCTTGAGCAGAGCCCGCCACACCGCCAGCTGAAAATTGGTCCCTGCCACAT
>NZ_DATCSY010000416.1:0-3954 GCF_036568245.1 Rheinheimera sp. | reverse complement strand
AGCAGCGGCAACGGCACCCGCCAGCGGCAATTGCTCAGCGCCGAACAACTGGGCGCTCCAGCCTGCCACAAAGCCAACAAAGCTCACCACCATAATCAGCGGCCCGGGCGTGCTCTCGCCCAGCGCCAGCGCATCCATCATCTGCAGTGCGCTGAGCCAGCCATAATGCTCTACTGCCCCTTGGTACACGTACGGTAACACGGCATAGGCGCCACCGAAGGTCAGTAACGCTGCTTTAGAAAAAAACCAGCCTAGCTGCGCCTGTGTACTTTGCCAGCCATAGCACCATACCAGCATTGCCATTGCTGCCACCCAGATCCCCAGCCCCAGCGCTACCCCGCGGCTGAATTTGCGCCAGCTAAAAAGCTGATGCGCCGGTAATGGCGTAGTGTCGCTTATCACTGCTTGCTGGCTGGCGCTACGACTGCCGTTACCTGCAGCCACATTGCCAACGCCTAGCTGGGCCGGCCGGTAGCGCAGCAGCAGCCAGCCGCTGATAGCAGCACCGAGCACAATAGCGGGAAACGGCACCTTAAACACAGCGATAGCCAGCAAAGCGGTCAGCGCCAGCAGCTTGAGTGCAGGGCTATGCAGCGTTTTTTTGCCGATACGCCAGGCCGCAAACAATACTATGGCCGTTACCGCTGGCTTGATCCCATAGAGCGCGCCCTGTAACAACGGCATATCGCCCCATGCCAGATACACCCAGGCCAGCAGACTCAGCATGAAAAAAGAAGGTAAAATAAACAGCAACCCCGCCAGCAAAGCACCTTTAGTGCCATGCAACAACCAGCCAATATAGGTTGCCAGTTGCTGCGCTTCCGGCCCGGGTAGCAACATGCAATAATTCAGCGCATGTAAAAACCGTTGCTCAGAAATCCAACGACGTTTTTCAACCAGCTCCTGGTGCATCATCGCCAGCTGCCCTGCCGGGCCACCAAAGCTGATAAAGCCGAGTTTTAACCAGTAATAAAATGCCTGACGCAAGCTGACTGCGGTGTCAGCCTGTTTCACTGCTCTTTTTCCTTGGTTAAACGCTGCTCTAAGCGCTGATTCACCGCCTCGGCATAAATTACACAGCCTTGCGGATCAGCTAAACCAGCACTGCTTTGCAGCCTGGTGCGCAGATTGCTGGCTGAGGGATGCGGTGTCAGCAGGATTTGACAATCCAGCGCTGCCAGGGTTTTCAGGCCGGCGCGATATGCATGTAAATACCTCAGGTGTTCGCTAAAACGATAACTGTCACTACTGACCGGTGACAAACTGTCGGCATACACCAGTACCTGACATTGTCCGGCGTCACAGCTGCGCCACTGCCAGCTGAGCGCGCCCGGCGTATGACCCGGTGTAGCGATTGGCATCAGGCTCAGCTCCCCCAGATTAACCGCCTGACCAGCAGTCACCAGACCATCAACTCTGGCTGGTGGAAACGGCTTGTGCATACCTGCCTGTGGGTCAGCGCTACTGACCACACCACTTGCCAGCACCGGCGCTGCTTCTGCTGATGCCAGCAATGTTGCCCCGCTTAATTGCTGTAATCTGGCTAAGCCGGCAACATGATCAAAATGCTCATGGCTTTGCAGCAACAATTTAATATCACTCAGCGCAAAACCGAGCGAGCGGATATTGTTCGCAATAACATCTGCGCCGGCTTCTGTCGCGCCATCAATCAAAATATGGCCCTTATCACCTGTGATCAAAATAGCGCTGATACCACAGGTACCAACATAGTAGCTGTTGCCATAAATGCGGTATGGCGGGCCGGCTTTGTCCCAGTCATCCCAATCAGCGCAACGCGCTACCCAGTCCGATACCGGCGGACTGGCTACTGTCTTTGGCACACTGCTACAGGCAGCCAACAACATTAGTAACAGACAGAAAAAACAGCGGATGAATGTCCGGTAAGTCACAACAGCGCTCCGTTAGCTAAAAGGTAAACATTGGTTAATAAGGTCAACTGCATCATTAACCATGCCTATGCTGGTTGCAAGTAGTAGGCAATGCATATTGATAACTGTACGCATGATATAAATTACTGTATTTTCAAAATTCAATGAAATTTAGTCATAGGTAGCAGCGTGATTGAAAAAATACACCTGAGCATTATGCGCGAGATTAACCGCCAGGGCTCATTAACTGCGGCAGCCAGTAGCCTTAATCTGACACAGTCGGCACTAAGCCACAGTATCAAAAAACTGGAGCTTCAGTCAGGTATAGCACTGTGGTTAAAAGACGGCCGGCAGATCCGCCTGACCGAAGCGGGTAATTATTTGCTGGAGCAAGCCAACCGCGTATTACCTCAGTTTGAGCGTATTGATGAAACGCTGCGCCAGTTTGCCGGCAACGAAAGAGGCAGTTTGAGGGTAGGTATGGAATGCCACCCCTGTTATCAGTGGCTGCTTAAGGTGGTTCAGCCTTTTCTGGCGCAATCGCCAGGAGTAGATATTGATGTTAAGCAGCGCTTTCAGTTTGGCGGTATGGCGGCGCTGTTTAACTACGATATTGATTTGCTGATAACGCCGGATCCTATCCTGAAAGAACAGATTATGTTTGAGCCGGTATTTCCATACGAATTAGTGCTGGTTGTTGGCCAGAGCAATAAACTCAGTGCACTGACACAGCTTGAGCCGGCAGATTTAACTGACCAAACCTTACTGACCTACCCGGTTGAAACCGCCAGGCTGGATATTTTTCAGCAATTTTTGCTACCTGCCCAATGCATGCCACGGTTGCACAAAACGCTGGAAGCCACCGATATTATTCTGCAAATGGTGGCCGCAAACCGGGGCGTTGCTGCTATGCCAAAATGGCTGGCACTGGAATATGCCCAAACGCTGCCAATCAAAATGCTACGGTTGGGCAGTAACGGCATCCACAAACATATTTATGTGGGTTACCGTAAAAACGAGCAACAGAATACACATCTGCAAACCTTTATCAGGCTGGCAAAACAGCAGGCCAGCCAGAGCACAGGTAGCTGAACATTACTGTGGTGGGGCAAAGGCAGCGAACAGCTCATCGCAGGTCATATTATGTGTTTGCTCGGCAAAGCTGTAGTAACCGGGCTTGCTATCAATACATACCTGATGGTCAAACACCAGATCGTCTGCCTGTTCGAATAGCCCGGCCGGCATAATGTACTGGCCATTCTGACTTAAACGGTAAAATAAATGGGTGCCACATTCGCTGCAAAAACCACGTGATGCCCAGTCTGACGAGCGAAAAGCCCGGATATACTGTTCACCTTCGAAACTGACACCGGTACCACAGTCGACAGCCAGCAGAGGGCCGCCGCCCCAACGCCGGCACATACCACAGTGGCAGGCCCCCACCTTGCTGTCTGCCGAGCTGGCACTGATTTTAACCTTACCGCATAAACACTGGCCGTGACGCTGAACCGACATGCTGCCCTCCTTACAATGACGTTAAACCGCTAAGCCCGTTGGCATAAACCTAGTGCAAGGTGGGCGCGGCGTCCACTTGTTTTACCTTCAGCCAAACATCGTTATGATGACCGGCTGGTAATGCAGCTGGTCGCATCCGACTAGACTATTACTAAATTTAAACGCAACATGAATAAATTATTTTTCAACTGCGACGACGGGGGCAGGATGAAACTGAATTGTGATTTAGGCGAAAGCTTCGGCAGCTGGCAAATGGGACTGGATGCCGCTGTGATGCCGTACATTGATATGGCTAATATTGCCTGTGGTTTTCATGCCGGCGATGCCGACGTGATGGCCAAAACCCTCAAAATGGCTAAGCAGCATGGCATTGCTGTTGGCGCGCATCCTTCTTACCCGGATCTGCAAGGCTTTGGCCGGCGCAGTATGGCGCTGTCAGCCAGCGAAATAATTAACACTATGCGTTATCAGATGGCGGCACTGGATGGCATGGCACAGAGCGCCGGTGTAACAATAAGCTATGTGAAACCGCATGGGGCTTTGTATAACG
>NZ_DATCSY010000415.1:0-2012 GCF_036568245.1 Rheinheimera sp. | reverse complement strand
AATCAATAAGCCAGCACTTAGTGCCAGCGTAATGCCGCTGCTGGCCATCGCCATCGTTATCAGGCCCGCTGTATAACAGAGGCCGCCCGCCAGCACCACTTTTTTCGCCCCGATACGATCAGCCAGCGCGCCGGTCAGGGGTTGCGTCAGGCCCCAAATCAGGTTTTGCAGCGCTATGGCCAGCGCAAAGGTTTCCCGGCCCCAGCCGAATTCATTACTCATCGGCGTTAAAAACAGGCCAAAACCGTGACGAATACCCAGCGCTATCGTCAGCACGACAGAACCTCCGAGCATAATATAAAACGCAGATTGCACCCGTGATGACATAACGGCTCCGGTACCTGGCAGTAAGGTGTAAAGCATATCAGGTTCTGCAAGGCCAGTGTTACTGGCAGAAGGTCTTAAGTCCAAGCGTTTTATTGACAAAATGACCGCTGGTCATTAGTCTGCTGTGAAAATGACTCTTGGTCAGTTTGGGGTGAACAATGCACGCAGCAAACTCAGTAAGTGATAGTACAACCGGCAACAGCAATACGGCTGACCATAACGCGGCCTTTAGCCGCTTCGCCAGTTGCCTGGCGTTGCAACGTTCAGCCTATCAGGCAGATCCGGTGCCGCAGTTAAAACAGCGACTGGCTGATCTGGACGCCCTAAAAGCGCTGATCCGCGACAACGAGCAGGCATTGGTCGATGCGGTGAATGCCGATTACGGCAGCCGCTGCAAGTTTGAAACCCGCTTCTCTGAAATTCTGATGGTACTGGAAGACATCAGCCGCACCCAAAAGCAGTTAAAGAAATGGCTGAAACCGCAAAAACGCCATATCGACCGCTTATTGTTTCCTACTTCATCCTGCAAAGTACTGCCGCAGCCGTTGGGCGTTGTTGGTGTGATCGTGCCGTGGAATTTCCCCATCATGTTGTCACTGGCACCGCTGGTGGCCATTTTTGCCGCCGGCAACCGTGCCATGGTCAAAATGTCAGAAAACTCAGAGCAGCTGGCACAGCTGTTGATCAGGCTGGCGCCACAGTACTTACCGTCTGACAAACTGCAGTTTTTCGCCGATGACGGCGGCACTGGCCCGGCGTTTTCGCAGCAGCCGTTTGATCATCTGTTTTTTACCGGTTCAGCCCAAACCGGCCGTGCCGTTATGGCCAATGCAGCAAAGAATCTGACCCCGGTGACACTGGAGCTGGGCGGCAAATCACCTGCGGTAGTGGCGCCGGACTTTAGCCTGGATAAAGCCGCAGATCGTATTTTATGGGCGAAAGCCTTTAATGCCGGCCAAATCTGTACCAATGTCGATTACCTGTTTCTGCCAGCCGGTAGCGAGCAGTCATTTACTGAGTTGGCGCTAAAACTGGTGGCAAAACGCTATCCGGATATCAACAGCAACGATTACACCGCTATTATCGATGAACGCGCGTATCAGCGCCTTAAGGCGACGTTGGAAGACGCAGTGGCCAAAGGCGCGACCGCAGTCAACCTGATGCCGGGGCAAAGTGCGGTGCCTGACACGAGAAAATTCCCACTGACGCTGTTGTTTAACGTAAGCGACGATATGCTGGTGATGCAGCGTGAGATTTTTGGCCCTTTGCTGCCGGTAAAAACCTATACCGATACAAGCGAGGTGGTGCAGTATATTAACGCCCGGCCAAGGCCGCTGGCGTTTTATCCCTTTACCCATGACAAAGCGTTACAGCAGCGCTATTTAACCCAGGTGATGTCGGGTGGTGTCACCATCAATCATGCCATTTTGCATGTCGGCCAGCATGACTTGCCCTTTGGCGGTATCGGTGAAAGTGGTATGGGGCATTACCATGGTTATGAAGGCTTTTTAACCTTCAGCAAACTACGGCCGGTGTTTGTGCAGGGCGCTTATAACAGCGTCAGTATGTTGCTGCCACCTTACGGCAAGCTGGCGCATAAGATGACCGATTGGCTGATCCGCTTAAAAGGCTGATGATGAAACAGAATGCGATGACAGACGCCGCCAAACTGCAGCGGCGTCAGG
>NZ_DATCSY010000414.1:0-7964 GCF_036568245.1 Rheinheimera sp. | reverse complement strand
GGCTGGCTGAACCCGGACAGTGGCCCGCAGTTTGCCGGTTTTATCGATAACGCTGGCAGTGGCCGTAACTATGGTATTGAAATGGAAAACCGCTTGCAGCTGAACCCGCAATTGGCCGTGTCGTTGTCTGCCAGCTGGTTGAAAACCAAGCTGGGCAACTACATTACGTTAGAGGGGGACGATTTCAGTGGCCGTGAACAGGCTCAGGCACCACGCTTTCAGTACAGCCTGGCAGCAGACTGGTATATCACTGACGCATTGCTGTTTAACATCAGCCTGCAGGGTAAAGATGCGTTTTATTACTCCGATGGCCACAACGCCCAATCAGAGCGCTACGAATTGCTGGGTGCCCGCCTGAGTTATCAGCTGAACAACTGGGAGCTGGCACTGTGGACCCGTAATGCGCTGGATCAGGATATCGGTGTACGGGGTTTTTACTTCGGTAACGATCCGCGCGATGGATACGAACCACATGTTTATGAGCAATTCGCTGAGCCACGCCGTTTTGGCGTGACCGCCAGTTATCAATTCTGAACACAATACTGATGACACATTCAACAAGTATTGATAAGGAGAAGATTATGCAATTGTCAGTCGAAATAAGTAAGTACCCGTTGGCAGAAGACTATATTACGCCGATTAAAGGTTTTATTGCTGAACTGAATAAATACCCTGATGTAACTGTACTCACCAATACCATGAGTACGCAGTTATTTGGTGACTACGACGCCGTAATGCAGGCTTTGCAAGCCTGTATCCGCTGGTCGTTTGAACAGTACGGCAAAGTGGTATTTGTCTGTAAATTTATTCACGGTGACTTGCGGCCATGAATGAACTGCTAAGCCAGGCCATAGCACAGTGGCAGTTGATGCATAGCATTGAGCTTACTGCCACTGTGCTGGCGCTGGCTTATGTGATACTGGCTTTGAAGCAAAGCTTATGGTGCTGGCCTGCCGCGCTGCTCAGCACGGTGTTGTTTACCCATGTTATGTGGCAATCAGCCTTGTTATCTGATGCGTTGTTACAGTTGTACTATGCCGGTATGGCGCTGTATGGCTGGTGGCGCTGGCAACAAATACGGCAAAGTGCACCAGGTGAGCGTGGGCCGGTGTATGAGTGGCGCTGGCAATACCATGTGATACTGATTGGTATTACCGCATTGGTGGGTTGGGGGCTTGGTGCACTGATGGCCGAGCACACCAGTGCAGATTTTGCCTATATCGATGCGCAAACCACAGTATTTAGCGTAATGGCCACCTTACTGGTCGCGCGCAAGCTGGTATCAAACTGGCTGTATTGGGTGGTGATTGATGCCGTATCAATTTACGTTTATGCCCAAAAACACCTGTATTTCCTCACCGGCTTGTTTATGCTGTATACCGTTATCGCGATTGCAGGGTACTTCATTTGGCGCAGTCATTATCAGCAACAACCGGCAGTGAACTTGAGTCTGTAAGGCGGCTATGCCAGCGGCTGGAGTTTTTTGTCAGCCAGCCTTTGTTGCAGGTACGGCCGCTATCCCACGGTGAAAGCAACCAAAGCTACTATGTCAGAACCGCGCGTGGCGAGTATGTGCTGCGCTGCTATCCGGCAGAGTCGGCGGTGTGCCGGCAGCAGGAGCTGCGCTGCCAGCATGCGGCAGCAGCAAAGGGGCTGGCGCCGGCTCCGCTATGTCTGAATAATCATTATCAGGTCATGCTAAGCGACTTCATTGCACAGGGCGTGGCGTTTGACGTTACTGCACATGGCCTGGATTCACTGCTAAAAGCCCTGGCCAGTTTTCATCAGTTATCTGTACAGACACCGGTGCTGGAGCCTGGTGTTTATGTGCAGCAGTTAAGCAAGGCGGTGGTGCTGTCAGAAACAGACATCATTTTAGTGACTAAGCTGCAACATGCGGCTAAATGCCTGCTACAACTGCCGCCGGATACCGTTTTGTGCCACCTAGATTTGCATGCAGGTAATTTGTTGTTTGCTCAGCATAAACTCTGGCTGCTTGATTTTGAGTACAGCCAACTGGCCGACAGCAGCCTGGATCTGGCGGCGGTAAGTCTGCACTTCGGCTTATCGGTAGCGCAAGAGCAACACATGCTGGCTGAATACGCCAGGCTGCGGCAACAGCCTGAACTGACAGATATTTTGAATGACAAACTTCTTGCTGCAAAGCAGCTTTACAGCGGGTTTTGCTGGTTATGGTATCTGGCACAGCCTGGTTATCAAAAACAGGCAAAGCGCTGGCAACAGCGCTTGCAGACCTTAGCCTTATAAGCCGCCTAAGCGCTCGGCCAGGGTTTTATAACGCTTTACATCGTCTTCATTGAACAGTGGTTTACCAGCGGCGTCTTTCTCTGCTGGTACCAACAGGTTCTCCCGGGCCAGACGTTCCACTCTGATCGTTTGTACACCAAGAAATTCTGCTACCTGCTCAACTGTCATCAACGCCATCTTATTTTCCTTATACGTAATAAACCTAGAAGTAATAGCCTAAAATCAGCCATTTGTGAATAGGCTAACTGCTACCGGACGCAAAATCAGCAGACAAACATAACCGGTTACACTTTTTATTGTGCCCTAAATAGGATAAGTGTAATTTTCATGTTAATTTCCGCCGATATCACCCGGAGAATTAACATGCAAAAAACAATCATCAGCCTGTTGCTTGGTGTCAGTTGCCTGAGTAGCAGCTGGCTGAGTGCCGAAGACTTTATTGCCCCTTTGGCTGTGCAGCAACCTTATACCGTCACATCTCCTCATGGTAACCGGCAGGATCCATATTACTGGTTGCGCGACGATACCCGTACATCGCCAACAGTGCTCGATTATCTGCAGCGCGAAAATGACTATTTCAGCCAATACAGCCGCAGCTATGATGCACTGACAGATAAACTGACCGCTGAAATTATTGGTCGTATTAAACAGGACGACAGCTCCGTACCGTATAACAAAGGCGATTACAGCTATTACAGTCGCTATGAAGCCGGTAAGGAATATCCGATCTATGCCCGTAAGTCGTTAAAAGATGGCAAAGAGCAGGTGATGCTGGATGTAAACCTGCTGGCCGCAGGGAAAGATTTTTACCAGGTCGCCAATATGCAGGTCAGCCCTGATCAGCAGCTGCTGGCATACATGGAAGATACCAATGGCCGTCGTCAGTATACGTTAAAGGTACGTGATCTGCGCACCGGTCAGGACTTGCCGGATCAGTTAACCGGCTTGTCTGGCAGTATTGCCTGGGCCAAAGACAACAAAACGCTGTATGTGGTTAAAAACGACCCTACCACATTGCTTAGTACACAAGTACTGCAACATACGCTGGGTAACGATGCCAGCAGCGCCAAACTGGTGTACGAAGAGCAGGACAACAGCTTTTATATGGGCGTGGGCAATACCGGTGACAACAATTACGTTGTTATCTACCTAAGCAGCACAGTGTCTACCGAGATGCGGGTGCAGGATGCGGCTAAGCCCGACAGCGCCTTTAATGTGCTGGCACCACGGCAGCGTGATTTTCAGTATTCAGCCGGGCACATTAATGGCCGTTGGGTCATAAGTACTGATTGGAATGCGCCAAACTTCCGCCTGATGACGGTGGCGGTAGATCAGATTGGCGATCGTGCAAAGTGGCAGTCACTGGTCGCACATGACGACAAAGTCTTTATCGAAGACTTTGAATTGTTTAATAACTTTCTGGCGATTAACGAGCGCAGTGATGGTTTGCGCCGGCTGAAAGTGATGCCCTGGAATGCGCCGGATAAGGCCTTTTATGTGGCATCAGATGAACCGGCGTATGTAACAGTATTTGAGAAAAATGCCGAACCGGACACTGACTGGTTGCGTTACAGCTATACGTCACTGACGACACCAGAGAGTGTGTACCAGCTCAATATGAAAACCGGTGAAAAGCAATTATTAAAGCAAACCGAAATACTGGGCGGTTTTGATAAAGCGGCGTATCAGACTGATCGGGTGTGGGCTACTGCGTCTGATGGCGTAAAAGTGCCGGTATCTTTGTTGTACAAGAAAGGCTTCAAACGTGATGGCACTGCACCTTTGTATCAGTACGCCTATGGCTCTTACGGTAGCTCAATGGACCCGGCTTTCCGCAGTACGGTGTTCTCTTTAGTTGACCGTGGTTTTGTCTACGCTATTGCCCATATTCGTGGTGGTCAGGAGATGGGCCGGCAGTGGTATGAAGATGGCAAGTTACTGCATAAAACCAATACTTTTACCGACTATATCGCGGTGACCGATTATCTGGTTGAGCAAGGTTATGCTGCCAAAGACAAAGTATTTGGCATGGGCGGTAGTGCCGGTGGTTTGCTGATGGGGGCCGTGGCCAATATGGCACCACAAAAGTACCGGGCGCTGGTAGCGCATGTGCCTTTCGTTGATGTGGTGACCACTATGCTGGATGAAAGTATTCCGCTGACTACCAATGAATTTGACGAATGGGGCAATCCAAAACAAAAAGTTTACTACGACTACATGCTGGCGTATTCGCCTTATGATCAGGTGAGTAAACAGGCGTATCCAGCCATGCTGGTGACCACAGGTTTGCATGACTCGCAGGTACAGTATTTTGAACCGGCCAAGTGGGTGGCGAAGTTGCGTACCCATAAGACAGATAGCAACCCGCTGCTGTTTAAGGTCAATATGGAAGCCGGACACGGTGGAAAATCCGGCCGCTTTTCGCGTCTGGCCGAGTATGCACAGGAATATGCTTTTATTCTTAACCTACTGGGCCAAAAGGACTAAAGCAAATACAGCTTTACTAGCACGCTAAACAAGCCGGGCATCATTGCCCGGCTTTTTCTTTTCTGGTAGTAAAATTCCTTTTAAAGGTAATCAATTGCAAATAAGATCAATTATCATTTGCAATTGATCGTTGTTTGGCATAAAGTGCCGCTCCGAAGTTAATAAGAATTATTATCATTAAGGAGCCGTTATGCTGTTGTCATTTAACCGGGCCGTTTTTGCTGGCGTAATGCTGGCGGGCAGTGTTACTGCCCAGGCACATGTACCTTACTTACAACCTGCCAGTTTTGAACCCGTTCGTGGCGGCTGGGTAAGTCTGGATGCTGCGTTTGCCGATCGGTTTTTTATTCCTGAGGTGGCTTTTAACAACAGCGAATTCAGTGTGCTGACACCCGCTGGTACCGTGCTAAAACCAACGCTGCTGCAGTACAGTCATACCCGCGCAGTAGCAGAGCATAAGCTAACGGATGATGGCACGTACCGTTTCAGCACAGGCCTGCGCTATGGTGCGGTGTTTCATACTTACGAGCTTGATGGTGAGCGTAAAAGCAGCCGGGACAGCAACTTTGTACTGCCGCAAGGCGCCAAATCTATTGCGCATTTTCAGGCGGTGACCCGGGCGGAAACCTATATCAGCAAAGGCGCACCGGACCACACTGCTCTAAAACCCGGTGGCGAAGCGCTGGAATTAGCGTTTTTAAGTCACCCGAATGATTTGTATACCGACAGCACCTTACGTGCCCGGGTGCTGTTTAATGGTAAACCCCTGCCACAGCAGGCGGTAAATGTCTATTTCATTGAAGCTGGCGCGAATGACGAAAAAGTTACCCACCAACTTACCGGCGATGCCGCCGGCATTATCAGTTTTCAGCCGCAAAAAGCCGGTACCTATTTCCTGTTAAGCAGGTTCAGAACCGACGCCCCCAAAGATGCACCGGTACCAACATACAGCTACACCTACAGCGTGGTGCTGGAAGTTACCCAATAAGCAGTTAAATGCCGTGCCACAGATGCCGGCATGAGTAAGGAGTGAGCACTATGAACAAGCAGCATTTATACACCAGTTTATTTCTGGCGCTGAGCAGCGCCTATCTGAGCGCCTGCAGCAGTGTCGCAGCTGAGAAACATACCTTTAGCGGCGAGCAGCAGCAACAGCTTGCTGCTGAGCGGGCCGGGCACTTGCGTCAGACCCATGTCCGCTTTAATGCACTGGATAAAGATGAAAATGGCTATATCAGCCGGGCAGAGTTTAACCGTTCCGGCGACAGTGCTTTTAGTCGTATGGATACCAATCAGGATGGCGTGATATCAAAAGCCGATCCAAAACCTGCGCCCCGTGGCGAAGACACCCGCAGTGAGCAAACCCGGCTACAGCAACAGCAAGCCAGTCAGCAACAGCCGCGGCCAGAGCGTTTACTGAAAATGCCAACTACCCATTCAGCTGACGGCATGTTGGCGATGTATGACAGCAACAAAGACGGTGTGGTCAGCCGTGAAGAGTACCAGCAGAGACGCGATGCGCAGTTTGCTGCAGTGGATAGTAACAGCGATGGCGTGTTGAGTTATGACGAGTACGTCAGTGAGTTTGCCAGCCGTCTGGATCAGCAAATTGCCCGCACAGTAGGTCAGGACTAACCACGCTCTAAGGAGAGACGCCGTTCATGAAAAATCACGTTATGCAGAGCCCTTTACTGCAGAAGACTGTATTAGCACTGTTGATTGGTACCGCTGTCAGCCAGGCTGCGCTGGCACAGACCACACAAAATAATCTGCAAGAGCTGGCTACCGCTGAAGTCAGCGCTGAAGAGGCCATTAATACCAAAGCCAATACTCAGCAAAGCCAGCGCCTGAGTGCAACGGATCTTAAGCTGCAACAGGCACAGCATATTGCTGATGCAGTGCGCTTTGTGCCGGGCGTGACTACCACAGATATGGGCCGTTTTGGCAGTAATGGTTTTAATATCCGTGGCCTTGACGGTGACAGAGTCGCCATTACGGTCGATGGTTTGTCGCTTGGTGAAACGCTGGACCCGCCCACTTTTGTCGCTTACGAGTTTTTCCGCTCTGCCCGCGGCGGTGTGGATATCGACGCGTTAAAACAGATTGAGATTATCAAAGGTGCCGATGCGATAGCGGCAGGCAGCGGTGCCCTCGGTGGGGCAGTGTTATTTGTCACCAAAGATCCGGCAGATTACCTTGCTGCCAGCGGCGACGATACCCACCTTGGTATCACGGCAGGTTTTAGTGGTCAGAATGATGAGACCTCATTCAGCGCCACTGTTGCCAACCGCAGCGGCAAGCTGGAATCCTTGCTGGTATATACCCGCCGTGACGGCCATGAAACGGAAACTGCTACATCTGGTGAAGACATTATTGGCGCCGGCCGCACCATTGCTGACCCGTTGGATTACCGCAGCAATAACGTGCTGGCGAAATTGCAGTATCAACTTAGCACCGCACACCGTCTGGGCTGGACCGGCGAATATTTTAAGCAAGACAGTGAGCTGGATAACCGCTCCAGGCTGGACAGTACTTACCTGTCGCGTATCGGCGATGATGAGATAGAACGCAAACGCTTTGGTGTGCAGTATGAATGGCTGGCAGGGCGTAGCTGGGCTGATAACGTCAACGCCACTGCGGATTACCAGTCAAACTATACCCATGGTGTGACGAACATGCTGACCACCAGTTGCGCCGGTGCAACCAATGGCGATGTAGCGCCGTGTTTGCGCAGCGAAGACCGGGACTTCAAACAGCGTCAGCTTAAATTTGCCGTGGCACTGGACAAAGAAATATTCAGCGATACGTTGCAGCAACAATGGCTTTACGGCGCATCGGTTGAACAGCGCGAAGTAGAGTACTCTGCGATAGACCGGCGCTATATCGGCGAAACTGACGAGCTGGCCAGCCCGCCGGTTATCGACCCTGATCAGGTGCCGCAAACCGATATCAACGCCTTTAGCCTGTATGCCCGCGATGTGATTAAGTTCAGTCAGGGCTGGACACTGAGTCTGGGCGGGCGCTATGACGGCCTGAAATACAGCCCGCAGTTTGATGACCAGTTTACTGACAATACGCAGACGGTAACTGATGTCGATTTCTCCGCTTTTACCTGGCAAAGCAACCTGGGATATCAGCTAACGGCAACGCAGCAGGTATGGCTGCAGGCCGGGCGAGGTTTTCGTGCACCGACGGTAGCAGAAATGTAC
>NZ_DATCSY010000413.1:0-6062 GCF_036568245.1 Rheinheimera sp. | reverse complement strand
CCCTGGTTGCTGAAAGATATAATCTCCTAACGGGCGCTCCCCCATATCGGCCAGAGGCCGTAAGGTTTTAATGGTCTGTTCTGGCAACCAGCTCTGGCCATAAACACAGGGTTTACCATCACACCAGAGAATAACCTCACGCAGCTGTGCCCGCCCAGTGCCGGGCAGCAATGGCTGCAAAAATGCAGGCAAAGTTGCACGCTGCTCATTAAGCACCTGAACCCGAAACTCATCGCAGTGACGCTTTAACCTTGCGGTCAGAGAGGCTGGCTCGAGGATCCAGGGCGCCAGCTCTGATGGTAACGAACAGTTTTGAGCCTGATGCCAGTCTGTATCAAGCGAAATAACAGGAATACTCACAACGAAAATTCTGCCTGCAGGGAGTCTGGCGGCATCATAACAAGTTACGGCCGGATTTTCAGCAGCAATCCGCTGAGAAAAACGGCTTACTGCAGAGCACGTTAGCTGGTAAAATAGCAGCCATAACGCTATGGTTAGTGTCCTTGCTGGCCTATTTTTACCAACCAAAAGTGATAGTTATGATAAAACGCCTGCTGCTTCCGCTATTGTTGTCTGCCCCGTTGTTACTGGTCTCCACGCATACAACTGCGCAGGACCAGCCTAAGGAAGTAGTCTATTACGGCTTCGACCCGGACATTGTTACCAACTATATTTCCGGTAACCGCCGCAGCCTTGGCTATATCCGGGTAACCGTAGAGCTGATGCTGGAAGACAAAGCATTTCTGCCTGCGATAGAGCACCATGAACCGCTGATCCTCGACATCATTATCGGCATTTTTACCAAACAGCCGGAAGACAAAATCAAATCGCTGACAGGTCGCGAGGAAATCCGCCTGGCGATTCTGGAAAAGCTGCAACAAACGATGAAAAAAGAAGCCGGCGAAACCATGATCCGCGATATTCTGTTTACCAAATACCTGTATCAGTGAGATGCCGGTATTCTGCGTGCGCGCTGGTGACGCAATAACCACGCCCAGAGCAAACCGGCAATCAGTCCGCCTAAATGTGCCCAGTTCGCCATACTGACCCACAACAGGTCAAAAAAGCCCAGCAGCAGCCATAACAACATAAAGCCAGCCAGGCCATTACTGATATGCAGGCCTTGCGCTGGGTTTAACCGCCCCGCCAGCCAGAAATAACCAAACAGGCCATACACTACGCCGGACAAACCGCCAAAATGCGGACCCACAATAAAATACTGTGCCGCGTTCGACACCAACGCCACGGTCAAGGCAATATTCAACAACAGAACACTGCCAAGGCGCTGCTCAAGCTGACGACCGAGATACAGCCACCAGGCCAGATTAAACACCAGATGAGTCAGTGAAAAATGCATTAACATCGGGCTGAACCAGCGCCATAACTGCGCGGGCTCTGTCAGTTGCAGTGCCGCACTGCTGCTGCGCCAGTCCAGTTGTTGCCAGACATATACCAGCAAACATAGTAGTAAAATCACACAGGTAAACGGCGCCTGCTGCCACCACTGCAGTATATTCATTTGTAGCAAAGCGGCAGCGCTTTCGGTTGCCGCCGGTTGGCTCAGTTGCCAGGCCGCCGCCTGATAACGCGGATGCTCCGGCTGCTGAACAAAGCGGCCAAATTCTTGCTCAATTGCGCCCAGCTGCTCTGCGTCGCCATACAGTTCAGCAAGATCAGGCCGCTGCACCACAGCACTGACATTCAGGCCCCGGGCCGTACAGTAGCCGGCAAACAGCTGAGCCGCCTGCGCTGAATTAAGTTCGGCAAACTTATGCACTGTCGCCGCTCACGTAAGGCAGCTGAGTACGCCAGCTTTCAAAGCCGCCATCCATGCTGTATACCTGTTCAAAGCCTTGCTGCACCAGATACTGCGCTGCCCCCTGGCTCGAGTTGCCGTGATAGCACACCACGACCACCGGCTGGTCAAATTCGAACTGCTGCATAAAGCTATTCAGACTGCCGTTAGTAAGATGGTAGGCACCATCAATGTGCCCGGCGGCAAAACTGCCCTCATCGCGGATATCAGCAACCACTACCTTATTATCTGCCAGCAACTTAGCGGTATCTGCTACTGAAATATGTTGAAAATCACTCATACAAACCTCGTTTAATACTGCCGGCTATGATACCTCAGCACACAGGAATTACCAGCCGAACCACATAGCCTTCAGGCCAGCGTACTTTAGTGTTAGTTCAGCGAATAAACGCTGGACAGTGTTTAAACTATTGTTAACAATAGCAACCAAATATATCGTTTTGTCGGAGCTACTATGACCAGCCTGATTATTCTGGCTATTCTCGTTGTACTTGTATTCTGGGTTATCAGCATCTTTAACCAGCTGGTTAAACTGAAAAACCGCTTTCAGAATGCCTTTGCGCAAATAGAAGTGCAGCTGAAACGTCGTTACGATCTGATCCCTAATCTGGTAGAAACCGCTAAAGCCTACATGGCACACGAGCGCGACACACTGGAGGCGGTGATTAGCGCACGTAACGCCGCACTGGCCGGTCTGAAAGTGGCGGCAAACAACCCGGGCGATGCAGGTGCTATCAGCCAGCTGGCCGGTGCCGAAAGCGCGCTGCAAAGCGCCATGAGCCGGATGAACGTGGTGATGGAAGCGTACCCTGACTTAAAAGCGAATCAGAACATGATGCAATTGTCGGAAGAGCTTACCAGTACTGAAAACCGGGTGGCATTTGCCCGTCAGGCGTTTAACGACGCGGTAACAGACTACAACAGCTATAAGCAAAGTTTCCCACCGGTTATTTTTGCTGCCAGTTTTGGCCATGCCGCCGATGCCAAACTGCTGGAGTTTTCCGACAGTGCGGCCATTCAGGCGGCGCCTAAAGTCAGTTTCTGATTGACGCCAGATGAGCAGTAACTTCTTCTCACAGCAGGATTTAGCCCGGCGAAATACCCGCATTCTGGTGCTGTTGTTTTCGCTGGCAGTACTGTTGCTGTTACTGCTGACGAACATTATCGCCTTAATCAGCCTGGGTTTTGTTGACCCGCAACAGCTGTCCGGCCCCTGGCATTGGCAAACCTTGCCCTGGGACCTGGTTGTTGCGGTTAGCGCCGTCGTACTCAGTGCGGTTGGTATTGCAGTACTGGTTAAATGGCTGCAATTACGCGCTGGCGGCAAAGTGGTGGCCGAGTCTCTTGGTGGTATAAGACTATCGCCCGACAGTCAGGATCCCCTGCAGCGGCGACTACTCAACGTTGTTGAAGAAATGGCCCTGGCGGCCAATACCCCTGTACCGCCGGTTTACCTGTTGCCAGAGACGGGTATCAATGCTTTTGCTGCAGGCTACAGCCCATCAGATGCGGTGATAGGTGTTACCCGGGGCTGCATTGAGCAATTAAACCGTGATGAGCTGCAGGGGGTTGTAGCGCATGAATTCAGCCATATTCTGAACGGTGACATGCGGATGAATATCCGCCTGATTGCGATACTAAACGGCATACTGTTTTTGGGCCATATCGGCTACTACATGCTGCGCGGCAGCAGGGGCAGTAGCGCGGTACGCATTGGATCAGGCCGCTCAGGCAACAATAAAAACGGCGCCGGCGCTATTTTATTGCTGGCACTGGGGCTGGTCATTATCGGTTATCTGGGCTCGTTTTTTGGCAATCTGATTAAAGCCGCTGTCAGCCGCCAGCGTGAATTTCTGGCCGACGCCAGTGCAGTGCAATTTACCCGCAACCCACGCGGTATTGCTGGTGCGCTAAAGGTTATTGGCAGCCATAGCCAGCACAGTAAGGTCAGCAACAGTAATGCTGATGAAAGCAGCCATTTGTTTTTCGCCGAAGCCATCAGCCGCTGGGCGTCTATTTTCGCTACCCACCCACCTTTAGCGACACGGATCAAGCGGCTGGAACCACACTGGAATGGCAAGTTCCCCACTGTGCGTTCAGCGCAAGTTGCCACCGACACCGCGGATGCAGAAGTTAATACACCCAAAGCAGCAACAGCCACAGAACGCTTACAACAGGCACTGCCGTTGTTACTGCTACACAGCAGCCGCCAGAGTGAACCTGCAATTGCGCTGATTTGCTGTCTGTTACTACGTCAGGAAGACGATACCCGCGCGCGGCAACTGCACCTGATTAAAGAAATGGGTTCAGCCGCCGTGCTGCAACAGGTCGATCAGCTGTGTGACAGTGTCGAACATCTCAACGCCTTGCAGCAGGTTCAGTTACTGCAGCTGGCCATGCCTGCACTGAAAACCCTGTCAGAGCTGCGTTTTAAGCAATTTCAACAGCTTATCCAGGCACTGCGTGACGCGACTGCAACACCGGGCCTTACGCAGTGGCTTTGTTGGCAGTTTGTTGAACACAGCGTGGCGGTGCATTACCAGACAAACAGGATTAACCAGCGCTCTTCCAGCCAGAACCTCAGCCAGCAGACAGCTGCCGTCAGCGCCCTGCTGGCGCTGGTCAGCAGCGCGGCAGGCGATGACAAGGCGCAACAACAAGCCTGGCAGGCCGCACAGCAGCAACTGCCTTTTAGCCTGGCGACTGAACGGCCCGAGATAAACTTCAGCGTGCTGGAACAACAGCTACCGCAATTGCTGGCACTGGCTCCGCTGCAAAAGCAGCAGCTGTGGCGGGCGGTAGATACCTGTGTACGGGCCGATACTCTGTTACAACTTCCCGAGCAGGCACTATTGCTTGCTCTGGCGCTGCTATTAGAAATACCCTATCAGCCTGAGTTATAACCGGTAATATGGTTTACCTGACGATAATCTGCAGAACCTGCCCTTTGATGCTTTAGCATCGGTGGAATTTCAGGTAGAATTAGCGCCCATTTTTTCAGCAGGAAAACGTCATGACTGATAATCGCTTGTTTCTGATGTACGATACATCGTTTGACGAAATGGATGCTGAAGGCAGCCCAGGTTTTGGTTATGTGCTGGTATTTAACAGCGAAGATGCCGAACAGTTTCAGCCGGGTGAAAACCCTAGCTGCCCGGCAGTATCGATGTTGTTCACCGACCATGCTGATGGCAGTATCAGTGGTGACTTACTGGGTTGGGCGCATCTGGACGCCGACATTTTTCAACAGTTCCCGCTGGGACATTTTCTGTCACTGATGGAGCAGGCGGCGCAGGTAGCCATTAATGCTTACCGTCAGGTTGGCCAGGTACCAGACCGGTTGATAGCACAGCATCTGGACGATGAAGAGTTAATCCAGTTTGACGTGCAATTCAATGATTTACAGCTCAATGAGCAGCAAAATGAGCAACAGCTTGCGCAGCAACTGATGTCAGGCCGGCCCTATCTCGATTCATAACCGGCTGGCGGCGTGCCATTTTATTCAGTAAAACTGTTTTACATTTCACGGTAGCGGCCCTTACTATTAGCGGGCAGTTGTGCAGTTTATTCCGGAGATAGCCTTATGGCGCAGGCCATTGACATGTCAGCAATAGAACAGGCGCTTAATGGCTTTACCATTCCGCCACAGCCGGAAATTCTGCAGCATATCCAACAGCAGCTTGATACCCCTCAGCCCAATATTAAACGCATCGCCGCGTTAATTAATCTGGATATCGGCATTGCCGGTTTTACCCTGAAAGTCGTTAATTCAGCGTTTTTTGGTCTGCGGCAAAAAATCACTTCGGTTGAACACGCGTGTAAGTTTCTCGGTGTGAACCGGGTGCTGAAACTGGTGCGCAGTGTATTATTGCGCTTCACGCTGGCGGAAGGCCGCGATGACAAATTCAGTTTGAAGCTGTGGTCCAGCGCGCTGCAAACAGCCAATATCGCCATGACTCTGGCAAAGCATTTTAATTATGCGCAGACGGTGCAGGATGACTGTTACAGCCTGGGCTTGTTTCACAACGCCGGTATTGCCCTGATACACCAACAGGCACCAAACTACGAGCAAGTGATGCAGCAAGGCTTACTGGCGCAGCATGGTTACAGCGAGATTGAAGAGCAGTATTTTCAAACCTGCCACGAAGTGCTCGGCTACCTGATTGCCGAGTCCTGGGGCTTAACCGCCGAGTTATGCAATGTTATTGCCTATCACCACAGCCCGGCCTTAATGCTGGAGTCTGAC
>NZ_DATCSY010000412.1:0-5127 GCF_036568245.1 Rheinheimera sp. | reverse complement strand
AGCAGTATTTAAAAAGCCATCCGATCGGATGGCTTTTTAAATACTGCTGCGTCGTTAGCCCGCTAAACCGACATACACGTTTTGCACATCGTCATCAGCATCAATCGCATCTAAAAAAGCTTCAACTTCAGCCCGTTCAGCATCACCCAGCGCTACCGGGTTGTTTGCACGGTACACCAGCTTGGCGGTCAGTACTTTATAACCAAATTCCGGCAGGGCTTTAGCCACAGCGTCTAAATCGGTCGCTTCAGTTAAAAACACTACTTCGCCATCGTCGCCCTGTTCAAAATCCTGAGCGCCTGCTTCGATGGCTGCCAGTTCCATATCGGCATCAGCACTGTCAGCTTCGGCTTCAATCTGACCTAAATGTTTAAAATCCCACGACACTGCGCCCGATGTTGCCAGCTGGCCTTTACGAAATAGCTGACGAATGCTCATCGCACTGCGGTTTTTGTTATCTGTCAGACATTCAACAATGACCGGGACCTGATGAGGTGCAAAGCCTTCATAGACTACTGTTTCATAGTTGGCCGGGCCGTCAAGCAAGCCTGCACCTTTTTTAATCGCACGTTCCAGTGTATCTTTCGGCATTGAGGCTTTTTTAGCCGCTTCAATGGCTGAGCGTAGCTTGGCATTCATATCCGGGTCGGCGCCATTACGCGCAGCTACGGCGATTTCTTTTGCCAGCTTGGTGAAAATGCGGCCTTTGGCATTGGCGGCATCCATTTTGTGTTTGGCTTTCCATTGTGCGCCCATTGTTGCGCTCCTGTATATGTGGCTATCAAAACAAACAGGGCGCTAGTCTAGCCAATAGCAGGCTTTTAACGCAACAACGCTTATGATAAATCTGCAGTAAAAGCATGCTTAGTTCTGCTCCAGCCCCAGTTGCTGAACATGCTGCTGCAGCTGCGGATAGAACTGCAGAAAATCCTGCTCCAGCTTAGAATATACCGGATCTATCTCTCCAATCACGCCACTGAATTGATTGGTGAAGCGTATGCGCTCTGCAATTCTGTCAAGGGCATAGCCCAGACTCGGTAACTGCTCATAGCTGGCGAACCAGTCTGTCTGATACACATTTCGCATAGTGTTAGCCATCGCAGGCGGCATCAGATGTTCTGCAGCAGCAATATCGTTATATATCTGCTGTTTGGCGGCGGCAAATGACAGGCTGTAAAACTCTGACCAGTGGCTTATTAAAAAATGGTCAAACAGTACGTCCAGCGCGATACCGGCAAAGCGGCGGCGCTGCACCGAAAAATGTGTTTTGGCGCGGCGCACCAAAGGGTGGTGGTCAGTAAAGTGATCCACCGCACGATGATTCGCTAAACCCTGACGCACCGCCTGCGGCAATGTCTCTATCTGCACACCTTTGCAGAAATCTCCCAGCAGGTTACCAACTAATGAATATGAATTCGGCTGTGACAGTGCAATATGCGCCAGATAGTTCACAAGTAGTCCTTCTTAATCTTTAACTACAATGCTTTGCTAAATATCATTTTTTTGTCAACTGTAACTTGGCATCTTTACTGGCATTATTGTTGACTAGTACTTAGTATGGGGTTGTCAACAACTCAGATACGAGGTTAATGATGTCGATCGGTAATGTTAATAATAATAGCGCGGCGCAAGTGCAATTTTATGCTCAGGAAAAAAATGCAATAAGCACTAAAGCAGAACAAACAACACAGACTCCAGCAACAGCATTAGCATCTGGTAGTGATTCCGTGCAGATTAGTGACAGAGCCCGGTTATTGCTTGCTCAGAATTCAGCCTCAACCACTTTAGGAAATGGAGGGGGGATTATTCCTCCGGGCAATGCTCCAACAACTGAAGGGAGTGCTGCAACTGTTCAGGGTAATGGTGGTGGAATTATTCCTCCGGGTAATGCACCAATTACTGGTGGTGATGCAGTGAGTACCCAGGGTAATGGTGGTGGAATTATTCCTCCAGGTAATGCACCGATAACAGGCGACGATTCTGTTAGTACTTTGGGTAATGGTGGTGGAATTATTCCTCCGGGGAACTGATTTAAAAAACACTATAGGGTAATCAGAGATATGGACTGGGATAGGCTGGAATTAGTCTTATTTAATTTAGATAAATATTTGTTTATTGGCTATTTTATACTGCTGATTGCAGCTATTCGATTCGAGAAAAAAGTATCTTCAGTTTTAATTACATTTACTGTGGTTGCCGTAACTAATGGCGTTATGACGTCTCTGGTTCCGCTGCTGTACAAAATAGCCGCAAACGATGGGATTGTTTACAAGTTTGCTTGGTATGGCTCGTTTTGCTTGATTGACGCACTTGCTATTTATTTGTTGTTTAAATTTCATAATATGTTGAAGCAGAGCGTAAGTGCTGTAGCTGAATTGGCGGGCTTTGCCTTTGTACTACTGGCTACTTTGCAGAGCATATTTTTCGTAGAGCAATACTTGTTTCTAAGCTCATATACAAGAGCGTTATATCAATATGGTATTCCTTTGATAAATATTGCTTTAATGCCAGCGATGATATTCTTCTGGGTAATGCAAAATGTTACTTTCAGACAGAAGCGCTATGGAGTCAGTTAATGATCTTTGTTTTTATCAGCTTTATGATTTTGTTGAATATTCTGGCTTTACATATGTTCAAGCGACTGCATTTTTTACGCTCAATCAGCCAGATCCAGGCCGAGGTTGAATTGGAGATGCATAGCAGGGCGCACGAGCTGTTGGTGCGCCGGGATCAGCTGGAAGTAGGTTTGCTCAAAGATGGCGCAGAAACTATTGATGAGCAGTGGAAAGGTGACCTGGCAGAGTATATGGAAGAGTTTGAGCAGGAAGCATTATTACGCGCAAAAAGTCGTTTAAAACGCGTTTAGTAATTTAGCTTAAATAGTAACTCGGCCAGATCTGGTTGCCAGACATCCTGTTGCTGTGCGCGATTATTTTTCACTAATACCCCTTCCGCTAACAAACTCTGACGTTGTAACTCGGCCGCTTCTGAGCCTGGCGAAAAAGCCAGGCTTCTGTTACTTCTTAACACTCTGAACCACGGTACCCTTAACTCAGCAGGTGCTTTACCAAGGGCTTTACCAACTAATCTGGCTCTGCCTGGTAGGCCGGCCAAATCGGCTATCTGGCCGTAGCTTGCTACTTTGCCGACCGGGATCTGCAGCACCGTCTGCCAGATACGTTGGTATTTACTGTCATCCATTATTACTCCTGAAATCTCATATGGTCTGCCGTGAAATGACTGTTTTGCCAATTGGGGCAAGCGTTAATAATGCCAGCTTCAAGTGCTGTATGCCAAAGGGGATACCAATAATACTGACAAAACACACTATGGCGTGACCTATATGCCCAAGTGCCAGCCAGATCCCAAAGCATAAAAACCAGATGATATTACCCAGCATACCTAAGCCACCCGTGCCGATATCGTCGTAGCGGTTAATATAACGCCGGTTCACGGCATCCTGCCCGAATGGCCAGAACGCCATTTCACCTATTACAAAGCAGCTGCGACCAAATGGGATACCTATGATACTGATGAAGCAGATTAACCCGGCCAGCCACCAAAGCATGCCCATAATAAAACCACCCATTACAAACCACAGTATATTGAAGATTAAACGCAGTAAACTCATGTATCATGTCCTTTATTATATAGCCTGGTAGTGAGAAGCACAGCTTGTGCCATATTTACACTAACTTAAAATCAATGCTTTATATTTATTGTGGTTTTGCGGCAGAGGTCTATCCGACCACTGAGTGGTGAAAAACACGAAGTAGCAGGAAGAGTGATGGTATTTAACGGTAGAAAAGCAGTGGTATTTGATTTAGATGGGACTCTGGTTGACTCTGCACTGGATTTTGCGCTGATCTGTGATGATATCGGCTGGCCGCAAGGTACACCATTGCTCGAGACGCTCGCTACGGTTGAAGAACTCCAGGAACGGCAGCGAATAACGGACATTATTTGTCGTCATGAAATGCGCGGCGCCGAGCTTGCCAGCTGGATGCCGGGTGCACAACAGTGCCTTGAACGGCTCAGCGAGGCCGGTATACCGCTGGCTATTCTGACGCGTAATATGCGTGCAGCAACCCAGCTGACGGTATCCAGACTACAGATCCCGATACAGCATATTCTGACGCGGGAGGACTGTGCTGCAAAACCTGACCCGGAGGGGTTACTGCGTATTGCGGCGCAAATGAAACTGGAAGTCAGCGAGATGATTTACGTAGGCGATTACCTGTTTGATTTACAAACAGCCGCTAATGCCGGTATGCCGTCCTGTCTGTATCTTAATGAACATAATAGTCATTTTTTGCCGCTGGCCAGTTGGTCATTCCGTCATTTCGATGAACTGAGCAGTATGCTAGTCGGATGATATGATGGTTTTTTTGCTGGCTGCAGACTTTTGCTTTCAGGTTAGTTTATACGCTAGGATGCTTCTATATTAATAAGAATAAAATGCCTGTCGGGGATAGCTAAGTGTTAGAGCGGCTGAAAAACGATTTCTATCTGGCAATGCTGACACTGGTTGGCTGCATCATAGTGCTTTGTGTCACTCCCTACGGGATATACCGGTTATACAGTGGCAATTATATTGTAGGCACTGCAGACCTGTTTATGGTGCTGTGCGCGATGGCAGCGACCCGTATGGCATGGCGCAGTGGTGATACGGTGAAGCCCGGTTTATTTATGGCGTTGGTGTTTTGTGCCGGAGCCCTGCTGGTATGCATCAACCTGGGTGTAGATGGCTTATTCTGGGTTTACCCCTTTTTAGTGTTTATTTTCTTTCTGGTTGCGCCAATTTGTGCTTTTGCATTGCTGGCGCTGATGCTTGGGTCGTTGTTTGTTATTGCTAATCTGTATCCGCAACTTATTTTTGCCAGCCGGTTTCAGATGCTGGCGTTCTTTGTTACTACCAGTATTACCAGCTTGTTTGCATTTATTTTCGCTTACCGCGCACAACTGCAGCGCCGCGAATTACAGCGCTTAGCGACAACCGACAGCCTGACCGGTGCCGGTAACCGGCGTACATTGAATGATCAACTGGCGTTAGCTATTTCTGAGTTCGCCCGTTTGTCGCGGCAGTACGGTTTGATTCTGTTAGATTTAGATCATTTTAAGCAGATT
>NZ_DATCSY010000411.1:0-2966 GCF_036568245.1 Rheinheimera sp. | reverse complement strand
AGGGTACCTACCCGCCCGCGTCGACAATCAAACCGCATCTTGCCTTGCTGGGGCTTGAAACCAATACGATTACACCCGCCTCGAAAATATGGGATCCGGGCTACTTTATGCTGCCAAACAGCGATCACCGCTTTCGCGACCATCTGCGTTGGGGGCATGGTTGGGTTGATGTCTACACCGCTATTATGAAAAGCTGTGATACCTTTTTTTACGAGCTTGGTATTAAACTCGGTGTCGATCGTATCTCAGATTACATGACAAAAATGGGCTTCGGTGAAAAAACCGGTATCGATATTCTGGAAGAAAGCAGCGGCATAATGCCATCCCGCGGCTGGAAACGGGCACGCCATAACCAGCCCTGGTACCCAGGCGATACGGTGCCACTGAGTATCGGCCAAAGCTACTGGACCACCACGCCATTGCAGTTAATTGTGGCAACGTCTGTCATTTTAAATCAGGGTAAATTGCCTACTCCGCATCTGGTGACTGCCTTTAGCGACGATCAAAACAAGACTGAGCATGCCCCGGCTCTGCAACCGGTGATTGAAGTTGTTAAAGAAAGCAACTGGCAGGTTGTGATGGACACGATGCACCGCACCGTTAAAGATCTTGGCGGCACTGCCCACAGAGCTTTTATCGGTGCCAGCTATGATGCTGCAGGCAAAACGGGTACCGCCCAGTTAGCGGCTATTGCCCAGGATGCAAAATATGATGCAGAAGCGATTGATGAACGGCTGCGCGACAATGCCATGTATATCGGTTACGCACCTTTTGATGAACCAAGCATTGTCATTGCAGTAGCGCTGGAAAACGCCGGTGGTGGTGGTAGCAACGCCGCCCCGATCGCACGGCAGATGCTGGACTATTACTTCACGGCCGGAGTGAACAGCGATGAATGAGCAGTTTAATGAAAATGCCAGACGCAGCCGGTTGGCGATGTTTCACATCGATGGTCCACTATTACTGGGCCTGCTGGCCCTGATGGGCTTTGGCCTGATGATTTTATACAGCGCTTCCGGCCAGAACATTGCGATGATGGAAGCACAGCTGGTGCGCCTTGGCGTTGCTCTGGCGGTCATGACCGCTGTCGCACAGGTCAAACCCCAGACATTAAAACGCTGGTCCTTACCACTGTTTTTGGCGGGTTTGGCGCTGTTGGTCGCGGTGTTACTGGTTGGTCATGTCGGCAAAGGTGCACAGCGCTGGCTCGATTTGGGCTTTATGAAGTTTCAACCGTCAGAAGTCATGAAACTGGCAGTGCCCATGGCTGTTGCCTGGTTTATCTCGTCACACAGCCTGCCCCCCCGCTTATGGCATTTACTGGCGGGCTTTATGATGTGTGCAATCCCGACATTACTGATTGCCAAACAACCTGATTTAGGTACCTCTATTCTGATTGCCGCAGCCGGGGTGTTTGTCTTGTTTATGTCCGGCATGAGCTGGCGCATTATTGCCTTTGTTGCGGCCGTTATCTCGGCCTTTTTGCCAGTGCTGTGGTTGTTCCTGATGCACGATTATCAGCGCCAGCGCGTGCTGACTTTCCTGAATCCAGAAAGTGATCCGCTCGGTTCAGGCTACCATATCATTCAGTCAAAAATAGCTATCGGCTCGGGCGGGCTTGAAGGTAAAGGTTATCTGCAGGGTACCCAATCGCAACTCGAGTTTTTACCGGAACGCCATACTGACTTTATTTTTGCTGTTATCAGCGAAGAGATCGGTTTGTTAGGAGTTCTGGTGCTGTTAAGCTTGTACCTGTTTATTATTGGCCGCTGCATGTTTATCGCCAGTCAGGCCCAGGATAATTACAGCAAATTAGTGGCGGGCAGTTTCACGCTGACATTTTTTGTCTATGTTTTTGTCAATATTGGTATGGTTTCAGGATTACTCCCTGTTGTCGGTGTGCCTCTGCCTTTGATAAGTTATGGCGGAACATCCATGGTGACACTGCTGGCAGCTTTTGGTGTAATAATGTCCGTGGGTACACACAAACGAATTTTGGCAGCGCCTTGATGAAGTATATTCTTTTAACCTTATGCAGTATTTGTCTACTGGCGGCCTGTAGCAGTAAACGCCAGCACACCGCCAGTAGCTCAAACGAGCCGAATGCCGGCCGCTATCAACAGCAAAAAGACAGCATTCCCCAGCGGCTGCCGACTTTGCTGGAAATGACAGATCCAACGCCACAGGCTGAACCGTTAAGCCGCGGTGGCAATAAGCCCTACAACCTGTTTGGACAAAATTACACACCTTTGGTCAGTGCGACACAACATGCTGAGATAGGCATTGCCTCATGGTATGGCAATAAATTTCATGGCCACCTGACATCCAACGGTGAAACCTATAATATGTTCGGCATGACGGCGGCGCATAAAACTTTGCCCCTGCCTTCATATGTCAGGGTCACTAATCTGGATAATAAACAAACAGCTATTGTCCGGGTAAATGATCGCGGCCCGTTTCACCACGACCGCATTATTGACCTGTCGTACTCGGCAGCCAGTAAACTTGGCATGTTGCAGCAAGGTACAGCCAGAGTTCAGCTGGAACTGTTACAGTCGCCGGCAATGTTGGCACAACACATAACAACTGAGCCTGAACAATGTTTTATTCAGGTATTTGCCAGTAGCGACAACAATAAACTGCAGCAGTTGCAACAACAGCTGAAACAGCAGCAAGCCTTGCCGACAGAAATTCGCCCGGCTAGCGGAATTTTTCGTCTGCTAGTTGGTCCTACAACCGATAAACAACAAGCACAGCGCTGGCTTAGCCAGCTAAAAGCAGGAAGCTTCCCGTCGGCTTATTTTTCCGACAGCCGGTTGTGTAGTTAAACGTTATTAACCTTCACTATCTATAAAATAAAAGAACAGGTCTCATGAATAGTTATTGCCATGTTTTCTCCGTCGCCGCCCTTACATTTGCCAGCATCAGCCTGACAGCACAAGCACAGAGCGTTATGCCGCAACCAC
>NZ_DATCSY010000410.1:0-5243 GCF_036568245.1 Rheinheimera sp. | reverse complement strand
TGTTGTACTGTTGCTAAAATCTTGTCTGTCATCGTTAGCCCCGTAATAAATAATCAATGCTTTGTTTCAGCAGCGGTTTGCCAAGCGTTGTCAGGATCGACTCCGGGTGAAACTGAAAACCCAGCATACGTTTTTCTTCATTTATAACAGCCATTGGGATATGGCGGTCATTAGCCAGCAGCGTCAACGCATTTGGCATTTCAGTCGCCATCAGGGAGTGATAGCGCGCTACCGGGAAGGGGTTAGGCAGGCCATTAAATAGTGGGTGCTGACTAAGCGTAATCGCCGCCGTTTTACCATGTACAGTTTCGCCGGCACGGCCGACAACACCGCCAAAGTGCTCGACGATAGCCTGATGGCCAAGACAAATACCCAGCACCGGAAATTTCGCTTCACACAGCAACAACAGCGCGGGCATTGAACCCGCATCGGCAGGGCTACCCGGGCCGGGTGATAGCACCAGCAATACCGGTGAGGTTTCGGCGCACATTTGCTGAAAAATGTAGTCTGCCGGCACTGTATTGCGATATAGCCTGGTTTCATAACCTAGTTGGGCAAATTCATCGACCAGGTTGTAGGTAAAGGAGTCGATATTATCAAGCAAATAAATGATAGCCATAACTTACTCCTGTACCTGTGCTTGATGGGCGGCAATGATAGCGCTAATCACGGCCTGCGCTTTACTGCGGGTTTCATCAGCTTCTGCCTGGGCAACAGAGTCGAATACCACTCCGGCACCGGCTTGTATATAGGCAGTGTTGTTGGCCACATAGGCCGAGCGGATCACAATGCAGCTGTCAAAATCACCGTTACCGGCCAGATAACCTACCGCACCGCCATAACTGCCCCGGCGTTTACCTTCTACCTGGCGGATAAGTTCAGCGGCTTTTACCTTAGGGGCGCCGACCAAAGTGCCCATGTTCATACAAGCCTGATAAGCATGCAGTGCATCGAGCTCTGGCTTTAATGTACCGACAACGCGCGATACCAGATGCATAACATAAGAGTAGCGGTCTACTTTTAGCAGTTCTTTGACATAACGGCTGCCCGGCACGCTGATACGGGCGACATCGTTGCGGGCTAAATCAACCAACATTAAATGTTCGGCTTTCTCTTTCTCATCTTGTCGAAGTTCTAACTCAATGCGGCTGTCCAGATCCCTGTCTATACTGCCATCGCTTTTAAAACCACGGCGCCGGGTGCCGGCAATAGGGTATATTTCTACCTGGCGGCTTTGGGCATCAAACTTCAGTGCCGACTCGGGCGATGCGCCAAATAGCGTAAAAGCGGCATCTTTTAAGTAAAACATATAAGGGCTTGGGTTTTGTTGCTTTAACCGCGCATAAGCGGCCAACGGTTGTGGGCATGGCAAGCTGAAACAGCGCGACGGCACCACCTGAAAAATATCGCCGGCGACAATGTGTTGTTTCAGTTTTTCGACCTGCTGCATAAAGTCGCTGTCGCTAATATCAACTTTTAACTCAGCGGATACCTTAGCTGTAAGTGGCTGCGTTGCCGGTGCTGATTGCAACAGCTGCTTTAGTTGTTCCAGCCGTTTGCCAATAACAAAACAGTTCGCCGGTGCCTGCTCACCACAAAACACATTGCCGACCAGGCGGCTGTCGCCGGTTTGATGATCCAATACCAGCAAGGTTTCAGCTAGATAAAACACATAGTCCGGGCATTTGTTTTCCGCCGCCGGTACGTCGGGTAATTGTTCAACAGTTGCCACCATGTCATAGCCAATGACACCGCCTAAAAAGACTGCAAAAGGTTCATCACTCTGACAATGCAGTTCGTGTTGCAAAGTACGCAGTACCGTAAAAGGATTTGGCTTTTGCAGCCTGGCGTTTTCCTCCAGCAGTAAAGGTGGGCGTTGGAACTGAATCGTCAGTTGCGGGCCTTGTTGCTCAACACTGGCGTCAGCACTGAGCTTCTGCGCCAGGTAGGGCAGCAGCACCGCGCCGTTATTACTGACGGCACGGATCACAACAGTTTGGTCGTTACACTCGACGCGCAGTGCTGCATCTATCAGCAGCAGGCTTTTTAAGTTGTCCTTACTGTCGATTTCGGCTGATTCCAGCAATAAGGAATAAGGGCTTTGTGCCGTCAGCATCTGGTAGCAGGATAATGCGTCTGCCTGATACGGCAGCTGCATGGCGATACTGGCTACCTCGCCGGGCGTGTCAGTGATATGACTAAAAATCATGCTTAATTTTGTCCTTTTAAATCAACAAGTTTTTATTCAGCTCGCTGCCACACATTTTGCAGGCACATAAAAAAAGCCCGCTTCTTGTGGAAACGGGCTTCGGTAATTAAAGCTAATACAACGCCTACACACGCCCGTTGGGAATGTGCCACCACCAGTTAGTCAGGTTAAGGGTTGTCATAAATTGCATTAGCTTTAGCCACCTTGTGAATTACGCCCACATAAGACCGCAAAACAGTAGCCGGCGTCAAGTGCTTATTTGTTATAACGCAGAAATAAAAGCGTATAAGCTTCCGGATGGCCGTACGCCAGCTTTGCGATAAGCCAGTGCTGTGCGACAATAGCCACCTTATATTGAGGTGCTGATGAAAATTGATTTACACAGCCATACGCTGTGCTCAGATGGTGTGTTGTCACCGGCAGATCTTGTGGCCCGTGCCGCAGAAAAAGGCGTAGATGTGCTGGCCATCACTGACCATGATTCCGTTGCCGGTTTGCCGGCTGCCCGAGAAGCGATTGCTGCACAGCAATTGCCGCTGACGCTCGTCAATGGCGTGGAAATTTCTACTAGCTGGCAGCAATTGGAAATTCATATTGTCGGACTGAATATTAACCCTGACTGCCCGCGGTTTCTGCAACGCTTGGCTACGCAGCAACAAGCGCGGCTGATACGGGCTGAAGAAATGGCACGGCGACTGGCAAAAAATAACATTCCCGATGTGTTGCCTGCGGTGCTGAAACTTGCCGATGGTGCGGCGCTGACCCGGGCGCATTTTGCCCGCCATCTGGTCAGTATCGGCAAAGCCAGCACTATGGATAATGTGTTTAAGAAGTATCTTGGTCGCGGCAAAATAGGTTATGTGCCGAATAACTGGGTGGACATGGCAGATGCCATTGGTTGGATCCATGACGCCGGCGGCGTGGCCGTGTTGGCGCACCCGCTGAAGTACAAACTGACTACAAAGTGGGTAAAGCGGCTGGCGGAACAGTTTGCAGCTGCCGGTGGCGACGCTATTGAGATTATTTCGCCCCAGCAAACGCCGGTGCAAAAGCGTGAGCTATGGCAACTATGCCAGTTACATGGGCTGACCGCATCGGTCGGTTCAGATTTTCATCAGGCGACAACTTGGAATGATATCGGAAAAAACCTATATTTAACCGACGATGTTATCCCTGTCTGGGCCGATTGGCCGCTAGTAGCTCAGCTGCAAAGCGCTTGATTAGCCTTTAATTTTATTTAAGCAGAATACCAATGAGCCAATTTTTTCATATTCATCCGGAAACGCCGCAGCAACGTCTGCTTAAACAGGCGGTACAAATTATCCAGCAGGGTGGCGTTGTGATCTACCCGACAGACAGTGGCTATGCGCTGGGATGTCATGTCGGCGATAAAAACGCTATGGAACGTATTTTACAGATCCGTCAGGTAAGCGGTGAACACCACTTTACGCTGATGTGCCGTGATCTGTCGGAACTTTCAGTGTATGCCAAGGTTGAGAATGCAGCCTTTAGGCTGATAAAAAACAATACGCCTGGCGCTTACACCTTTATTTTGCGTGGTACGAAAGAAGTGCCAAAGCGCTTACTGAATGACAAAAAGAAAACCATCGGCCTGCGTATTCCACAGAACAAAATTGCGCTGGCATTGCTGGAAGAGCTGGGCGAACCACTGTTGAGCACCAGTTTAATTCTGCCGGGCGAAGAATTTGCCGAGAGTGACCCGGAAGATATGCGTGCCAGGCTGGAAAAGCAGGTTAATTTAATACTGCACGGTGGTGTGATCGGCGAGTCGCCAACCACTGTTATTGATTTGTCGGATGATGAGCCGGTAGTGCTGCGCGAAGGTTGCGGCGACCCGGCGCCGTTTCGCTAAGCGTGAGTTATAAGGGCCAACCTTGAGCGATACTCTGCCAGACAATTTGCCGCCAGACAGTTTAACGATACAGCAGCCGCTGCCACTGGCGTTTGTGCGCGGTGAAGTGGTGCTGGAACGGCCGGAAGACTTATATATTCCGCCCGATGCGCTGGAAATTCTGCTTGATGCCTTTGAAGGGCCGCTGGATTTTTTGCTGTACCTGATACGCAAGCATAAGTTTGATATTGTCGATTTACCGGTAAACGAAATTACGCTGCAATACATGGAATATATTGACCTGATGCAGGGGCTTAATTTTGAACTGGCGGCAGAGTATCTGGTGATGGCAGCGATGCTGGCTGAGATAAAATCGCGTTTGCTGTTGCCTCGCCATACCGAGGCAGATGATGAAGAAGCCGACCCCAGAGCCGAGCTGATTCGCCGCCTGCAGGAATATGAAGTGTTTAAACAGGCCGCCTCTGGACTTGACAGCCTGCCGCGGGACGAGCGTGATCATTTCACCGGCAATGCCAGTCTGGCAGACAACTTTGCCCCGCTGCTGATTCTGCCAGATGTTGAGCTTGCCGAGCTGGCACTGGCGTTGAAAGATATTGTAAAGCGCGCAAAAGATTTTCAGCATCACCATATCAAGCGTGAGCATTTGTCTACCCGCGAAAGGATGAGCCGGATTCTGGATTTACTTAATAGCCATCAGGGCTATCTGGCATTTTCTGCTTGTTTTGACATCAGCGAAGGCCGTGAAGGGGTAGTGGTCACTTTTCTGGCGGTGCTGGAATTGACCAAAGAAAAGCTGGTAGAGATCATTCAGGTGCAGGCGTACGGCCAGATCCATGTCAAATTAAAGGATACTGAGGCATAATGGCGGGCAAAATTAATGATGTGCAGCTGATGCAACTGGTTGAGGCCGCCATTTTCGCTGCCGACAAACCACTGAATCATGATGAGATTCAAACAACAGTGCTGGATGGGCTGAATATCAGCAAAAAGCGGCTGAATGACACCTTATCAAGATTGCTGCAGGACTACGCCGGGCGCGGAGTAACGTTAAGCGAAACGGCATCGGGCTATCGTTTTATTACCAGACCAGAACTCAGTGAATATTTAGCCAGGCTTTGGCCAGAGCGCTCGCCGCGCTATTCGCGGGCAGTGCTGGAAACG
>NZ_DATCSY010000409.1:0-5948 GCF_036568245.1 Rheinheimera sp. | reverse complement strand
GAGCCGGGCGCGGCAGAAGCCGGTTTTGGCAAAGCCAGCCGTACCACTATTTTTGATTACTGGGGCGTGCCACAGCATCAGAAATGGATGAATGGCGGCAAATTTGATGGCGGCGCGTTAAACGCCGATGATAAAGCCTTGCATGCTTACTATCAGAGGCTGCTTAGCTTTACCGCTAAGGCGCCGGCGCTGATGGGACAATACGCCGAGCTGCACAGTGCAAACCTGGCCGCAAATAGCGGTTACAGCGAACAACAGCTGGCCTTCGCCCGCTGGAGCGATGAGCAAAAACTGGTGGTTGTCAGCCATTTTAACGCCGACGCTGCAGTGAACTTTAACCTGACGCTGCCGGCAGACCTGATGAACCGCTGGCAGTTAAGTGATGGTCAGTACAGCCTGACCGACGCTCTTAGCAACAACCAATATTCATTAACGGTAAGCAATGGTACAGGCAGTATAGCGTTGGAACTTGCACCTTTAGCCTCTGTGATCCTGGAGCTGTAAACCATGCGCTTATTACTGATTTTTATTGCTTTTTTGTCAGCACCTGCGCTGCTGGCAGCGCAATACCAGCAGCACAATCTGCAGGGCAGCACACTCACTGTTGACACCGACGAGGGTGCCGTCACGCTAAACTTCTATCAGAACGATGTGGTAGAAGCCTTTTATCAGGCAAAAGGCGTCAAACAACTGCCGTCGTTCTCAATCAGCCAGGGCCCGGCGGATATTGCGCTACGGCTACAGGAAACTGCCGATAAGTTGATACTCAGCAGTGCCGGCTTAACAGTGAACATTGAAAAATCACCGCTGAAGCTTAGCTACTACCGCAGCGGCAAGCTGTTGCTCGCCGAAGAGCAGGGTTATGTGCAAAATGCTGACAACCAGCAGCATGGCTTTCGTTTCGCGCTAACACCGGGCGAAAAGCTGCTGGGCGGTGGTGAGCGCGTACTGGGTATGGATCGGCGCGGGCAGAAATTTCCGTTATATAACAAAGCACATTATGGCTACAGCACTGAATCCAGCCAGATGTATTTTAGCCTGCCACTGCTGCTATCGAGCAATAAATACATGCTGCTGTTCGATAACAGCGCCAAAGGCGAGGCCGATTTAGGTGCTACAGACAAAAACGTACTGCAATTTAGCGCCGAAGGTGGCCGCAGCAGTTATGTCGTCGTCGCCGGCGACAGTTATCCGCAGCTGGTCAGTAACTACACCGCCTTAACCGGTAGGCAGCCACTGCCGGCACGCTGGACGCAGGGCAACTATGCGTCGCGCTTTGGCTACCATACTGAGGCAGAAGCCCGTGCCGTGGTGCAAAAGTTCCGCGATGCCAAACTGCCACTGGATGCGATAGTGCTGGATTTATACTGGTTCGGCCCGGATATTCAGGGCCATATGGGCAACCTGGACTGGAATCGCACTGCCTTCCCGCACCCGGAGCAAATGCTGGCCGATTTCAGCGCAGACGGTGTTAATACCATACTGGTGACCGAGCCTTTTGTGCTGACCACGTCAAAACGCTGGCAACAGGCAGTTGCAGCCGGCGCCATCGCCAAAGGGCTTGATGGCGAACCTAAAACCTTTGATTTTTACTTTGGCAACACCGGCCTGATTGATGTGTTCAGCGAGCAGGGCCAAAACTGGTTCTGGCAGATTTATCAGAGCCTGACTGAGCAAGGTGTGGCCGGCGTCTGGGGCGATTTGGGCGAACCGGAAGTACACCCGGAAGATACCGTGCATGCCATCGGTATGGCTAACGAAGTACACAATGCGTTTGGCCATCAATGGGCCGACATGGTCTACAGCGGCATGCAGCAGCATTTCCCGGCCAAACGGCCTTTTATTATGATGCGGGCCGGCGCGCCGGGCAGCCAGCGTTTTGGTATGGTACCCTGGACCGGCGATGTTGACCGTAGCTGGGGCGGGTTAAAGCCTCAGGTCGAGCTGGCACTGACGATGGGCTTATCCGGCTTTGGCTATATCCACTCCGACTTAGGCGGCTTTGCCGGCGGTGAAACGTTCGATAAAGAGTTGTATATCCGCTGGTTGCAGTACGGCGTATTTCAGCCGGTGTTCCGCCCGCACGCGCAGGAGCATATTGCACCTGAGCTGGTGTTCCATGACAAGGATACCATCGACACACTGCGGCCCTGGCTGAATTTGCGTTATCAGTTATTGCCGTATAACTACACCCTGGCCTATCAGAACAGTGTCAACGGTATGCCACTGATGCGGCCGTTGTTCTTTTATGATGAAACCAACACCGCTCTGCTCGATGAAAAAAACAGCTACCTCTGGGGCGATGCCTTCTTAGTGGCGCCGGTAACCGAGCCCGGTGTAACAAGCTGGCCGGTGCAGCTGCCAGGTGGTGTATGGTTTGATTACTTCAGTACCAAGCGCTACGCGGGCACAACTAAAGTTGAAGTGCCGGTAACACTAAACACTATACCGGTATTGGTTAAAGCCGGCAGCTTTGTGCCGATGACAAAGCCGGTGCAAAGCACACAGGACTATAGCAGTGAACAGCTGACCCTGCACTATTACGCTGATAGCAGTATCGACTGTGCCAAAGGCGAGATGTATGAAGATGATGGCAAAACACCGGACGCCATTGCCAAAGGCGAGTTTGAGCTGCTGAATTTCTATTACCTTAATGATAACGGCACGCAGAAGTTTGAGCTGCGCCGCAGCGGCGACTACGAAGGAAAACCACAAAGCCGCGAGGTTACGCTGGTAGTGCATAACCAAAGCGCAAAGCCGTCGCATATCAGCATTGATGGCCGTTATATTCAGCTGGTGCCGCAACCGGCACGCTTTGCCCGATTAAAAAATGTGGCGTACTACGATAAAGCCAGCAAGCAGCTGAGTATTAAAGTTGACTGGCAAGCAGAGTTAACCCAAATAGTGATTCGCTAATACAGGCAGACATAGCAGAATCGGTTTACCCTAAACCAACCGTTGACGGCATGGATGCCGGAATCGAGCCTACAGGGACGTATTTACGGCGTGTTGGTGTGGGTAAATCGGTTCGGCTCGCTGCAACAGGTTTCACTTTTCCGCTGCTATATATCAATTTTTCTATTACAATGAAGTAGTTAAATTACCCTACGGACTTCCTAAGTGCTAAACGCCGACTTTACCCAAAAACGTAAATTTATCGTCAAACTCGGCAAAATGCTGCATAAGTACGGCACACCGGCATACCGGCTTGAAGCCCACCTGGTCGAGCTAACCAGCCATCTTGGGCTGAAAGGCTCTTATATCATTTCGCCGACATCGATGACCTTTGTGCTTTGGACCGAAGGCCACGAGCAGGAATATACCCATGCCGCCCGCGTTAACCCGGGCGATCTGGATCTTGGCGCCTTATCGCGCACTGACGAACTGGCCGATCAGGTGCTGCAGGGAAAAGTCAGCCTGAACGAAGCCGATGCCCTGCTCGATGCAATAGACGCACGGCCTAACCCTTATGGCAAAGGCGCTACGGCGCTGGCGATGATGATGTCCGGCGGCGCCTTTGCCATGTTAATGGCCACCAGCTGGAATGATGTGCTCTGGTCGTCTTTACTGTCGTTGCTGGTATACGGCTTTATGTTGTGGGCCGCGCGCTCGGCGCGTATTGCCAATATGCTTGAACCTTTAGTGGCACTGGCCGCTGCACTGGCTGCCTGCGCCATCAGTCGTTATATCGACCCCGGCGTCAATATTCGCTTAGTGGTGCTGTCGGCTATTATTCCGTTTATTCCCGGCCTGGCATTAACATTGGGCTTTGCCGAACTGGCGGCGCGGCATCTGGTGTCGGGCAATGCCCGCATTATGGATGCACTGATGCTGCTGTTTAAGCTGTATTTTGGCGCTTTTCTGGGTATAGCACTGGGCTTTCGCCTGTTTGGCACGGTCGATTTTGTGCAGCCGGCACCGATACCACACAGCTTTGCCTGGCTGGCGATTGGCATTTTAGGTATCTCGCTGATTATTCTGTTTAAAAGCAGGCCAAAATACACACTGTGGTCACTGGCGTCGGGTTTTATTGCTTATGGCGTCAGCATCACCGGCGCCGCTATGTTCGACTATACACTGGGCGCGTTTCTCGGTGCCTTTGCCGTCGGCCTATACAGCAACCTGTTTACCCGGCTGGCAAAAGCGCCGGCAGTTATCGTGGCGATGCACGGCCTTATCGTACTGGTACCCGGCAGTAAAACCTATATTGGCTTAAACTCGCTGATTTCCGGTCAGGATTTTGTCGTATCTGACGGTATAGGCCAGCAAACTTTTTTAATCTTTATGTCACTGATTGCCGGGCTTATTTTCGCTAACGTTGCGCTGCCACCGAAAAAAAGTCTGTAAATAATTTCGCCTCCCTGTCGAACCGGCGCTGCCTGTTGCGACCAGTTATACCTTTGACGGTCATAACAGGAGCAACAAGATGAATCAGCTAAAACAGGCACAACAGATCACCGATTTACTAAGTAACTGGGTACGCGCGCTGCGTGCCAAAGATATTGCAGCCATCACCAGTATCTACCATAACGACATTATCGCCTTCGACGCCATTGGTCAGTTGCAGTTTAAAGGCCTGGCCGACTACCGCGCCCACTGGCAACGCTGTATGGCGTTTTGCAGCGGCGAGTCTTTTTTTGAAATGCATCAACTGCAGGTTCAGGCCACGGAACAACTGGCATTTACTCACTTCCTGACCCACTGCGGTGGCACCAACGACAAAGGCGAACTGCAAAAATGCTGGATGCGCGCCACCCAGTGCTGGCAACATGGCAGTAATGGCTGGCAAGTGGTACACGAGCATTACTCGATGCCATTTGACATGCAAACCGGTGCTATTCTGTCAGACCTAACCCCATAAGGAGCACAGCATGAAATACCTTTGTCTGGTGTACAGTGACGAAAACACGCTGCACAGCCTGCCTGACAGCCCGCACGACAGCGAGTGCCAGGCTTATGCGGAAAAAGTGCATAACAGTGGCCGCATGCTGGCGGCAGAAGCCCTGCAACCGGTCAGCACTGCCACCACCATCCGGGTGCGCAGCGGTAAAGTCAGTATTACTGATGGCCCCTTTGCTGAAACTAAAGAACAGCTGGCTGGCTTTTATCTGGTAGACGCCCATGACTTAAACGAGGCAATACAGATCGCCAGCGGCATACCGGCCGCACGGGTTGGCTCGGTCGAAGTGCGACCGGTACGCCAGCTTGATGTCTGAACCAGAGCCTTGCCACAGTGCCGGTTAATCCAGCTCAGGGCAGTCAGGTGCGCGCTCAGCTAAGCGCTATGTACCAGCGTGAATCACGTAAGGTACTGGCGACGCTGATCCGGCTGCTGGGCGATTTTGAGCTGGCCGAAGAAGCGCTGCATGAAGCTTTTCATGCAGCGCTGCAACAGTGGCCTGTCGAGGGCCTGCCAGCAAACCCGGTGGCCTGGCTGGTATCTGCCGGGCGCTTTAAAGCCATAGATCAGCTGCGTAAAACATCGCGCTTAACTCACCTCCCCGATGAATTGCTGGCACAGCTGAGCACAGAAGATGCTGCCGAGCCTGAGGTAATTGCCGACGATCAGCTGCGGCTGATCTTTACCTGCTGTCACCCCAGTTTAGCTACCGATGCCCAGCTGGCACTAACATTGCGCGAAGTCTGCGGCCTGACTACCGAGCAAATTGCCAGCGCATTTTTAACCAGCCCGCCGACAGTGGCGCAGCGCATAGTGCGGGCGAAGGGTAAAATCCGCGATGCCCGTATTCCGTATGAAGTACCGCCGCCCACCGAGTTGTCACAGCGGCTGGATGCGGTATTACAGGTCATCTACCTGCTGTTTAATGAAGGCTATTCGGCCTCAATGGGCACAGTGCTGCTTGATATCAGCTTGAGTGACGAAGCCATCCGGCTTGGCCGCTTAATGCTTGAACTGCTGCCCGACGCCGAAACCGCCGGCTTACTGG
>NZ_DATCSY010000408.1:0-10961 GCF_036568245.1 Rheinheimera sp. | reverse complement strand
CGTAACACCCAGGGCGTTATACTGATCCGTACCGCCGACAACGAGAAAGTCGTTGGCGTGGAAAAGATTGACGAAATCCAGGATGCCGAAGAGTTAGCGGCGGCAGAAGCTGAGAAAGCTGCCAGCACTGTACTGACGGATACCCAGTTAGCACAGGATGAAGAAGAGTAACACCCAGATAAAACGGGCGCTTCTGCGCTCGTTTTGCTTTTAAGTGCAGACAAAAAGATCGGTTAAGCCGGCTGCAGGTTAAACAATCACAGGCCAGTTGCATTAAAACGCTAATTCAGGAGCAAGTAGTACATTATGATCACCTTTAATTTTTGTGCCGGGCCGGCAATGTTGCCGGTAGAGGTAATGCAACAGGCACAGCAGGAGTTTATAAACTGGCAACAACATGGCTGCTCTGTGATGGAGCTTAGCCATCGCAGCAAGGCGTTTATTCAGGTCGCAGCCCAAGCAGAGCAGGATTTACGCGATTTACTTGCCATTCCGGCAAACTATAAAGTGTTATTTATGCACGGCGGCGGCCGCGGCCAATTCTCGGCGGTGCCATTGAATTTGTTGAAGGCTGGCCAAACTGCGGACTATATCGTCTCTGGAGCCTGGTCAAGATCAGCAGTTGAAGAAGCAGTTAAATACGGCCAGATTAATGCACAGGATATCCGGCAGAAAACGGCTGCCGGACTTCGTACTGTGATAGCGCCATCTGACTGGCAGCTTAGTGCCAATGCTGCTTATGTGCATTGCTGCCCGAATGAAACCGTAGACGGCGTTGAGTTTACCGACTTACCTGATACTGCCAGTCCGATCGTCGCAGATTTATCTTCCACCATTTTATCGCGGCCAATCGATGTTAGCCGTTATGGCGTGATCTATGCGGGTGCGCAAAAAAATATCGGCCCTTCGGGTTTGACCCTTGCCATAGTGCGTGAAGATTTATTGCCGGCAAAAGACGCGCTGATCCCGTCGGTGCTGGACTATCGGCTGGCTGCTGATAACGACAGTATGTTTAATACTCCGCCGACCTTTGCCTGGTATCTTGCCGGGCTGGTGTTTAAATGGTTAAAACTGCAGGGCGGCGTAACCGCCATGGCTACGCGTAACCAAAATAAAGCAGCTTTACTTTATGATTATATTGATAAAAGCGATTTTTACTCTAACGATGTAGATAAAAACTACCGTTCCTGGATGAATGTACCTTTTTTCCTCGGCGATGAGCGTTTGAATGATATGTTTGTCGACCAGGCTGAGCATCATGGCCTGTTGGCGCTTAAAGGCCATCGTATGGTGGGGGGCATGCGCGCCAGTATTTATAACGCCATGCCACTGGAAGGCGTACAAACACTGGTAAGTTTTATGCAAGAATTTGAGCGGGTACACGGATGAAAACGTTGACTTTACAGCCTATTGCCAAAGTGAGTGGCGAAGTGCATTTGCCGGGTTCAAAGAGCATTTCGAACCGGGTGTTATTGCTCGCAGCTTTGGCTGAAGGTACGACACAAATTACCAATTTACTCGACAGTGATGACGTGCGGCATATGCTTAATGCCTTAACGGCTCTGGGTGTGAATTACACGCTGTCACCGTGCCGCACTGAGTGTGAGCTGCAAGGTTTAGGTGGGTTATTTAACCATCCGCATGCCATTACCATGTTCCTCGGTAACGCTGGCACCGCCATGCGGCCTTTAACAGCGGCGCTTGCGGCATCCAATGTCGATGTCACCCTGACCGGTGAGCCACGCATGTATGAGCGTCCTATCGGCCATTTGGTTGATGCGCTGCGCCAATGGCATGCCGATATTGATTATCTGGAACAGGATGGTTATCCGCCACTCCGAGTAAAAGGCAAATCGCTGTCTGGTGGTACAATGAAAATTGACGGCAGTATCTCCAGTCAGTTTTTAACCGCAGCATTGATGGTTGCGCCTCTGCTTGACGGCGATAGCGAGATTGAAATCGTCGGCGAACTTGTTTCCAAACCTTATATCGATATTACACTGGCATTGATGCAACGCTTTGGCGTTAATGTGATAAATCACGGTTATCAGCGTTTTAGTGTCAGCGGTGCTCAGCAATATCGCTCACCGGGTAAATGGCTGGTTGAAGGTGATGCGTCTTCAGCGTCATACTTTTTGGCTGCGGCAGCCATTAAAGGTGGCAGTATTAAAGTCACCGGTATCGGCAAACATGCAGTGCAGGGCGACATTCATTTTGCTGATGCGCTTGCCGCGATGGGAGCTGATGTTGAGTGGGCAGACGATTACATAAAAGTAACGCGTAACAAACTGAACGGTATTGACCGCGATTATAACGCCATACCAGATGCTGCGATGACCATCGCCACTACCGCATTATTTGCACAAGGCGAAACGATCATCCGCAATGTGTATAACTGGCGGGTGAAAGAAACAGACCGCTTGGCTGCCATGGCAACGGAGCTTAGAAAGGTGGGCGCCGATGTTGAAGAGGGGCACGATTATCTGAAAATTGTACCGCCAGCTCAATTGAAGCACGCCAGCATCGCAACCTACAATGATCATCGTATGGCGATGTGTTTCTCGTTGGTCGCGTTAAGTGATACTGCCGTGACGATTGAAGACCCTGATTGTACAGCAAAGACCTTCCCTGACTACTTCAATGTCTTCCGGCAACTGGCACGCCAGATAGCGTAGCTTCCGGACGCGTAGCCTTCTGAGTGCGCGTCTTTCCTTCGTTTTATCGTAATTAAACACAGATTTTGTCGCAAAAAGCTGTATAATACCGCCGTTTTAAATCCGATTAACCAGTAGTTAAAGGGGGTAGGATGCCACACTCTGCAGCAGTAATTACCATTGATGGCCCGGGTGGTTCAGGCAAAGGCACTATTTGTCGCTTGCTGGCTCAACGCTTAGGCTGGCAATTACTGGACAGTGGCGCCATATATCGGGTTCTCGCTTTAGCTGCGATGCATCATCAAATCGCTTTTGATGATGAAGAAGCGCTACAACCCCTGGCGGCTCACCTGGACGTTCAGTTTAGCAGTGACGAAACAGGTAATATGCGTATTACGCTGGAAGGTGAGAACGTTACGCATACCATCCGTACACAAGAAGTGGCTGATGTAGCATCAAAAATTGCCTCTTTGCCTCGTGTACGCGAAGCTTTGTTGCGTCGTCAGCGGGCTTTTGCTGAAGCGCCCGGCCTGATTGCAGATGGTCGCGATATGGGAACGGTTGTTTTCCCTCAGGCAGACGTTAAAATATTTTTAACCGCCACCGCCGAAGAGCGCGCCAGACGGCGTTATTTGGAGTTGAAAGAAAAGGGCTTTGATGTTAACATCGGCGACCTTTTGAGCGAAATCCAGGCTAGGGATGAGCGCGATATGAATCGTGCGACAGCGCCGTTAAAACCGGCGGCTGATGCCTATATGTTGGATTCGACCAGTAAATCGATTGAACAAGTGTTGGAAGAGGTACTGAACTACGCCGGCATGAAGTTGCCAGCTGTAGTATGAACCAGGCCAAAACCGCGCTTTGGACAGCCTGTTGAAAGGATTCAAACAGGTTAATTTAGCAACCCCACAACGCATGACGCAGCGTGGAGCACTTAACTGAAAAAGTGAATATGACTGAAAATTTTGCACAATTATTTGAGGAAAGCCTCAAAGCCATCGAAACCCGTCCGGGTGCCATTGTTAAAGGTACTGTTGTTGCCGTTCTGAAAGACGTCGTTATGGTTGACGCTGGTCTGAAATCAGAAGCCGCAATTCCGGTTGAGCAGTTCAAATCTCTGAACGGCGAAATCGAAGTTAGCGTTGGCGACATCATTGACGTAGCGTTAGACGCCATAGAAGATGGTTTCGGCGAGACTTTACTTTCTCGTGAGAAAGCGAAACGTCACGAAGCCTGGGTACGCCTGGAAAAAGCATGTGAAGACAAAGAAACTGTTATCGGTGTTATCACGGGTAAAGTTAAAGGTGGTTTCACTGTTGAAGTTGACGGTATTCGTGCATTCCTGCCTGGTTCATTAGTAGACGTACGTCCGGTGCGTGACACTCTGCACCTGGAAAACAAAGAACTTGAGTTCAAAGTTATCAAACTGGATCAGAAGCGCAACAACGTGGTGGTATCACGTCGTGCGGTGATTGAATCAGAAAGCAGCCATGAACGTGACCAGCTGTTAGAAACACTGGAAGAAGGCATGGAAGTTAAAGGTATCGTTAAGAACCTGACTGACTACGGCGCATTCGTTGACTTAGGCGGCGTTGACGGCTTACTGCATATCACTGATATGGCATGGAAGCGCGTTAAGCACCCAAGCGAAATCGTTAACGTTGGCGACGAAATTCCAGTAAAAGTACTGAAATTCGACCGCGAGAAGCAGCGCGTATCTTTAGGCCTGAAACAAATGGGCGAAGATCCGTGGGCAGCTATCGCTTCACGTTACCCAGAAGGTGCCCGCATCACTGGTCGTGTAACTAACCTGACTGACTACGGCTGCTTCGTTGAAATCGAAGAAGGTGTTGAAGGCTTAGTACACGTTTCAGAAATGGACTGGACTAACAAGAACATCCACCCATCTAAAGTGGTTAACCTGGGTGATTCTGTTGAAGTTATGGTTCTGGAAATCGACGAAGAACGTCGTCGTATTTCATTAGGTCTGAAACAGTGTAAAGCTAACCCATGGGAAGAGTTCGCTAAGGGCTTCAACAAGGGTGACCGTGTAAGCGGTAAGATCAAGTCAATCACTGACTTCGGTATCTTCATCGGCTTAGATGGCGGCATCGATGGTCTGGTTCACTTATCAGACATCAGCTGGAACGCCACTGGCGAAGAAGCGGTTCGTGAATTCAAGAAAGGCGACGAAGTACACGCTGTTGTATTACAAGTTGACCCAGAGCGCGAGCGTATTTCTTTAGGTATCAAGCAGCTGGATGAAGATCCGTTCAACGGCTACCTTGCTGACAACAAAAAAGGTGCTATCGTTAAAGGTGAAGTAACTGCCGTTGACGCTAAAGGCGCTACTGTAATGTTAGAAGGTGCTGTAGAAGGTTACATCCGTGTATCTGACATCGCGCGTGAGCGTATCGAAGATGCAACTACTGTACTGAAAGTAGGCGAAGAAGTTGAAGCTCGTTTAATGGGTGTTGACCGCAAAAACCGCGTAATCAGCCTGTCAATCAAAGCGAAGTTCGAAGCTGAAGAAAAAGAAGCTATGGATACTATCAACAGCAAGCAACAAGAAGCTGATTTTGGTGGTAACGCTATGGCCGAAGCATTTAAAGCTGCTCAGAAGCAGGATTAATTGCTAACAAAGCAGGAGGCAAGTGCCTCCTGCTTTATCCATTAGCAGGTTTGCCGGAGGGTCTATGACCAAGTCTGAATTAATTGAAAAATTAGCTACTGATTTCCCACATATTCAGGTCAAGGATGTTGAAGCTTCAGTTAAAGAAATCCTCGAGCAGATGGCACAGTCATTAGCTGGCAACGAGCGAATTGAAATTCGTGGTTTTGGCAGTTTCTCATTGCATTACCGTGCACCTCGCGTAGGCCGTAACCCTAAAACAGGCGATAAAGTAGAGTTAGACGGAAAATATGTCCCTCACTTTAAGCCGGGTAAAGAGTTACGTGACCGGGTGAAAGATAACACCTGAGCTGTCTCTTATTGAGATTTTCAGGCGTAACCGGAGTATCCCTTGCGCAGACTACTTTATATTGCCGTATTAGTAGCCCTGATTTTGGTAGGGGTACTGTTTGGCTCTATTAATCAGCAGATTGCTGATTTACATCTTCTTGTCATTAGTGTTCAGCTCAGAGTAGTTGATATAGCACTACTGTTTTTATTGCTTGGCATGTTACTTGGCTGGCTTATTATCATGTTGTATTCCTTGCAACGCAAAGCTAAGGGTTGGCTGCGTAAATCAACGGAAAGCCGCTAACCTATGTTAGAGCTGCTGTTTTTATTATTACCGGTAGCAGCAGCTTACGGCTGGTTCATGGGGCGCAACAGTGTAAAGCATAAAGAGTTAAAAGGCCGCGCCAGCATTACGCGTAATTTATCCTCGGGTTTAAACTTTCTACTGACAGACCAGGAAGACAAAGCAATTGAGCAGCTACTAGAGCTGCTAGACATAGAAGCTGCCACGATAGAAACCTATCTGGCACTGGCTAATCTGTTCCGTCGCAAAGGCGACTGGGACAAAGCCATCCGGATACATGAAAAACTGCATCAATTAAAACTCCCCAAACCACAGGCACAGCAGATCCAGTTTGAACTGGCAAAAGATTATTTTTCTGCAGGTTTGTATGACCGGGCAGAGAAATTACTGACCAGCCTGGTAAAATCACCGTCTTTGGGTGAGGCAGCGTTAAAGCAGTTATTCAGTATCTTTATTGCTACTCACGAGTGGAGTAAAGCAAAACAATATAACACAGCGGTTGATGCAACTAGCTCACGGTCACTGCGCATAGCCCAGGCTAATATGCAGATAGAGGCGCAAAAACAGTCGTCTGATACCAACATCACCTTAATAGCAGAACTTGCCGAGCGTTACCCGGCAGCTATACGGCCTAAATACGAGCTGGCCCAGCAAGCTTTGCAGCTAAACGAAAAGGCGCTGGCAAAATCTGCATTACTCTATATCGTTGAGCATAAGCCTCAGTGGGCAGCAGACATCTTACCACTACTGCAACAGTGCAAGTTGACCAGTGAAGAGTGGTATCAGTTGCTAAGCCAGCTGGCAAATAAGCACAATAATATTACCGCGACAGTATTATTAGCGGGCTGGTTGGCTGAGCATGGTTCAGCCACCGCGGCAGAGCAGTTCTTGTTGGATAAACTGACGCAGCAGCCCAGTATCCGGCTTTTTCAGCGATTGTTGCAGATCCGGCAGCAACAATCGGCACCGGCAGCGGAAGTGCTGTCTTCTGTTAAAGAGCTGGTAAATGCTTATCTGGATAAAAAATCATTATATGGCTGCCGAAATTGCGGCTTTAAAACCCGAAAACATTATTGGTTATGTCCGTCCTGCCAGCAATGGGAAACTGTTGAGCCCATTGGTGGTATAGATGGCCGTTAGAAGTAAAGGATAGAATATGTTTTGCCAAACGCCTGTTGTGGTGGCGCTAGATTTTGAACATAAGCACGAAGCATTGAACCTGGTGAGTCAACTGGACCCGGCTCTGTGCCGGCTGAAGGTGGGTAAGGAGATGTTTACGCATTTCGGCCCTCAGTTCGTACAGGAGTTGCAGCAAAGACGCTTTGATGTATTTCTTGATTTAAAATTTCACGATATACCCAACACTGTGGCAAAGGCAGTGAAAGCTGCAGCCGACCTTGGGGTCTGGATGGTCAACGTGCATGCTTGTGGCGGTAGCAGAATGATGAGCGCAGCGCGGGATTCTCTGGTATCCTATGGCACTGAAAAACCACACCTTATTGCTGTTACGGTACTGACAAGTATGGAGCAGAGTGATCTGACTGAGCTGGGTATAGCGTTAACACCAGAACAACAGGTTATGAAGCTTGCTAAGTTGGCGCATAGCTCAGGTTTAGATGGTGTAGTATGTTCTGCACAGGAAGCTACACTATTGAAGCAGACGTTTGGCCAGGAATTTTGTTTGGTAACGCCAGGGATCCGGCCAGCAAGCAGTGCCCAGGATGACCAGCGCAGGGTGATGACACCTGCTCAGGCGCTTACGGCCGGTGTGGATTACATGGTAGTTGGCCGTCCTATCACTAAGGCTGCACAGCCATTGGATGCGTTAAATGCTATCGTTCGGGAGATTTCAAACGCCTAATTAATCAGGAGGTTAGGGTGGATGGCATAAACCTCGCAATATTAGTTGGCGGTTTTCTTTTTGTAATCAGCATTATAGCTACTCTTATCTCGGCGCGTCTTGGCGCGCCGATGCTACTTGTTTTTCTTATTATCGGTATGCTCGCCGGCGAGGAAGGCATTGTCGGTATCCAGTTTGACAACCCCCAGGTTGCCTTTCTGATTGGCTCTATAGCCCTGGTTATTATTCTTTTTGACGGTGGAATGCGCACACACCCTGAGCGTTTTCGCGTAGCACTGGCACCGGCTTCGATGCTGGCTACGGTCGGTGTGGTATTAACCTGCGGTATTGTCGGCGTTTCGGCGGCGTATCTGCTGGATATGACGCTATTGCAAGGCTTGTTGCTTGGCGCAATTTTAAGCTCAACCGATGCTGCTGCCGTATTTTCAATATTCCAGTCACAAGGGCTTCGCATTAAAGAGCGGGTGGCATCTACGCTGGAGATTGAATCAGGCAGTAATGACCCTATGGCGGTAATGTTAACGCTGACTCTGGTGGGCGTATTGGCAGAAGGCCATGCACTCAGTTGGGATGTTGGCAGAACCTTTTTACAGCAAGCTGTGGTTGGCGGCGTAATGGGTTATGGAGCAGGGCGGGTGTTCGTATTTTTATGCCGTAAACTGCCACTTAATTTTGCCTTTTTCCCGTTGCTGGCGGTTGCCAGCTGTATCTTCATTTATGCTATGACAAACATGTTTGGCGGCAGTGGCTTTTTGGCTGTGTATCTGATGGGGTATCTGGTCGGCAACGCCAGATTGCCGCAAATTATACACATATTGCGCATGCACGATGGTTTGGCCTGGATCAGTCAAATTGGCATGTTTTTGATGCTTGGTCTGTTAGTTGTACCAAGTAATTTGATGAATCATTTACTGTCAGCGTTAATTCTGGCGGCGATCCTGATATTCGTCGCAAGGCCAATTGCAGTACTCTTGAGCCTGATACCATTTCGCTTCCCGGTCAGGGATCAGTTGTTTATCAGTTGGGTGGGTTTACGCGGCGCAGTGCCAATTATTCTGGCCTTGTTTCCCTGGCTGGCTGGCATGCCGGATGAACACCTGTACTTCGACGTTGCCTTTGTGGTGGTTATCGTTTCTCTGGTTGTTCAGGGCTGGAGCATAGTGCCGGTAGCACGCTGGTTAAAACTGGAAGTGCCGGCCGAACTGGCGCCGGACAATGCGATGCCACTGGATGCGGTACCAAGTAACGATATTATGGAAGTTCTGTCTTTCAAAGTGACTGAGTCGTCACCGGTGCTGGCGCTTAGCTGGCAGGATTTTCAGTTTAAACAGCCAATTCAGTTTCTTGGCGTGATCCGTAGCGGCGAATGGATCTTGCCGGATAAAAAACCGGCATTTCAAATAGATGATACATTGATGGTGCTGGCAAAATTAAAGCACGTTCAGAAGATAAGCGAAGTATTAGCCAAAGATGCAGAGAAATCTGTGCTCAGCAATAGTAGTTTCTTCGGTGATTTCGTACTGAACGGCGATATCAGCCTGAGTGACTTGGACGCATTCTATACCATTAACCTGATTGGCCAGGACAAAAACCAGACTTTGGCAGCATATATTGCGCAACGTTTCCATCGTCGCGTGGTAATTGGTGACCAGGTGCGGCTTGACCAGCTTTTACTGACTGTGCGTCAGGTGAATGAAGCCGGTGAAGCAATTCAAGTTGGTATTAAACCGGTATCGGACTAATCCGCATTATCGGCTTTGGCATCATCCTGTAAAACGCGGTTAAGCCGCGTTTTTGCCATCACATACAAATTAACGGTTTCCCTAAGCTCAGCGTGTGATTTAAGCAAAGCATTGTGTTTTTTCTCTAACTCATCAAAATCTTTTTTCAGCTGAATGTACTCACTTAATCCTTTAAAAATCGCTTTAGAGTAAGTAAGTTCAGCTGTCATGCGCTGAACCTTAGCCAGAATATCGAGTTGTTCGTCTGTGGGCCTGATAGTAAGTGCCATGAATAAACCAGAAAGTAAGTACAGATAACAGCGCATTTTACTTGGCTAGATAGAAATAGAAAGCTGAAATGCGTACTGATACGGCATACACTAAATAGCTTATAATGTATATTATGTTAAATTGCTTATGTTGACGTTAAATGTCTCACGCCACAACCAGGTGTAAACCTGCTCTATCGGAAGCATTACAAACAAACTCAATATATTCACAAGTTTATCGTGAAACTGTTACTATGCCGTAAGTTATTTCCCTTAGATCACAACAGAGGTTGTATGAAGTCAATTATTACAGGCCTGGCGTTAGTCGCTTTAGGCAGTACTGCTCTCACGGTGCAAGCAAATACGTTTGGTTCTCGCTGGAATCAGTCTACTAACAAAGACATCAGCTGGACTTACGTTAGCGCAGGTTATGCAAAAGCAACGCTTGATGATATTGCCGGTAACGATGTCGATATGAATGGCTATCAGCTTAAAGCCAGTTACTTGCTGTCTGATAACTGGTATTTGCATGCGTCTTACTATGATGTGTCAGGCGATTTGCCGCTGCTGGACGATATTATGGGTTTAGAGTTTGAAGCATCTGAATGGCAGGCCGGGTTAGGTTTACGCCAATCTGTCAGTGACAATATTGATTCGTTTTTTGAAGCAGCTTATGTCCGCTCTGAAGTTGGTGTTGTCGGTTTTGAAAATGATGCAGTAAATGGTTTTGTGGCCGGCGCTGGTTTTCGCTACCTTATTATCCCTGAGTTAGAGCTGGGTGCGGCGCTACGCTATGGCGACGGTTCTGATACAGACAGCAACACCTACGGTGACATTACGTTACGCTACCGCTTTACGCCGATGTTCGATTTATATGTAAACTACCAGTTTGACAGTGATGCATCGTTACTGGGTACCGGTGTGTCAGTGCATTTCTAACACGGAGTGAAATTATGGCGGCTACCCTGGCCTTTTCTCAAGCATGCGAAAACAATAAAGCCCCTATTCTGGCGGTGTTACAACACGCTTTTGCCAAAAGCGCTAAGGTGCTGGAAGTTGGCAGTGGTACTGGCCAGCATGCGGTGCATTTTGCCGCCGCTTTGCCGCACTTAACCTGGCAGGCGTCAGATCAGGCGGTGTATCTGCCCGATCTGACCGAGCGGCTGCGCCTGGCCGCCCTGCCCAACCTG
>NZ_DATCSY010000407.1:0-4665 GCF_036568245.1 Rheinheimera sp. | reverse complement strand
AAACTGATGCAAGAATTTGAGCAATTAAATCAAAACATAATGAAAGGCCCAAGATAAGTGTTACATAACAAGCGCCTTAAACATCGCGGCTTTTGGCCGCTGGACTCGCAACAAGTTGCTCGCCGTTTAGGCGAGCGTTATGTTTGGTAGATATGGCAAGAAAAAAGCTGTTTACTAAAAAAGCTAAAAGAGAGTTTTCTAAAAAAGCTAATCAGGTTATGTCATTTGCGATTGGATTCCCGATTATATGTACGTTGTTATATGCGAGCTTACGATGGCTCTATGACGCTTACACGACGGGTATTATCTTTGTAGGTGGTAGAAATTGCAGAGTTTGTTACAGGTCTTTCGAGGAAGCCCCTGCTTCTTTTGTTTTTCATGTGGTTGCGTATATTTTCATTGCTACAGCCTGTTCAACAGTTGTTTTTTTAATCTTACAGAAATTAAAAGAGAAATTTTCTGAGTGAGCACTCCATGAATTCTTTTGGTAACAAACATAACAAGGCGCATCACGTGCAGCCTGCGGCCACTGGGACGTCAAACGCTAACGCGTTTTTCTTTGCGTTATGTGTAAAAGGAATGAGTCTCCAATGAAATATCGAGCAACTCTACTCTTGGTAGTACAGAGCCAGATCATATGGTATTTAACTGGATTATATGAACCGACTAGAGCGTATTAAAAGTTATTGCTGCATAGGCCTATTTTCTTCTGTTGAAGAGGCTGAAGGTGATGAGAAAGTTATTATTAACTTCACTCGTTCATTTCAAGGCGAGTCAGCCTGGTACATTAAAGTGCCAGAGGAAGTAGTCGGCGGTGGAAATTTAATTTCTTATTGCCCGTGGTGTGGAACGCAACTTCCTAAATCACCCTATATTGAAAGAGGTAAGTAGGTATGGCTAACAAGTTACTTAATTTCGTTCCGGCCATAAAAAGCATGGCCTCCACGGGACTGCCTACGCTGCGCTGCGGCAGCCAATTAGCAAAGCGTTAGCCTTCAAAGACAAGGATGGTTTTTATGACAAGGTTTGTAGCTATTTTGATTTCCGTTTTATTGAGCAGCTGTGCTAGTGTCCCACTCGGCACCATGCTCGAATTTCGTTCATTTGGTAAAGACGACTTTGTTAAGATTCAGCCTCAAGATCTGAGAGCAAAAATACAGGTTGATGAACCTGTTCTGGCGGACGTGGAGAGTGTTGAATTGGCGCTTGAACTGGCCACTGAAAAAGGAATGAGAGAATTTAAGTTTCCGTTGCTTTTGCTTCGCGAAGAAAAGATTGCACCGGTGAGAGGTTTTTTCTCACATTCAGCAGGAAAAACTGAGTACACGCTAAAACTGTCAGATGAAGCAGTAAAAAACTTTATTTCAACTCAACAAATTATTCAGAATGAAAAATCCGGCAAATTGAATTTCTCAGTTAAAACCGGTTTTGAGAGGTTTCCAAGTGAGATCACTGAAATAGGGCTGTCAGTGTTTTTGAAGCTATCTGAAGAAAAAGGCTTTGTTACGTTATTTGACGATGCAAAGTTAGAGGTTAAGCAGGAGGGCTAACAAGCGCCTTCAATTCGCCGCTTCGCTCTGGTTTTTCGACCTCTGCTGGCGGCATAAATTAATAAAAGGAGCAAGTAGATGGATCAATTTAAAAATCGAGTAGCCGCTGTCATTTTAGGTATTGCGCTGGCTTATGCATCAATAACTATTGTTGGCATCGGTGCAGCGGTAGCAATCCCCTCTGATATTCTAAAACCGGTTGCACAAGTATCAGGCTGGCTTGCATTTACTCTGGTAGATTTGTTCACAATTGCAGTGCCACTGACTGCCGCGTATTTGCTGTTAGCGATGGTCAGTAAGTTTGTAATTAAAGAGCCTGACGTAACATTCTATGCATTGTTACTTGCGCCTTTAGTGATAATGCAGTTGTATTTAGTAGTGCAATCACAGCCTCAGCTGCTTCATAACATTGTAACAACGCTACCGCGTTATCTACTGTTAGCAGTCTCTTTTTACTTTTTAGTTCGCAGTACTAAACAAGCAAATGCCTAGCAAGGCCAGTCAGCAACGGCCAGGGCGTGGCTGACAACCACTATAGGAGCTCGCCGGCATGACTGAACTCAAGACCAAGGCCACCGATGCAAGCATCGATGTATACATAGCGTCACGAGCGAATGAGGAACAGAAGGCCGACTGTGAGAACCTGATGGTTTTGCTGAAGCGGGTGACCGAAGAGAGACCCCAGATGTGGGGGCCTAGCATAGTCGGGTACGGCCTTTACAAGTACACCTACGAGAGCGGAAGAACAGGTGAGATGTGCAGAACCGGCTTTGCTATCCGAGGTAAGGAGCTGGTTGTCTATCTTGTTGCTGAAGGTGGTGAGCAAGAGGCGTTACTGAAGCGACTTGGCAAGTACAAGATGGGTAAGTCCTGTCTGTACATCAAAAAGCTCGCAGACATCGATGTGAACGTTCTCGAGCAGTTGATCATCGGCTCTCTGGCGCAGCTCAAAGCTCGGTATGGTTGAAGCTATCCTAGCTATCTGAATGATTGTCCATAACCAGATAAGCGTTATCCCGTTTTCGGCTTAGTCTGGATAATTCAGATATTCCAGGTAACGTAATTTATTCAGTGTTTGCGGTAATACCTGCCAAAGTTGCTCAGATAATTGCTGGTGCTGGTGATAGAACGCTTTGCTTAGCATCAGATAGCCAAAGCTCTGATGCAGCGGTGGGTACATCAGTTGCAGTGGCAACAGATTCAGATGGCGCTCGCGGGCATCGACTCCGTTAAGCTGGCACAATACGGTGGTCGCATCGACCCTGCCGTTAATTACCAGATCCAGCGCATTATCGGGTGACTGCGCACCTACCAGCACTGTATTTTCCGGAAACGGAATGGGTTTATAGCCTAAGGGGCGGGATACCGTAAGTTGCTGCTTAGTTTGTATTTTTTTTCCAATTGGGTTGTCAAACCGGTGTGCCAGACATAAACCAAGCTGATTAATAGCGCGGCCCGGATCAGCACTGCCATCACTGAGTGTTGGGTACTGGGTGTAGTGTGCCCGGTCTTCGTCATACGCAGCCACCAGAGCATCGACACTGTTGGCTTCCAGCTGCTGCAGGCAGCGTAGCCAGGGCATGCGCATAAGCTTTAGCGTAATACCGACTTGCTCTGCCGCCAGCTTCAAGTGCTCTATGGTTGCCCCCGGCTGTGGGGGAATATCACGGCTGTTTTCCGTATAGTAGGGCAGTAACTGTTTGTCTTCGTAGCAAAATGTCAGCACCGGTTGTGCCGTTATGGCCTCGGTGGCCGGTTTTAGCACATCTGCGCCAAGTGGCTGACAGATGACTAAAACCAGCACTGCCGATTTCAGCGCTGTCGATAGGTGAAAACCGATGGGCTTCTCGTTAAGACACAGCATAGGTTAATAACTGAATACCTTAGCGACACCACGAGAACGTGGGTCGGCGGCAGCTTCCACTTTGCCATTAGTTCGCTTTATTGCCTGAATATCGCCCAAATTCCAGCTTTGAGTTACCAGGTTATAGCCGCGTTGTTTGAGCTGTTGTTGCACCTCAGCTGGCAGTGGCGCGTAGGGCTCCATCGTGATCTGATCTTTAGGCAGTAACTGATGATGAAAGCGCGGCGCCGCTACGGCGTCAGCCAATGGTAAGTTAAAGTGGTACAGGTTTGTCATCACCTGAAAGATAGAAGTAAAAATGGTTGAACCGCCCGGGGTGCCGATAACCAGTTCAATTTGATTATTTTTTACCAGCAGGCTGGGGGTCATTGATGACAGCATGCGTTTACCCGGCGCTATAGCGTTAGCGGCGCTACCGACAACACCAAAGGCGTTGGGGACTCCAGCCTTGGCAGAAAAGTCATCCATTTCATTATTTAATAAAAAGCCTGCACCTTCGACAACAACACCGCTGCCAAAGTCGAGGTTCAGGGTATAGGTATTCGATACGGCATTGCCGTGCTTGTCCAGGACGGAAAAATGCGTGGTGTGGTAACCCTCTAAGCCGGGCGTGACGCTTGACGTTGCAGAAATCGATTTAGGGTTAATTTCGCTGGCGCGCTTATCCAGATAGTCAGCCGCCAGCAGTTGCTGCTGGGGCACTGTCGTAAAATCAGGATCTCCCAGATAATCGGCGCGATCGGCAAATACCCGCTTTTCAATTTCGGCAATCAGGTGTACATACTGGCTGCTGTTTAATGTAACACCGTTAAAGTCGCCGCTTCGGCGCTGCTTTAGCCCCAGTAACTGGCTAAGCGCTATACCGCCTGAGCTTGGTGGCGCTGTGGTGATAAGCTGATATTGTTGCCAGGTGGTGATAACCGGCTCACGCCAGCCTGCTGTATATGCGGCTAAATCGGCTTTGGTAATCAAGCCGCCACCGCGCTGCATCTGTGCCACCAGTAAATCCGCCGTTTCACCCAGATAAAAATCTGCCGGGCCTTTTTTGGCAATACGGCTTAATGTCGCGGCAAGCTCAGGCTGTTTAAAGGTCTGGCCGCTTTGCATAGTGGCAAAGTAGCGGCCAAAGTTGGTTTTGCCTTCCAGTTGTTGTAATAAGTCGGCCCGATATTGATACTGGTTTTCAGCGACGGTAAAGCCGTTTTGCGCATAGTGGATCGCCGGGGCAACTAAGTCTGCCCAGGGCAGCTT
>NZ_DATCSY010000406.1:0-4838 GCF_036568245.1 Rheinheimera sp. | reverse complement strand
CTTTGGCTTGCGCTGCGTGCGTCATAAAACAGAAGTACCACTAATGAAAATGGCGCACATTATAACGAAGCGTGCGCCAATACCAAAGCTGTCAGTAATAAATCTCAGTCTTTCTGCAGCGGGCAGACAAAATTAGCCGGTTTTACCGCCAGGACGTCGCAATCCAGCCGGTCGATTACATGCTCGGCAGTATTGCCGATAATTGCTGCGGATAAACCGGTACGGCCTATAGTGCCGATCACAACCATTTCAGCATCCAGTTTTGTTGCCAGTTCAGGCAGCACATCCTCTGGCATACCTTCTTTGACATGATAATGTGCACTGTCGATATCAAACTGGCTTGCTAATGCTGAAACGGCATCAATATGATGATGTTTCATCGTGCTGTTGTATTCCTGCGGGTTAAATTCCGGTATTTCGATAGCAATGTTAACAGGCGTGCCAGGATATGCATTCACCAGATGAGTCTGGGCGTTTAGTAAGCGCGCCATTTTCAGCGCCGTTGCAGTTACTTTCTGATTTAGTGCCAGATGATGCTCCTGCTCGCTGCCAGCATTCACCGCAGCAATAATATTTCCCCCCTGCGGCCAGTCATGATCTTTAACTAATAGCACGGGGCAGGGGCATTTACGCAGAATATGCCAGTCGGTAGGTGTGAAAATCATCGATTTTAATACATCGTGGTCATGAGTACCTTTTATAACTAAGTCATAGTTGTCTTCCAGTACTGCCAGCACAACGGCTTCGAATGGCCGGTTGTGCCAGACAACTTTGATATCGATGTTTACACCCCCGGCGCGCGCGGCGGCAAGATAATCACTGATCCACAGTTCACGGTCTTTTATGACCGCCTGACGCATCGATTCGCGCTCTTCACCGGATAGCATAGTGGTCATTTCATAAGAGAAATCATAAACGGACAGGAAAGCGGTAAGTTTACCGCCCTGTAAACGGACAAGTTCTATTGCTCGGTTAAGTGCCTTTTGCTTGTCGACAGTTGGATCCAGTACAACCAATACATTGCTGTAAGTTGACATAAGCTGCTCCACATTGCGGTTATTGCATTAAGTGTAGCCAAAATAACGTGAACTGGCTCAGACTTACTTGCGCTGGCGCAAAGAACAGCGAACAATTTAGCAATGGGCGGTAAGGGCTCCCAGCTTGGACAGCGCTGTTTTATCGTTAATGCTGATAAGCTTGCCGTTAACCTGGATCAGTTGCTCTTTGTCCAGTTTACTGAGCAGACGGCTGATGGTCTCCACCGTTAGCCCCAGGTAATTGCCGATGTCGCTACGGGTCATGGTCAGCCGGAACTCACTGGCAGAAAAACCCCGGCTGGCGTAGCGCTGCGCTAACTGTGATAAAAACGTCGCCAGTTTTTGTTCCGCGGTTTTGCGGTTCAGTAGTAACATCATCTGCTGGTCGGCCTGAATATCTTCACTCATCAGCCGCATCATTTGCTGACGTAACCTGGGTAACTGGTCAAGTAAGGTTTCCAGATTCGGTAGCGGAATTTCGCATACCATGGCCGTTTCCAGTGCTTCGGCGTAGCTTGGGTGCAGCTGATTACTCAGGGCATCAAAACCGACAATATCGCCAGGCAGATGAAAGCCGGTAATTTGCTGTTCGCCTTGCTCAGTCAACGTGAAGGTTTTAAACGAACCTGTACGTATCGCATAAAGGCAGCGCTGGGGTTGCCCGGCTTCAAACAGCATATCAGCTTTATGCAAAGGTTTTTTACGCTGAATAATATCGTCCAGACGATTAAGTTCAGAGTCGTTAAGCGAGAAGGGTAAACACAGCTGGCTGAAGCCACAGTCCTGACAGTTAATTGCAGAGCGTTGCATAGATAACATCCTTTACGCTAAATACCGGTGCACGACGGCTAGGTTAGAAAATCAGACGGCGAATGGCAAGCCAAATCGTATAGCAAGCATAAATCGCCAATGCTGCGGCGATGACGTAGTGCAGTAAAAGAGCGTTTTTAAGCTTGTTTAACAGTTGCGCCGCACTGCCACTGAGCAGTATCGCCGGGAGTGTGCCGATACCAAAACTGAACATGATTAATGCGCCCTGCAACATGCTGCCGCTGGCCAGACTCCAGCCTAACGTACTATACACCAGGCCACAGGGCAATGCTCCCCAGCACAGGCCATAGCTGTAGGCCTTAATACCGGAGTTAAGCGGCAGCAGTTTTTTCGCCAACGGCTGTACGTAGCGCCATAACTTTTGCCCCAGTTTTTCCAGATGGATAAGGCCAAACCATAACCGGCTGATATACAGCGCCATCATTAACAGTAACAGGCCGGCAACTAATCTTAACCAAAGTAAAGATACGCCGGCTGCCTGCATGGCGCTGACGCCAAAATAACCAACCGCTGCACCAAACAGGCTGTAGGTTGTCAGCCGGCCTAAGCTTAGTAGCAGTTGCAGACGCAGCCTTTGCAAAGGTGATTGCGATGGCATAGACAATTGCAGGGCCGCAGCAATACCACCACACATTACCAGACAGTGGCTGCTACCGAGTAAACCGATAATCAACGCTGCCAGTAGATCGGTATTCATTGCTTTGGTGGATGCTTTTTGTCCTCGGATGAGGCACTGTGGGGCTGCGGTTTGTTATCATCAAACAGAATACTAAAACCTTCCTTATCCAAATCTTCAAACTGCTTAGTGCGAACAGCCCAAAAAAATACCGCTAATCCTATGATGACAAACAAGATGGCAATTGGGATCAGGACGTAAATAACACTCATTTTTTAAGCAGCCTTAAAGAATTAGAAACCACCAGTAGTGAGCTGAATGACATGCCCAGTACGGCGATATAAGGTGAAACAAAACCGGCAACCGCCAATGGAATAATCAGCAGGTTATAACCGGCGGACCAATACAGGTTTTGTTTAATAACCTTTTGCGCGTTACTGCTCTCAGACAGCAGGTGCTCAAGCAAACCGATATTGGGTTGTAACAATAACACATCGGCTTGATTTTTTGACAAGTCGCTGCCCGTTTCCAGCGTTACTGAAACATGCGCGGCGTGAAATGCAGGATTATCGTTGATACCATCGCCGAGCATCAGCACTTTATACCCTTGGTGCACCAGATGTTCGATTTCTGATACTTTTTGCTCTGGTGTACAACCTTTGCGCATGATATCAAATTGCAATTGCTGTTGTAGCAGCTGTGCCTGCGCTGAATTATCGCCAGTTAACATCGCCAGTTTGTAACCGGCTTTACGTAGCCGCGCGATAAGCTGCGGCACTTCTGGACGTACGGCATCCTGCAACCAAATCTCGGCGACGCAGATATTGTCTATTGTCAGAAACACCATTGCATCCGATGGCGTACTGAGTTTGCAAAAAGCCGGACTACCGACTTTGACAAGCGTATTATTGTAGTGCGCCTCAATACCTGCACCGACAATAATTGCCGTGTCTGTCAATGGCAGAGCCTGTGACAGGTATGGTTTAAAGGCCCTGGCAATCGGATGCTCTGAAAACTGTTCTATATTGGCTATCAGATTCAGCACTTCTGACTGGCTGTACTGCGGGTGATGAATTTTAATTTCAGCGATAGAAAAACGGCCTTCAGTCAGGGTGCCGGTTTTATCAAAAACCAGATGTGTCAGCTGAGGCAGTACGTCAAGTACAGTCGAATGCTTTATCAGAATGCCGCGGCGGTTAAGGCTCGCCAGAGCACAGGTAACAGCGGTAGGGGCGGCCAGGCTTAAGGCACAGGGACAGGTAGCAACCAGTACCGACAACGTTATCCAGAACGCGCGATCGGCGTCGAGCCAGAAGTACCAGAGTGCAAATGTCGCTATCGCAACCACTAACAAGCGCTCAACAAAATAGCGCGCCAGTTGATCAGTTTTTTGCAGTACTGCGGGCTTCTGGCTTAACGTTCGTTGCTGCAGCGCTATTATCTGCCCCAGATGTGATGCCGCCAGTGGCTGACTTACTTTAACCTGCAGCAAACCATCGTGATTGGTGCTGCCAGCCAGCACTTTATCACCACATTGCTTTGCCACTGCCGCATATTCGCCTGTTAACATAGATTCATCAGCTGAACTGTTACCACTGATAATAATGCCATCTGCGGCGATGGTTTCACCGGGCTTTACCAGTATCACATCTTCGGCTCGGAGCCTTTTGGCTGAAACAATCTGCGGCTGGTCACCCTGTATCAGCGTTGCCGCAACGGGCATGATCTTCAGCAGATTGCTGGTGGCATCCCGGGCGCGGGAGCGGGCACGATACTCGAAAAACTTACCCAGCTGCAGCAAAAAGGTAAACATACAGACAGATTCAAAATAGACTTCACCGGTGCTGAATACCGTGGCGTAAGCTGAAGCAAAAAAGGTGTAATATACCGCCAGGCTGACGGGTACATCCATGTTAAGCTGCCGGGCTTTAATACCGCGCCAGGCACTTTGGACAAATGGCAGCGCGGCATATAACACCACAGGCAAGGTGAGTACCAGGCTAATCCAGCGCAGATAGCCCTGATGCGAGGCTTCAATACCGGTATAGTCGCCAAAATACAGTGCTACCGCCAGCATCATAACCTGCATTGTCATGATACCGGAGACGGCTAAGCGCTTTAAAAACCGGTTCAGTTCGGTTTTAAACGCCTGTTCTTCATTGTCGGCAACAAAAGGGCTGGCCTGATAACCAATGGCCGCAAGTTTGCTTAGAATAACGCTCAGGGGCGTTTTTTCTGCCTGCCACACGAGGTGGCAACGTTGCGTCGCAGAATTGACCGTCACCTGATGCACGGAGTTTAACTGGCGCAACTGTTTTTCAATCAGCCAGGCACAGGCGGCACAGCTGATACCG
>NZ_DATCSY010000405.1:0-5498 GCF_036568245.1 Rheinheimera sp. | reverse complement strand
CCGCTTTGCCCAGAGGTACAATCAGCCCGGTCTCCTCTGCCAACGGAATAAAATCTGCCGGTGAAACCATTTTTCCGTCTTCAGAGCGGATCCGAACCAGCGCTTCAGCACCTATGATGCGGCCTGTTTCGAGCGCAACTTTAGGCTGAAAGTATACCTCGAGCCTGTTATGTTCTATCGCGTTACGTAAATGCTGCTCTTGCTGATGCCGCTCTAACATACGCTGCCCAAGCTCTTCAGAGAAAAAGCAGTAGCGGTTGCGGCCTTCCTGCTTCGCTTTAAACAGTGCAACGTCAGCGTGGCGCATCAGCTCTTCTTCACTGGCAGAATCGGTCGGATACAGGCTGATCCCCATACTCAACGACATTGAGTATTTTTTACCATCAATATCAAATGGCTGGCGCATTACCCGGTGAATGTTCTGCGCCAGAATACTGATCTGCTCAATATGGGCAATATCAGGGTATATCAGTACAAACTCGTCGCCGCCAATACGCGCCAACGTATGATCGGCTTCCAGCACGGTTTGCAGCCGCTTCACCAGCATCAGTAGCAACGCATCGCCCAGTTGATGCCCCAGCGAATCATTCAGGTATTTAAATTGGTCGATGTCCAGCAGAATAATGCCAACCTGACGTTCTATCATGGCAGCAAGACGACAAGCCTGATGGATCCGGTCATTCAGTAGCACCCGGTTTGGTAACCCGGTCAGTTGATCATGATTGGCCAGAAAGCTCATTTTGGTAGCCAGAGCTCTGGCTTGCCCGACATCATGAAACACGATAATGGCGCCAAGCATATCGCCATTAATATCAAAAATAGGTGCGGCAGAATCTTCCACCGGTATAGCTTCAGCAGAATTGCGATTGACTAACTCGCAATTCAGCGCCATTGCTACGATGCGTTTTTCTGACAATGCCAGCATTATCGGGTTGGTGCTGGCCTGCTTACTGTCTGCATCCCGCAATTGCATTACGTCAGTGATATGTTTGCCTGCCGCTTCCGATGCCCGCCAACCGGCCATCCGCTCAGCAATCGGGTTCATAAAGGTGATACAACCATCAACATCTGTCGCGATCACCGCATCACCGATAGAATTCAATGTCACCTGCAGTTGCTGCTTTTCGGCATATATTTGCTGCTGGCTGAGTTTTAATGCTCTGGCTTGTTGTTGCAATATTAAATGGTTATGCACCCGTAAGCGGCATATTTCACGGTTGAATGGGCGGGCGATAAAGTCTACCGCACCGTAAGAGAGGGAATTGAATTCAAACTCAGCCTCTGTCAGGGCTGAAATAAAAATGACAGAAATATCGCAGGTCAAAGGGCTGTTTTTTAACTGCTGACAGACCTCAAAACCATTAAGTTGCGGCATCTCGATGTCCAGCAAAATGACATCCGGCTGTAACTCCAAGGCTTTATCGTATGCCTGTGTACTGTCTACAACAAAATAGATATCTCCCAGGTCGCTCAGAATGTCACTGAGCAGTGCGATATTCCCTGTCTGATCATCAACTATCAGGATCACCTGCTTTTCTGTTTCTGATACTGCCATAGATTCTGCATCCTGCATACTTACCGATCTTGGTTATAGTGCAGCATCAACAGAAAAACTATACGGAAATTAAATAAATCACTGACGAAGTATGATAAAAATGCCAATAACGGCTTAACTGTTAATGATACCCGGTAACAGGATTACAACAATGGCACTGATTAATCACACCAGACTCCAGGCTGTGCTGTCTATGTCGCAACAACATCAGCCACAGCTGATTCGTATGATCAGTACATTATTGGCTGATGCTGAAAAAAATATCAGCCAGATACAAAGCTATGCTCAGGCACAGCAACGGCAGGAGTTACAGCAAACCCTGCATAAAATCCGCGGCGGTTACGCTACTTTGGGTGCTGAAGATTTGGCACATGTCAGTAAAACTCTAGAGCTTGCGCTGGAACAACAGCAACCAATTTCGGAAGCCGATTTAACCGGGTTTATTTCAATCTACCGCCAAAGCTGCGCCGCTTTGCAGCAAGAAATTACTAAACTGCAAAGTGATGTCCCACCTGAGCAGGCTGGACTGGACTTAGTTCAGTTGTATTATTTACTGCGCCAGCAGGATATGCAGGCCTGTGCCTTGGTACAGAATGGCCAGGATCAGCTTAAACAGTTGCTGACGACTGCAGTAGCTGACAACTTTAGCCAACAGGTATTTGCATTAAACTTTACCGCCGCGGCCGTTATACTGCAGCCGTTTTTGCCAGCAGAGCACAGGTCCAACCCCAAATGATGCAAACAGCCATTCGCAGCACCATTAATCTACGTAGCCTGATCCTGTCGCTGTGGCTGCCTCTGGCTATTTTAGTCGCCGGATATATCACGGCCTCTCACTATGCCGCGCAGCAAAAAGCAGAGCAGCGGCAGCGAATTCAGCAAGCGGTAATGCAGCGTCTGCAGCTGATAACGGATGGGGTGCGCGAAAAAGTCACCTTATACCAGTATGGTTTACGGGGAACCCGTGGTGCTGTGATGACAATTTCTCCCGAACGGTTCAGCTACCAGGATATGCAGACATACACCCGAAGCCGCGATTATAAACTGGAGTTTCCCGGCGCCAGAGGCTTTGGCCTGATCCGTCATATTACACCAGAACAAAAGGAAAATTTCCTGCAGAGAATGGCGCAGGAAAGGCCGGATTACAGCTTTAACATTAGGCAGTTACAACCACATCAACACAGTTTGTTTGTCATTCAGTATATCGAGCCGGAAGCGCGCAACAGTGAAGCCGTCGGGCTCGATATAGGATCTGAGCCGATGCGGCGCAAAGCAGCTCTTGATGCCGCTTTGAATAATGACATCCGCCTGACTGCGCCAATCACATTAGTGCAGGCTAATCAGAAAACCCAGCAGGGCTTTTTAATTCTGATGCCGGTCTACTTATCATCCGCTCCTGCTGCTGAACCCGAGCAACGTTTGCGTCAGCTTTATGGCTGGAGCTATGCGTCTATTCTGATTGATGAAGTGCTAAGCACTGTCAGCGGCTTGCGCGACGATGTAATGCTCAGAATTACCGACAGTACAGAACATCAGCAGTTAACTTTCTTTCAGTACGGCCAGGCACCTGAGCAGCACCTTGTCTATCAACAGCAGCAAGAGCTGAATTTGTTTGGCCGGCAATGGCAGCTGGCATTAACACCTACGGCAGGTTTTATTACAGCGTTGCAGCTACCGTCAGATCGCAGCTTGTTCCGGGAAATTCTCGGCATGACGGCACTACTGACGCTGATCGTATTTTTAGCGCAGTTGCTGCTGTTGCGTCGCCGTCAGCTGGCAAAACACAAAATTGAACTGGCGAGGATAGAAGAAAAACTGCTGAAGCAGGCCAATGCAGAACTTGAGCAGCAAGTGGCTTTGCGTACTGCCGAGATCTCTCGTGTTAGCACGTTGCAGCGCAGCATTTTAAAAGGTGCCGGCTATGCGATTATCGCCACGGATACCCAGGGGATTATTACGGCATTTAACCCTGCAGCAGAGCGCTTACTGGGATATCAGGCGTCAGAGGTGCTAGCAATCAAGTCACCGGGTATTTTTCACCTGGCAGACGAAGTCGCTGAGCGGGCTGCTTTACTGAGCAACGAGTTGGGCCGGGTTGTACCAGCAGGTTTTGACACCTTTGTGGCAAAAGCGCGTCTTGGTCTGCAGGATATCAACCGCTGGACCTACGTCACCAAAACGGGAGAGCAGGTACAGGTTAGGCTGAACGTCAGTGCGCTGATGGATGAACATGGTAACCTGACCGGCTTTCTTGGCATTGCCTTTGATTTAACCGAGCAGCTTAAACGCGAGACTGAGCTGGCCCAGGCAAAAGAACAAGCAGAAATTGCCAGCAAAGCGAAATCTGATTTCCTGGCAAATATGAGCCATGAAATCCGTACTCCAATGAATGCGATTCTGGGTCTGTTGCAGTTAGTCGCCAATACCCATCTGGATAAACGCCAGAGTGACTATATCGACCGAACTCAACGTGCAGCCAAATCACTGCTGGCGCTGCTGAATGATATTCTGGATTTTTCAAAAGTAGAAGCTGGCAAGCTCGAGCTCGACCCACATCCCTTCAGTTTGCCGACATTGATGCAGGATATCGGCATTATTCTGTCATCAGGAAGCTCAGATAAAGAACTGGAAGTGCTGTTTCATATCGCCGCCGATGTGCCGCAGCACATTATTGGTGACAGCCTGCGGTTTAAGCAGGTATTACTCAACCTGGCAGGCAATGCCATTAAGTTTACCGAAAGCGGCGAAGTCATTATCAGCATCGCTGCCAAACCTGCTGAAGGCAATATGCTGACCTTGCACTGTGCCGTTTCAGATACCGGCATCGGTATGACAGCGGAGCAACAACAGGCTATTTTCAGCGGTTTTCATCAAGCAGAATCGTCTATCAGCCGGCGTTACGGTGGAACAGGTTTGGGCCTGGCGATCAGTAAGCGGCTGGTCAGTCTGATGGGCGGCAGTATCAGTGTACAAAGCGAGCCCGGTCACGGCAGCACCTTCGAGTTTGACATTCTGGTTAAGCGCGCGGAAGAAGGCGACATTACACAGCACCCAGCACTTACGATGCTGCCGTCTGCGCTGAAAGTGCTGATTGTGGATGACAACGACAACGCCAGACTGATCCTGCAGGAAATGGCAGAGTCATTTGGCTGGCAGGCAGATACCGCACGGGATGCGCAACAAGCTTTACCGCTGCTGGATCAGGCGTATGTGTCAGGACAACCTTACGCCATTCTGTTTGTTGATTGGCGCATGCCGGGTATGAATGGCCTGGAATTTGCCCATCACCTGAAACAGACCAATCAGGCGCAGACGCCGCCACTGGTTGTCATGATTACAGCTTATGGCAGAGAAGTGCTGACCAAACACAGTGTCAGCTATCAGCAGCTGTTAGACGGCTTCCTGATGAAACCTGTGACGCACGATATGATGCTAAATACCGTGCAGGCGATTCTCAGCGGTGACTCAGTGTTACCGGCGCACAACCAGACACAAAGCAACACTAAGCCACTGACAGGTCTGACACTGCTGCTGGTTGAAGACAATCTTACCAACCAACTGGTGGCAACAGAACTGTTACAGGATCAGGGGGCGACTATTGATGTCGCAGGTAGTGGTCCACAAGCGCTGACGATGCTGCAAGAACAACCGGGGCGCTATGATCTGATCCTGATGGATATCCAGATGCCGGAAATGGATGGCTATCAGGTCACCAGACTTATCCGCCAGCAGTTACAGCTGGCTGATTTACCCATAGTGGCAATGACTGCCAATGCCCTGCCAACAGATAAAGCAGCTTGTTTTGCTGCGGGCATGCAGGACCATATTGCAAAACCTTTTTCTGTTGCAGAGGTTGTGCAAAAAACCCTGCATTACTGCGGGGTGCAGCAAAGCAATGATCTGCCACAGCGACCTTCAGCCAGCTTTGACAGCGCCACTATGG
>NZ_DATCSY010000404.1:0-4948 GCF_036568245.1 Rheinheimera sp. | reverse complement strand
GCTCATTAATACCAGCCGGTAACACTTCTGCTTGCTGTACCGGCAAAGCAAAGTGCCTGGCCAGCGCCTTACTGGCAAAAATCCACTGGTCAACCTTAGTGGCACACCAGCGGTAAAGTTTACCCGGTGGTTGATACTTATAGATATCACTGCCATGACAAGTCACTACAATTTTCACTCTGCGGTTACGCAGCGTTTTATATAGTATCGCCAGATAGATGGTCGGATAAAAAAAATGTACGTGTACAATATCAAACCTGCGACGGCTCAGCATATAGCGCCAGATAAAATCCAGTATAAAAACCGGATATTTCAATATTTTGTTCAGCAAAGAGTCACTGTGCCAGCGCATATAATGATACGCAGGATGAAGAGCAGCCAGCGCCCATACCTGATTATGTACAAACTTGCCCTGAAATGGCGATGACGGCTTTGGGCCCATATTACTGATAATCAGAATATTACTGTTAATCACTTGCACGCTGAATTTTCACCCCGACAGTCTGCCAGACTGTGTACAATACTTGTTGCATATTAAAAAAACACTTAGTTTATAGCGTATTGCGCTACAAACTCTGAACAATATAAATAACCGATTTCAGCTGACGCTTAGCTGAATAGATGCTAACACTGATTAACAACCGGATGTGTAATGTCTGAACATTTGCCACTTTATTTAGTCGCCTTTTTTACCGCCTGTGTTGCTATCGGTTTGTGGTATCCGCTGTCCGTTCGGATAGGCCTGGTAGATATTCCCCGTGGCCGTAAACAGCATCAGGGTGCGGTACCGTTAATTGGTGGCATTGCGACCTATTGCGGTCTGGCAACAGCATTATTGCTGCTTGCCGACAGCAGCATACAACCCTTTTACTACCTGGCCTGCAGCGGCGTCATTGTTGTGCTGGGCGTATTTGATGACTACCTGGATTTAAGTGTCAAACTGCGTCTGGCAGTACAAACACTGGTTGGCCTTGCCATGACTTACAGCCTGGATTTACATATTGCCAGCCTGGGTAATCTGTTTGGTTTTGGTGTAGTGGAACTCGGTGTACTGGGCCTCCCCATCACGCTGATAGCCGTCATCGCCGCCATTAATGCCTTTAACATGACCGACGGTATTGACGGCCTGGCGGGTATGCTAAGCCTGGTCAGCTTTATCACGCTGGCTATTTTTATGACCTTGTGGGGCCAGCAGCTGTATGCCAGCTTAGCGCTGGTGATCGCCATCGCACTGCTACCCTATCTGGCATGCAACCTGAACCTGATCCCCGGCCGGCGTATTTTTATGGGCGATGCCGGCAGTATGTTAATTGGTCTTAGCGTTATCTGGTTGCTGATCATCGGCACCCAAAGTGAAACGGCCAGCTTCCGGCCTGTTACTGCGCTGTGGATCATCGCTATACCGCTGATGGATATGATAGCCATCATGGTGCGGCGCATCCGCAAAGGCCAGTCGCCGTTTCAGGCCGACCGCGAGCACCTGCACCACATTTCATTGCGGTTGGGGCTTAACTCGCGGGAGTCACTCATGCTTATCACCGCGCTGGCCTGTATCTTTGCCTGCATTGGTATTATCGGCGAATACCTGCTGGTGCCTGACGTCATAATGTTGCTGCTATTTTTACTGTTGTTTGCGGCTTACCTGTATCTGCTACAGCATATCTGGCGTATTATTTCGCACTTTCGCCATAAGCGGCAGCACAACCAAAGGCCCAGAGCTATTAAATAGCCCCTGTTCAACCGCATAGGTTGTAAAAGTTAACCAGTAGAGAGAACCCAGATGAGTAAAGCGCTTTTTGTTGAAATTAAAGGTGTGCAGTTTCGTAATAAGGGCGCCTACCTGATGCTGTTGGCATGCCTTGAAGGGTTAAAACAATTACCCCAACCGACCGAACTGGTACTGCCGCCCGGCCCAAACCTGCCCTACCCCGAGCGAGCCCGCCTCGGTGCCTGGCAAAAACTATCGTATCGCCGTGGCGGCTTAGATCTGACGCCGCTGATAGGCAAATTACCCTCTGCAGTGCAGCGCTTATTTAACCGCTACGGCATGGTGAGCGAGCGTCAGGTTGATTTAATACTGGAAGCCAGCGGTTTTGCCTATGGCGATCAATGGCCGCTGCGCTTTTTGCAAAATACCGCCAAAGAAGTGGTGCGTTTTGCCAAAGCCGGTAAACCTTTTGTTTTTATGCCGCAGGCGTTTGGCCCGTTTAAAACCGAAGACAGCAAAGCCGCGATGCGCGACATTATTCACAACGCCCGGCTGATTTTTGTCCGTGATCCGGTATCGCTACAGCATTTACAAAGCTGTGTGCCAAACCTGCCTGATTCTGTCGTGCTGACGCCAGACTTTACCGTCGGTTTAACGGCACGGCCTAACGACGAAATACCCGCGATGCCCGGCCCTTATGCCGCACTTATCCCGAACAACAAAGTGGTGTCTAAGTTTAACCATGCCGACGCGGAGAAAATGCGCGCTGACTATATCGTTGCCTTCGCCGCTGCAGCCAATAAGCTGGCTGAACAAGGTATGCAATGTGTACTGGTGAACCATGAAGGCAAAGAAGACGCGCAGTTGTGTGAAGAAATTGCCGCTAAAGCGCCGTGCACTATAGTTCAGATAGAAGACCCGCTGGCAGTCAAAGCCTTTATCGGTAACGCAGCTCTGGCAATCAGTTCACGCTTTCACGGTGCAGTTAACGCCCTCAGCCAGGGTGTGCCCTGTATCGCGACCAGCTGGAGCCACAAGTACCATGCCATGATGAGCGATTTTGGTATGGGGGATTACTGTGTAGCCGAGCTGAGCGAGCAAAACCTGCTGCATGCCCTGCAACAACTGCTGGACAATAAAGACACTTTGGCAAGCGACGTGAAACAAAAAGCCGCTGCGCTAAAACAGCAAAATGCTGCTATGTGGCAACGGCTGTATCAGAGTATCAACTGACACCGGTGACAAACAGCGGTACCTTTAAGGTATTGTCGCCGTGCTCTGCACAACCACACATTTCATCATACGCGGACTGATGCACCAGATAAGCTTTACAGATGGTGCAGCGGTCCAGTAGCTGCCTGACTTCTTCCACACTATGAAAACGTTGCGCCCTGCCGGTTTCATCCTGCAAAAATGCTTTGCGGCCGTCATAGTCAGCTTCTGCCAGATAGACGCTCATTTCATAGGAATGGATCACTAACTCATTGATCCGTACACCCTGATGATTTAAATGGCTCACGCGATGAAAGTTCATACCTGTCTCCACTAAACAATTGGCAATGATGGATACGCTAAAATATAGCCGATAGATCGCAGCTTCACTGCTGCAGTCATAAATTCAGACCGCATCAGACACTTTACTCCGCAACCCGACATAACCTAGTATGCATAATCAGCCTGATTATTGTGTGGTAGGTATGGACGCCAGCTTTTATCGTTGTAAACAAATTCTGATCATCGACGACTGCGCCCCGGTCAGAACGTCTATAAAAGCCATGGCCCAGCAAATAGGTTTTGAGTCTATTCATCTGGCCCGCGACGCAAACGAAGCTATCGCTAAATGCCACGAGATCCCGTTCGACTTTATTCTCAGTGACTTCAACCTGGGTGAAGGCAAAGATGGCTACCAACTGTTTGAAACCTTAAAAACCCGGCAACTTCTGGCACCGCTGAACTGTTTCATTATGGTCAGTGCAGAGAATCAGCGCCAGATAGTGCACGGCATGATAGAGCTGCAACCCGATGATTACCTGCTAAAACCCTTTACCTACCAGCAGCTGGAAGAGCGTATCAGTCGCGCAGTAAAAGGCCGTATTGCGCTGCGCAAAATCTATGTCAGCCTGTTCGCGCAGGACTACCAAAATGCCATTGCAGAGTGCGATAACGCTGTTGTGCAAAAGCCCGAATTTACCGCCGCCGCACTGCGTATCAAAGGGGAATTACTGCTTAAGTTGCGCAGCTATGCAGAGGCAGAAGCGTTCTATCAGCAGGTGCTGCAGCAGTATAAAACAACGGCCTGGGCCAGACTGGGCTACGCGGTAGCCTGTTTTTATCAGCAGCGCTGGGATGACACCGAGTTACAATTAGCCGATTTGACGCAGTTTGATGAAACAAAAGTAGAAGCTCTGGATTGGTTATCGCGCTTGTATGTGAAATACCGCTGTCTTATCAACACACTATTACCATCGACAGCTGTATGGATGCGGCCAAAGCCTATTTTGAACTGGGTGATTTATACGCCAGCCAGGTTTATATCGATAAGCTGCAACATATACTGGAACGCGACGATTTCCTGACCGAGACCCAGCGCATCATGCTGGAAATGGAACAGCTACGGCATGAAGAGTTAAAAAACAAACTGAAGATCATCAATACCGAAGCCGCACAAGCCTATCAGCGGGAAGACTTTAATACCGCCTTTGACCGCTTTGCCGAAACCTTTGATTACATGCCCACCAACCCGACTATTGCGATCAATCTGATGCAAACCCTGGTTAAAGGCGCCAGAGTGACTGATTTTAGCCAGCGCTACGTACGGGCATCGGTAAAACTGCTGGCCAGAAGCGAACTGGATGACGATCTGATGCTGCGCTTTAAACGCTATCTGGCGCAGATTAAAGCGCTGCACCCGGATGTTATTCCAAGGCGCAGGCCCAAAGAGCGTGAAGTGCTGTAATAGCGAATAACTAGAAAACTGGCAGCAGAGCTGGCAACAGGTTTTGGCTGTGTAGCCACAGTAACGTGCTGATATTTACCAGTACTGCCAGATAAAACACCGCCAGAAACGCTCGTTTTTGTGACTTATGCCGCAAATAACTTTGGACTTCCCCTAAAACAGTAGACACTCCTTAGGTTAGAATACAACTTTAGGAGGGCACCATGTCCAAGCAACGTTTTACACCAGAATTCAAAGCTGAAGCAATCAAACAAATCACCGAACGTGGTTATTCCGTTAAGGAT
>NZ_DATCSY010000403.1:0-9065 GCF_036568245.1 Rheinheimera sp. | reverse complement strand
CTTTGCCCATCTGTGCTGGCACCGACTCTGAACTGTTCAATCAGCACCAACTCATCGGTCATAGCATTGTAGGGTAACACGACAACAGCATGGCCACGTTCAAATACTTCGCGCTTTACCGTGCCACTCCAGCCACCATTGAACAGTTTATGCCGCAATGTATATTGCTCTAAGCGGAAAAAACCCTGGAAAACCGTGCTTTTGTCGAGAATTTCCAGATCCTGCGGCCCAAATGAAGGATACTGGCTGATATTGTATTTAGACATAACTGCACTCACATTCTGTTACACTCTTGCGTGCAACTTTACCGTTTAATGATTACGAAGTTTATCGTAACAGAGTATTATTCATGCAGTTTCCTTTTATCTGACCAGGATTGGTAGAAATGAAAAAAACCTTAATCAGTACCTTGTTAGCATCTTCTTTCGGTTTGTTCAGCCTGCAGATTGCTGCAGCGGACCTGCAGGAAATATATCAGTTAGCCACACAAAAAGACCCACAGCTGTTAAAAGCGGTAGCAACACGCAATGCCGCCAAAGAGGGTATAGATGTTTCTAAGGCTAGCTTACTGCCTCAGGTTAATTTAACCGCAGGTTACAGCAAAACCTGGTCTGAAAGCCCTGAATTTCTGGAAGACGGTATTGTGATTGTCGATGGCGATAGCAAAGGCTGGAATGCCAGGGTTGCTGTATCGCAGTCAATCTTTGATTGGACCAATTGGGAAAACCTGAACACGGCAGAGAAACGCGCCTTACAAAGCCAGACCAATCTGGATGCGGCATCACAAGAGCTGATAGTACGTGTATCACAAGCCTACTTTAATGTGTTAAAAGCAGGTGACGATTTAGGCTTTGCCGAAGCGGAAAAGCGCTCTATCGAGCGTCAGTTAGAACAAACCAAACAGCGCTTTGCTGTAGGTTTAACGGCGATTACCGACGTGCACGAAGCCCAGGCACAGTTTGATAGTGCAGTTGCCCGTGAAATTACCGCGCAAAACGCGCTGGAAACCGCCCGCGAGGCACTGCGTGAAATTACCGGCCAGTATCATGCTGAACTTGCAACGCTGAATACCGACAAATTTTCTACCCAGTCACCGTCGCCGGCCACTGCCGATGAATGGGTTAAACTGGCAGAAGAAAAGAACCTTAGCCTGAAGGCAAACAAACTGGCTTTGGAAATTGCGCAGAATGATATTGATTTAGCAGCAGCAGGGCACTATCCGACGGTTACATTAGATGGATACTACAATACCTCTGACAGCGAATCTGAAAATACTTTAAATGGTGTCACGCGTTCTTCCAACACGCCCCGGCTTGATAGTAAGCAAGTTGCGTTAAACCTACGCGTGCCGTTGTACAGTGGTGGTGCAACAACAGCCCAAACGGCTGTAGCCCGTGCTAACTATGTTGCAGCAGGCCAGGATCTGGAACTAAGCTACCGTACCGCAGTGCGTCAGGTTCGCAGCTCGTTCAACGATATCAATGCCAATATTGCAACGATCCGTGCACTGGAGCAGGCCGTTATTTCAGCTGAAAGTGCGTTAAATGCCACCGAAGCTGGTTTTGAAGTCGGTACCCGTACTATCGTTGACGTTTTGCTGAGCACCCGTAACCTGTTTGAAGCGCGCCGTAACTTATCCGGTGCACGCTACAACTACGTTATTGCTATTCTGGCACTGAAGCAGGCAGCAGGTAACTTGTCAGAACAGGATCTGGCTGGTATTAACCAGGCCCTGACTAACTAATCTGCGTTAAGGTTCACCGCGTCTGCGGTGAACCTCTTACCAGTTTCTGCTATCTCCCCCGCCATTTTTCGCTACAATAGCGCTTTCATTTTTTGCTGAGGATATCGCGTGGTTCAGGCTCCGCAGTTTAGCTGGCGCTTTTTGTTGCCGAATTATTGGTTGTTGTGGCTTGGCGCAGCGTTGCTTTATCTCATCAGCTGGCTACCTTATGCCGTGCTGATGACTTTAGGCGCGGGTTTTGGCCGCTTGCTATACAAAGTACTGAAATCACGCCGCAAAGTAGCGCAGCGCAATATTGAACTGTGCTTTCCTGATATGCCAGCTGCCGAGCAAACCGCTCTGGTAAAACGTAACTTTGAAGAAACCGGCCGGGCCTTGTTTGATACGGTCATTGGCTGGTGGTGGCCAACCTGGCGTATTAAGAAGCTGGCACATTTTAAAGGCTATGAAAACATTGAGCAGGCGTTAGCTGAAGGCAAAGGCGTATTACTGCTGGCGCCGCATGTACTGCATCTGGAAGGTGTCTGCCGCGCTTTTGGCCTGACACACCCCAGTGTCGGCTTTTACCGGCCGCACAATAACCCTTTGCTGGACTATCTGACCTACCATGGTCGCAGCAAAAGCAACAAATACATGATCGGTAAGCGTGACGTTAAAGGGCTTATCCGGGCACTGAACCAGCAGGAAGTATGCTTTTACTTGCCAGATCAGGATTATGGCCGCAATAAAGCTGAATTTGTGCCGTTTTTTGCCGTAAAAGATACCGCATCTACCACCGGCACCTTATTATTTGCAAATGCTGCCAATTGTGATGTGATACCGGTTATTACCAGACGTTTGCCGGGCAGCCAGGGCTACGAAATTGAAGTGCAGCCCAAGCTGGCACCTTTTCCGACCGGCAACGATAAAGCCGATGTCACCCGCGTTAATCAGTGGGTGGAACAGGTCGTGCTGCGCGCTCCGGAACAATATATGTGGTTACACCGCCGGTTTAAAACCCGGCCTGATGAAAACGCGCCCTCTTTGTATTAAAGGAGACTTAAAATGTGGTTCTGGATCCGCAACCTCAGCTTGTTAGTGATTCTGGGGGCTTTCGCTTACGCTATTTTTACTAAGCCGGATTTTTTGATCCGTAAAGACTCTGCCAACATCGCGGCTGAGGGTTTCAGTGATTTTTACTCGAAAATCCGCGGCTCTATTGCTGATGGCGCCAAGGAGCTGTCAAAGTTTAAACTGCCGCTGCCGGATACCAGCGATCGCTTAACCCAGCAGCTACAGCAACGCGCCAATGTTGTGGTACCGGGTGAAGCAAACTGGCGCGGTCAGGTAATTGACCGGCGTTTTCGCGAAGGCGACACCGTCAAAACCAAACTGACCGAATATTCACAGGCAGAAGGCATAGCACTGTTCTGGACCTTACCGCGTGATTATGTGGTAAAGCAGTATTTTCAGACCGACACGACGCTGATTGAGACGATCTATGAAGTTGCGGTGGCGATAGCACCGGATTTTGAATCACCGGTGGTGGCATATTACTGCCCGCGCGAAAGGGCAGCGGTGATCACCGACAAAGCCAATGACCATCTGCAAAAAAACTGTATGACGGCCGATACTAAGCCGAAACAACAGTAACCCGGCTAAAGGTCTGTCCCGCCATCAAACAGTTGCCGCCATACCTGCTCTACCTGCCATTTGGCCTGTTGCAGACTGTCATCTGGCGGCAAGGTCGCCGGTGCCAGCGTCTGGCGGTGCCCTGCACCACGCAGCAGCTGATAAGCCTGCTGCAATTGGACACTTTGTTCACTGCTGAGTAAGCCCGCTGCGGCCGCAGCCTCAAGAATGCGGATATTGTCGCTGTACTGGTACAGGCTGGCATGCCTGGCACTGTAGCCCAATACCAGATACTGGCTGATAAACTCCAGATCAACAATACCACCGACACTGTGCTTGGGATCATCAGCCATTCCGCTATGATGCTGGCGCAGTTTGTCACGCATTGCTGTCACATCCTGCTGCAAGCTGCCAAGTTGGCGCGGCTGGCTTAAAATCTGCTGGCGGATAAGGTTAAAATGCTGCATTAAGTCGGCGCTGCCGTAAATCGCCCTCGCCCGCACTAACGCCTGATGCTCCCAGGTCCAGGCTTCCTGCTGCAGATACTGACCATAGGTTTCAATGTGAATCGCCAGCAGACCAGAGTTACCTGACGGCCGCAGTCTGGTATCTATATCGTACAGCACACCACTATTGGTGCGCGTGGTACACAGATGCAATACACGCTGCACTAACTTCAGGTAGAACTGCTTCGAATCTATGGCTTTATCGCCCGTTGTTGCTGCCTGGCTGTCGCAGTTGTGTACGAATACCAGATCCAAATCCGAGCCATAGCCAAGTTCCAGACCGCCTAGCTTGCCATAGGCTATTACCGCAACGCCTTTATTATCGTTACTGGCACCGGCAGGTAAGCCATAACGCTCCGTCATTTGTTGCCAGGCCAGTTCAACGACCTGCGCCACTATGGCTTCAGCCAGCCAGGTTAAATGGTCACTGACTTTCATCAGCGGCAATACACCGCTGATATCGGCAGCAGCTATACGTAGTTGTTGCGCCTGTTTGTACTGGCGCAACGTTTCCATTAACAGCTCCAAATCGTCAGACGGTACCCGCAGCATCTGCTGACGCAAACGGTCACGGTAATCGCTGGCTGTTGCCACCTGGTATAGCTGTGCCGGGTCTATCAACTCATCCAGTAACATCGGATAACGCGCCAGATGCTCTGCCAGCCAACCGCTCTGGTTACACAGCAACACCAGTTGCTGCAGTGCAGCCGTGTTTTCAAACAACAGCTCCAGGTAAGCTGTGCGGGTAACAATTTGGCGAAATACACCCAGTACCCGGCTCAGTACACTTGGCAGCGCTTGCTGTTGTTGTAGCATATGCAGTAACAGCGGAATAAGCTTGGCCAGAAAATCACGGCCACGGGGCCCTACACTGCGCTTTTGACAATCCTGCTTAAACTGTTGCAGCTGCTCTATCAGCTCCTCGCCTTGCTGCTGATTAAGCCAGTCCAACTGCGCCGCTAATTCTGCAGATGCCTGCTCACTGTCCCAAATCAATTTGCCCAGCGTAATTTCCTGCTGGTCGGGCTCTTCACCGTTATCAATCACCAGTTTAAACTGCTGATGTACCCGCGCCATTGCCTTATCAATCTGCTGTTGCAGCTGTGGCCAATCTGACATGCCAAGGGATGCCAGCAACTGCGCCTGCAATAGGCTATCCTGTGGCAACGTCTGGGTTTGCTTGTCGTCTATACCCTGTAATGCTTGCTCGACACGGCGCAGCAACAAATAATCCTGCCGCAGCAGTGCAACCTGTTCAGCGGTTAAAATGCTTTCATCGGCCAATACCGTAAGTGCGCTGAGCAGTGACGGCTGCTGCATTGCAGGGATACGTCCTCCGCGGATCAGCTGTAACGTCTGCACAATAAACTCTACTTCACGGATGCCGCCAATGCCGAGTTTAATATTATCGCGCCGGTTCAGACGGCGGTTCTCCTGCTCGATCTGCTGCTTCATCCGGCGTAATGACTCAATAGCAGAAAAATCGATGTAGCGCCGGTAAATAAAAGGCCGCAGCAGCTTTGTCAGCTCGGTGCTGTGCACACCATCCGGATTCAGCACCCGGGCTTTGAGCATCGCATAGCGCTCCCATTCCCGGCCCTGCTCCTGATAATAATCTTCCATTGCAGCAAAGCTTAGTACCAGGGGGCCGCTGTCACCAAAAGGACGTAGCCGCATATCAACCCGGTATACAAAGCCGTCGGCGGTAACCTGATGCAGTGCTGCGATCAGCTTCTGGCCGAGTTTGGTAAAAAACTGCTGATGCTCACAACTACGGCGTCCGGCCTGAGTTTCGCCGTTCGCCGGATAGGTAAAAATTAAGTCGATGTCGGAAGAGAAATTCAGCTCACCACCGCCTAATTTTCCCATACCAAGAATGAGTAATGGCATCGGCTTGCCATCTTGATCCAGCGGTGTGCCCCATTGCTCAGATAGCTGTTGATACGCCCACTGATAGGCCGCATTGATGGTCAGATCCGCCACTTGCGACACCTGTATCAGGCTGGCGGTAATATCCTGCAGTTGCAAAATGTCAGCAGCCAGAATACGGCACAGCTGGGCATTGCGGTACTGGCGTAGCTGAGCAAAAGCATCATGCTCCTCAAGCTGTTCAAGTTGTGGCGGCACACTGCTGTTAAGCTGCAACGCCGCAATAAGCGCCGGGCTGTCGCTAAACTCTGCCAGCAGTTGAGGTTGCTGCTGCAAAGTACGGGCAATAAAGCTGCTGGCACTGAATAGCCTTGCCAGTTGCCTGCACGCATCAGCGTTTAACGCAGTTAAATCAAACCGGCTTAATATCTGTTTAAGATAACTGGACAGTACAACGCTTTGCTCGATCATCGTTTACTCCGGCTCAGGCATGTTGGTACAGATACTGCGACAGGCTCAGCAGCAATAAGTTATATTCCTGCAACGCAAATACCGGCTGGTTGGCGGCAAGCTGTTGTGCCAGACGCGATGCGGTAACACTCAGCTGTTGCAGTTGCCCAATCCCGGCCGTGCCAGCGGCAATGGCAGTCATGATAGCTGCCGCAAAACTTAGCACCGATACATCCTGTTGCTGCAGATAGCAGGCTTCGGTTTGCTGCAGCGCTTTGACCTGCGCCAGTAACGTTGTGCCAGTGTCTGAGGGCAATTTTAGCTTAGTATCAAACGCCAGCTGATAACCGCGGGCAGCCTTACTTAACCAACCGGTTTGCAGCGGCAGTAGCTGAATAAGCTGGCTTGCCAGAATAAAAAGCTGCTGAGGATCGCCTTCTAATAATTCGAGCTCAAGTTCAGCAATAGGCTGTGTTTTGCCATTGGCAATCACCTGGCCCCGATCGTAAACCAGATCGACTTCTGTGCCGTCTGCACACTGTAACTGCCAGCTGCATCTGTTAAAGTCGGTACGAAACAGCTCAGTCAGCTCTGCCTGCAGCCCGGCTATATCAGCCTTTTCCGGCCAGATATGATGCGGGAAAGCCGCCAACTGTGGCACCACTGACATACAGGGCTCGTTATATTCCGGCCGCATTTGCATAGCGCCATGCTGGGTACCGGCCAGTTTAATCGTTTGCTCATATTTGCCCCGCTTCAACCGGCTACGCAGCCCCATGTCATGGCGGCGAAACCAGTTACCGGCAGTATCAAAATATGCGTTCAGCAGATCTGCCTGCTCATGATGGTCAATTCTGCCCAGTTGCGTCAGGCTGGCCTGTAATTGCGGTAAATATGCTGGAGCTAATAAAAACTTCAGCTCAAGTTCAGTACTCATCTGCTACTCTGTCTGCTATGGTGTGTCCGGCACAGGCCGCCACCGTTTTAAACCTTGTCAATTGCCGCGCAACTCCCTATCATCCAAGGTGTTGGCTGCAAAGCTGTTTTATAAAAATAAGCTCAGGATACCTATGTTCAGATTAATTAAAAGCTCCCTGCTGGTATTATTTTCAGCATGTTGGTTAGCCTATTGTGGTTCAGCTGCCGCCCAGACAGAAAGCAAGCCAGCCTTTATCAGCGACGCCTTATTTGTTTACCTGCATTCAGGCCCCAGTAATCAGTACCGGATTGTCGGCACGATTAATGCCGGCCAAAGCGTGACTTACTTGGGAGAAGATGCCGATACCGGCTACGTACAAATTCAGTATGAGGGTGATAAGACAGGGTGGCTACCTAAGGAACATGTTACTTTTAGCCCCGGTCTGGTATCACAACTGGAACAGTTAAAAGCCGAGTATGCCGATCATAATCAGAAAATTATGACGCTGGAGCAACAACGCGACGAGTTAAACAGCCAGCTGAATCAGGCCGTAGCCGAACGTCAGACGGCACAGGAACAACTGGAGCAGGCCAACCGTGCTTATGAACAGCTTAAAGTGCAGTTGGAAAACACTCAGAGCTCAATCTGGGAAAAACCCATGGTGCTGGGTTCACTGATTTTACTGGCTGGTCTGCTGTTTGGCCTGTTGTTACCGCTTATCCTGCCGAAAAAACGCAATAACGAACGCTGGATGTAACAACTGCAACGCCGGTTTTAATGATCAGCCCGCTGCCGGCGGGCTGTCTGCCGGTTTAAGTGGCAAGCCGCGGTCATTCTTCACCTGCTCTATCACCACATAAGTATGTGTTTGCGCTACACCGGGCAAATCGACTATCAGCGCCAGGATATCGCGATAGGCATCCATATTGGGCAAGCGCAGCTTTAACAGATAGTCGAAACCGCCCGCCACCATATGACACTCTGCCACCTGCGGTATCTGCACGACGGCATCACGAAACTTATCAAACACCTCACTGGTGGTTCTATCCAGCGTCACCTGAATAAAAGCAGCAGTACCAAAACCCAGTTTTGCCGCATTTAACCTGGCGCCAAAACCATCGATATAACCTTCTTTTTCCAGCCGCTTAACTCTGTCGATACAAGGGCTGGCGCTTAAGTTAACCTTTTTCGCCAGATCCACATTGGCAATACGGCCATCGCGCTGCAGCGTGTCCAGAATACTGATATCAATCCGGTCCAGTGCTTTACTTTTTACAGGTGTGTTCATATCAGTAATTTTTCTGGTTTATGTTAATTTTGCCAGAATTATATAGTGTTAAACGGCAAAAATAACCACCCTATACTGCAGACTTTTCTCTAAAATGCCGCATTCTCAAATCTTGTCAGGAAGCTATCTGCCATGCTGTATAACGGTTCCCTGGTTGCCACTCAACCGCTGCGTCAAACTATTCGTGATTTCTATCGTGCTGATGAAGATAAGGTATTGGATTACCTGCTACCTTTAGCCGATATCGGTGTTAATGCCCGCAGCCGGGCCTGGGAGCGGGCGCGCCAGTTAGTACTGACTATCCGTCAGGCGCAGGTAGGTAAAGGCGGTGTTGATGCGCTGCTAAACGAGTTCTCACTGTCGACCGAAGAAGGCCTGGTGCTGATGTGTCTGGCCGAAGCCCTGCTTAGGGTGCCGGACAAAACCACCGCTGATCGCCTGATCCGTGACAAGTTATCACAAGGCGACTGGAGCTCTCACCTGGGTAACAGTAGCTCGATTTTCGTTAATGCCTCAGCCTGGGGTTTGCTGTTAACCGGTAAGCTGGTGAACTACTCTGATGAGCAAAAGAAGCAACAGTTTGGCCTGTTAAAACGTACCTGTGGCCGTTTGGGTGAGCCGGTGATCCGTCAGGCCGTACGTTATGCTATGCAAATCATGGGCGCACAGTTTGTTATG
>NZ_DATCSY010000402.1:0-39865 GCF_036568245.1 Rheinheimera sp. | reverse complement strand
ATTGTTAATTGTGCTGCGTGGTGCCGGCGCTGCCGTGGGCTGGGGTTTCCAGCTGCAAAACCCGTATCTGGTGGCCGTATTAGTCTACCTGTTGTTTGCGCTGGGGCTAAGTCTGTCCGGCGTGGTACAGTTTGGCCTTGGCCTGATGAATAGCGGCAACACGCTGGCAAGCACCGGTGGTAGCAGGGGCGCGTTTTTTACCGGTGTACTGGCCGTGGTAGTGGCAAGCCCGTGTACAGCGCCCTTTATGGGCACGGCATTAGGTTATGCCGTCAGCCAGAATGCGGCTATAGCGCTGCTGGTATTTGTCGCGCTGGGTTTTGGTATGGCACTGCCATTTTTACTGCTGGCATTTGTACCGGGTTTTGCCCGTGTGCTGCCTAAGCCCGGTGTCTGGATGGATACGCTGAAGCAATGGCTGGCTTACCCGCTGTATTTAAGTGCGGTCTGGCTGCTGTGGGTATATGGCCGTCAAAGTGGTGTTGATGCTCAGGCGCTGTTGCTGATTGGCGTAGTCTGTATCGCGGCGGCGAGCTGGCTGTGGGGGCGGCGCCAGTTATCTCTGGCCGGGAAGGGTAGTGTCATGCTGGCAGCGGTATTACTGCTGTTGGCGTTAGTATTGCCGGCGATAGCACCCTATGAGCAGCGCAACCAGGCAGAGACAGCTGCATCAGAGCAGTCATGGCAAAACTGGTCTGCCGGCACACTTAGTGAGCTACGCCAGCAAGGTAAGCCGGTATTGGTGAATATGACGGCCGACTGGTGTATCACTTGTCTGGTAAATGAGCGGGTAGCACTGAGCAGCGACAGTACCAAAGCGGCACTGGCACTGTACGATGTGACTTATCTGAAAGGCGACTGGACGTTGCGTGATGCAGCTATTACCAAATATCTGCGCTTGTATCAGCGCGATGGTGTACCGCTGTACGTATTGTATTGGCCTGGGCAGCAGCCTGAAGTGCTGCCGCAGATTTTAACGCCTGATACGGTACCGCAAGCGCTGGCGCGGTTAAGCCGGCAACCCTGAACGTTAGTGAAAATTGATAGCTTACAGGAGACATAAAGATGAAATTACGTCATTTAGTATTAGCAGCATCGGCTGCTGTGTTGTCGCTGGGCTTAACGGCTGCGCCGCAGATTGGCGCGCCGGCACCGGATTTTACGGTGATTGACTCTAAAGGCAGCAGCCACAGTTTGCGCGACTTTGCCGGTAAAACCGTCGTGCTGGAGTGGACCAATCACGATTGTCCGTTTGTGAAAAAGCACTATCAGGGCAATATGCAGGCGCTGCAAAAAGAGATGGCGGCGCAGGATGTGATCTGGCTCAGTGTTATTTCATCAGCGCCTGGTAAGCAGGGCCACGTTTCACCCTCAGAAGCAGATGATCTGACTGCCAGCCGCAATGCTGCACCTACTGCAGTAGTGTTTGATGAGTCTGGTGTGGTAGGTCAAGCGTATGCCGCAAAAACAACACCGCATATGTATGTGATAGATAAAGCCGGCGTATTGCAGTATATGGGTGGCATTGACAGTATTCCGTCGGCAAAAGTAGATGATATCGCCAAAGCAACACCGTTGTTTGCCAACGCGGCTAAAGCGGTGTTAGCCGGCGAAACACCCGATCCTGCAATCAGTAAACCTTATGGCTGTAGTGTGAAGTACTAGTTATCGGCCGCCAGTGAGACAACAGCGAGGTATATCGCTGTTGTCTCTTCATGTGATGAATAGTAACTGATGTACAGTGTGTTGCCGCGCAGCACCATGCCAGCGTAGCTGCAGTCGCCACCTGAGGGCAGCGCCAGCGCTTCTGTGAGCCGGCCAGTTGCGCTGTCTAACCAGCACAGGCTGGTTCGTACCTCGTTATCATATAATCTGACACAACACAGCAATCTGCCATCAGGCAGTTTAAGCCACTGTGGTCCGCCTATGCGACAGCCAATGTCCTGCCAAACCCAATCAGTGTAAGGCGGTTTGCTCTGGCCGAACAAACCGTGCTCCGGGTCACGCCGCAACAGACACAACATAGTGCCGGCACTGTCAAACAGCAGGCCGCTCTCATTGGCATAGCTGCCGCTGTAAATATCGGCCACAGCACTGAAATTGCACTGGTCTGCGCTATGGTACAGTCGCATAAAGTGAGGTTTGCCGATTTTATATCCCAGTGCATACAGCTGCTTATGCCGCCATGCCATACGCCACAACCAGATATTATGTTCACCAATAGCCGTTGCAGCAGACCAGTTAGCACCATCATCTGACTGCCAAATGTATGATTTGTGGCTACATTTGCTGCGGTCGTGTAGGGCCCCGGCACCAAGCAACAACAGCTTGCCATCTGGTGTCTGGCTGAATTTGGCATCGCGCAGATCGGCCCCGTCGTCCTGGATCAGTGCGACACTGTGCCAGTTTAGCGTGTCTTCAGAGCGCAGAATGCGTAAGGCGCCATCGCCGGATACGTGGCTGCTGCCTTCGCGGCAGACGCACCACAAGGCTCCGTTAAAATCGATCAGATCAGTAAAAGCGTTGTGAGGTGCCTGTTGCCAGATGCGGTTTACCTGGTGTAATTGCAGCATCTTCATCTCCGGTTTGCCTGAGCAGACTACAACCTTAGCTTGGCTGGACTACTATTTCAGCTGCTTTTGCGCTGCTGGTGGGAAAATTGTTGTAAATAATCGGCAAACTCTGCCAGTGGCATCGCCTTGGCGAAATGCCAGCCCTGGCCCAGTTCTATACCCAGTGAACGCAACAGGCTGGCCTGAGCCAGATTTTCGATGCCTTCTGCGACAATGCGATAGTTCAGTAACCTTGCAATGTCGCGGATCTTCGGTATTAATGTTGATTTAATGCTGTCCGCTTCCATGTCCTGGATAAAGCTTTTATCAATTTTCAGATAGTCAGCGTTTAACGAGCGTAATCCGGCGAGGTTGGAATAGCCGGTGCCAAAGTCATCAATCGACAGCAGCAAGCCTGCGGCTTTCAGTGATGCCAGATGCTGTTTGGAACGACTAAAGCTCAGTTCCTGCTGTTCGGTGATTTCCAGTACAAGTTTGATCTTACGTTGCTGTACTTCCGGCAGTTGCAGTAATTGCAGGATCTGGCCACTGGCAATATCCTGCGGATAAACGTTCAGCGACAAGTAAAATTGCTCAGATAACCCCGGTACTGTGCTCAAACCGCTAAGTGCCTGCTGGGCGATAAAGCACGTGAACTGGCTGCTTAGCCCAAGCTTACTCAGCATCGGAATAAACTGTAGTGGGCTCAGTTGCCCAAGCGGGTCCTGATAGCGTGCCAGCACTTCACAGCCGGTAACCTGATTTTGCTCTAAATCGATGATGGGTTGAAACACCACTGAAAAATGGCCATGCTTTAAGCCTTTGCTTACCCGGTAGCGCAGGCTGTGGCGGCGCACAGCCAGTTGGCGCCAGCCAAACCAGGCCAGAACACTCAGTGCCAGCAGCGCCAGGATGACAACAGTGCTCTGCAGCGGATAATTTCGCAGCAATAAGATAAAGCTAAACTGCTGCGCCAGACAAAATCGGGAATAGGCAGAGCACTGATGATAGTAATAATCCGGCCACTGCAGACTGGCAAAGGTTTCAGGCTGTGCACTCTGATAAACTCCACGCTTGCCACTGATATGGGCTACCGCTATACCGGCAATATTCACCAGCTGCCAGCGCACATCGTGCCGTGGTGGCAGGCTGTCGATATCGCTGACAATAGTGACACTGTAATGCTGCTGGCGCACGACGGTGCCAGTCAGGCGCTGGCTGATATCGCCCAGTGGTTGCTGCAGCCAGATACTGCTGTTACGCACCGAATAAAAGCTGGGGTCATCACTTACCGGGTATTGGCTGAGCTTACCGGCGCTGGCTGAGCAGATGGCATCATTGCCGTTATAGTAAGTAATATCACGGATATAACGTGTCCCCAGCAACAACTGCCGGATTGCGGCCAAATCAGCCGCGCTGCAGTGCTGTGCTGGCATAGCATTCAGTTGATCGAGGGTGTGCTGGGTTTCTGTTGCGATGTCATCGACGCGGCTCAGGTATTCCTGCGTACTCTGTTGCAGACTATAATGCACTGAGCTGCTAACGGCGACGCCCAATAAAACTGAGAGTATACAGGCAGTTAGCACCGCCACCGCAGCAGCGAAATATTTGTGATAAACCCAGAGCGCCAAATGTACCTCTATAACCAACGGCAGCCATGCCTTTGCAGCCTACAGCGCGCATCAGCTTGGGTACAGTGCGAAAGTGTAACCAACTGTTCACAGTCAATTTAGCTGTGCGCATTATCCATCAGTAGATAAAGCGACACTCTGTTGCAGTTTCTTTAATTTTTATTTCAGGTAACGAAGTAACGTCAGCACCTGATCAATATTACTCAGTTCACGGCGTTGCATAATCAGCTCACGACCAAGCTGTAACGCTTTGCGCTCACTCTGAGCCCGCAGGTCATTGTCGCCGATGCTGTCAAGGTCAGCCACATGTGCCAGGCCAACAGTGCGGCGGATCAGTTCGCAGCCAGCGTAACCTAAAGCGTCGGCAAATATCTGTTGCATAAAATGCTGCTGGTAGCGGCTGTTTTGTAGACTTGGCTCGCGGCATTCAGTCTCCATCAGCTGTTTGAACTGCTGTGCAAATTGCTGCCATAGCAGGCGGATTTGCTGCTGCAGATAGTCCTGATGCTGCTGGCGGGTTTCGTGGTCCGCCGTTAGACCGAAATGCCCCAGATAGTTAAGTAACAGGTTGCCAATCAGGCTACCGACGTCAAAACCAATAGGGCCGTAAAAACCAAACTCTGCGTCAATCAGCTTACAGTTTTCGTCATTAATAAAAATGCTGCCGCTGTGTACATCACCATGCAGCAATGCCTGCGGTTTAGATAAAAAGTCAGCTTTTAGCTGCGCGACTTCCGCCTGCAGTAATTCATCATGCCACAATTGCTGGGCTTCGCTGTTAATTGCAGGATGAATGTTATTGCGTTCGTGGTTGCAGTACGGGTCGGTAAAGAACAAGTCTTCGGTGATCAGGCACAGTTCAGGGTTGAGAAAACGGCCAACCTGCTGCTTTTTATTCGGCCCGGTCAGGGCGAAGTCACTGGTGAAATACAGGGTGTGTGCCAGATAGGTGGCCAGCTGCGGCGCCAGATGCGCAAACTGTTTGCCGCTGATCAGCTCGGTGCGCAAAATGCGGTAATCTTTTAAATCTTCCATCAGAATAGCGGCCTGCTCAGCGTCATAGTGCAGTACCTCTACGGTGTGATCCGGGCACAGTTTACGGTGTTTCAGCAGTACTTCCGCTTCAATACGGGCGCGGTCTATCGTCAGTGGCCAACTTTCACCGACACAGCGGGCATAAGGCAGTGCCTGTTTTACAATCAGACTGGTGCCTTTGTCATTGCTAACCCGGAACACCAGGTTCAGGTTACCGTCGCCAAATTCCTCGCAGCTTAACTTGCTGTGATCGCCAAATAAGCCACTATGCTCGTCGGCAAAGCGCATAGCGTCATCAGTGGTAAAGGTGCGGTATTCGGCCATAGTGTCGGTTCCATACTTGTGTTGAAAAAAGCAGGCCTGCATAATCGCAAACCTTATAGACGTCTGCAACGCCAAACAGGAATAAGCTATGAAAAACTTGACCTCACTCAGCCTGAAAACCGTGCAGGGCGAATTATTTGTACTGGATCAAACCTTGTTGCCGCAGCGCCAGCTTTGGCTGCTGTGTCAAACCGTGCCCGCTATGGTTGCGATGATTAAAGCACTGCAACTGCGCGGTGCCCCTGCTATTGGTATTGGCGCCTGCCTGTTACTGGCATACCGCGCTAGCTGCGGCGACAGCCGCGAGCAGTTGCTGCTGGATGCTGAGGTGTTGCGTGCAGCACGGCCAACCGCGGTTAATCTGATGAACAATCTTGATACGATGATAGCTGCGCTGGCGCAGGATGATTACAAAGCGGCCGCTATCGCCTGTGCTGAACAGTTATTTGCCGAAGATGTAGCCTTGTGCCAGCGTATGGCGGAGCATGGCGCGGCGCTGGTGCAACAGGGCGAGCAGCTGCTGACACACTGCAATACCGGCGGCCTGGCAACAGCCGGCGTCGGCACGGCACTCGGGGTGATTAATCTGGCGCATCAGCAGGGTAAAAATATCCGCCTGTGGGTGGACGAAACCCGACCGCTATTGCAAGGCGGACGGTTAACCGCCTGGGAATGCCAGCAGTTAGGCATTCCGTACCAGCTGATTTGCGACAATATGGCCGCTATGCTGATGGCGCGTGGCCAGGTCGACCGTATTTTTGTCGGCTCTGACCGCATTGCCGCCAATGGTGATTTTGCCAATAAAGTAGGCACTTACTCACTGGCCGTGCTGGCGCATTATCACCAGGTGCCATTTTACGTGGTAGCTCCGCATACCACAGTCGATTTAGCCTGTGCCGATGGCAGTGCTATCCCGATAGAGCAACGTGATGGTAGTGAAGTACGCGGTGTCAGCGGAGCCTTTGGTAGTGCCATCTGGGCGCCGGAGCAGGCAAATGTATTTAACCCGGCATTTGATGTCACACCAGCAGAACTGGTGACCGGTTGGGTACTGGATACCGGCGTTTACTCACAGGCTGATATTGCAGGTGGTGTGTTGGCGCAATTCGCCGGATAAAAACAAAGTTACAGATAAAAAAACAGAGTTACACCGGGGAGTAGTAACTCTGTGATACACACGGGGGAGTGTAATAGTCGAAGCAGTGAACAGGCGCTTACTCTGTTTACTGCCGGGTACTGCTATCAGACAAGGTGCAGGCGCTTACTCTGCACTAAGCTGATTTCAGTATCAGCAGTGCTTATTCTGCCGATACCATAGCTACATCTAAACCGCTGTTTGCTTTATTCAGAGCTAACTCTAAACGCTGCAGGTTGTGCAGGTTAACATCGCTGCGGTTTAATTCCGCTGCGCGGCTAAAATCAGCCAGAGCAGCAAGGTTGTTGTTCTGCAGTAAACGCAGAACGCCACGGTTAGTCAGGGCATAGGCACGCATTTCACGTTTTTCGCCGCTGCTGACATAATGAAACTGCTGTGCAGCTGAAACGGCACTGTCACAGGCTGTTTCTGCTTGTTGCAGTTTGCCGCTTTTAGTGAAGCCAACGCACAGGCTCATCTGGCGTGAGAAGTTATCTACTTCTGCACTGTTGCTGGCTAAGGTTTCAGTAATACCCTGGTCGAACTGACCGGCCTGTAAAGCCGCTACGCCAGGTGTATCTTCAATTAGTACCATTTTATAGCCATTGGTGTTGGCTGATGCGAGAAATGAACCCGAGGCCATCAGCATCAACGCCAAAGAACTGCCTAACTTAACTGATCTCGCTTTCATAATGTGTTGCTCCCAATTTCCCATCCAAGCAGCCGCTGTCGGTCTGCAGGAGTAATTTTGAGCAAAAGCACTAGAACTGACAAACGATAAAAAAAAACCTGACAAGTGAAAAAAATTCATCTGTCCGGTTCATTCAGCTGTAATACATCTTGGGATTGGTCCGGTGTAAATAAATGGTATCGCTAAAATAGCATTTTTTGATAGCATGTTTCACAGGATTAATGGAGACGTAAAGAGGATCTGGGATGTTCAAACGATGGATTGGAGCCATGCTGTGCGGATTATGTATGTCAGTGCAGGCTCAGGGTCTTACTCTGGAAGATTTCGCCCGGCACGAACAGTTTATTGAAGTCAAAATCTCGCCCACCGGACAGTATTTGGCAGCAACACGTCGTGATGCAGACGGCCAGATAGAGCTAGTTGTTATTGACCGCCAAAAAATGCAGTTAGTGTCTCAACGCCACTTTTCCGGTAAAGACTCTATCGGGGGGTTTGATTGGGCTAACAATGAACGTTTGATGCTCAATATTGCCCGGGAGGGTGGAGCATTGGAAAAGCCTGTTGCGACAGGTGAGTTGTTCGCAATGGATGCAAACGGCAAAAGGTCTTTGTTTTTAACCGGTGTAAGTTCCAAAGACAAAAGTACAACAGTGTCTACAGTGATCGACTGGTTGCCAAAAGAAGAAGATAACGTTGTTATTGCCGAATATAACTGGCGCAATAGAGACCCTTTGGTTTTTTTTCATAAGTTAAACATCAGAACCGGGCGCAAAAGCAGCCTTGGTAGTGCGCCGATCCGAGCGGTAGCCGGGGTGATAGCAGCTTTGACTGATGCTGAGGGTTACCCCAGACTGGTCGCAGGGTTAGATTCAAAAGACAATAACAAGTTGATTATTATGCACCGTGCTGAGCGCAGTGGTGATTGGCAAACCGTTGCTTCTTACCAGCGTAAAGCAGGCAGTTTCTCGCCACTCGCTTTCTCGCAAGATGGTGCCGCAGTGTATGGCGTATCTGATGCGACAACAAATACTATGGCATTGGCAAAACTCGATATAGCGACGGGAGCCGAAACCTTATTAATGGTTAGCGAAGACGCCGATATATTTCCAATTTTCAGCTTTAAAAACGGCCGCGCGGCGGAGTTGATTGGCGCCAGTTTTGAATATGATCAGTTGGGCAGCCATTTTATGACTGAGGTGCAGGATAAAGCAGCCAGTTCTACTATTCAGGGGTTACTGGCGGCTTTTCCAAATAAAGCGGTGAAGCTGACTTCAGCGACTGCAGATAACAAACTGATGATTTTAGAAGTTGCCTCTGCAAATGATCCACGCGCGTTTTACTTGTTTGATGCAGAGAAAAAGCAGATCGGCTTTTTGCTGGAAGCCGCCCCCTGGTTTGCAAATCAGGCGATATCGCAAACCCAAAGCATTACTTACAAAGCGCGTGATGGCCAGGAAATTGTCGCTTTGTTAACGTTGCCACATGACCGTGAAGCTAAAAACCTGCCGCTGGTGCTGATGCCACATGGTGGACCACATGGCGTGCGTGATTCAATGTCTGCTATGGAGGACGATGCCAAAGTATTGGCTGCTCATGGTTATGCGGTACTGCAACCGAACTTTCGTGGCTCAGGTGGCTTTGGTAAAGCCTTTTTAACTGCGGGCTACAAAAAGTGGGGCACACTGATGATTGATGACATGACCGATGGAGTGCGCCACATTATTGCACAGGGTATTGCAGATGAGCGCAGAGTGGCCGTTTATGGTGGCTCTTATGGCGGCTATGCGTCATTGATGAGTGCTATCCGTGAGCCGGAGCTTTATCGCTGCGCGATTAACTTTGTTGGTATGTCAGATTTATCACTGATGTATAAAGAAGGTGATACCACAGAGCACAACTTAGGTATTGATACTCTGGAAACCTATATCGGCCGCAGCGATGAGGTATTAAAGGGCCAGTCGGCGATTCATAATCTGGATAAACTGAAAGCGCCAGTGTTGATTATTCATGGTGCGGAAGATCAGCGTGTACCACTGGTGCAGGCAGAAGTGCTGAGAAAAGCCTTTGATGAACGGGGCCACCCCTATGAGTGGCTGGTAAAAGAAAAAGAAGGTCATGGTTTTTATAAACCGGAAAACAACGTAGAGCGTTGGCAGCGTATGTTAGCCTTCCTTGAAAAGCATATGGCGATCTGAAGATCGCCATTAAATCAGTTGATGGATATGCAGTAGTTTGTCAGGCGAGTGTTGCTAAGGGGCTGCTGCTCTTGAGCAGGAAGCTTTGCAGCACCCAGTCGATCAGTAGCTGTATTTCGTCCCGGGCCGGGTCGTTGTCGTGGCGCACCAGATAGTAACGGTCTCGGCTGAGCAGCTCCTGCTCGAACAGGCGTTGCAGGCTGCCGTTGGTAAACCAGCCGTTACTTATCGGCAGGGGTATTAACGCCACGCCTAAGCCCTGCTGGGCGGCGCGGGCAACACTGAACATGCTGTCGAGCTGAATAATCTGCTTCGGCTGAAAATTATGGTAGCCAACATGTTCTGCCCACTGGTGCCAGGCATGGGGTCTGGCTTGATGCAGGATCAACGGCACCTGTTCCAGTACGCGATAACCTTTGCTGTGCCATTTATGATACTGCTGTGTATTACAGGCTGGCACATAGCTGATGGGGAACAGGTCGTATGCGACGATTTCAGTCGGTGTTTTGCCGGATAAAATAATCGATAAGTCAGTGTATTTTGGGCTTTCACGCCGCGATTTTACCGTTTCCAGCTTCAGGTTAATGTTCGGGTATTGCTCTGACCAGCCAATTAAGCGCGGGACAAACAGTTCACTGGCAAAAAACTCCGGCATGGAAATACTGACTTCCAGCATGCGCTGCGCCTGACTGAACTCGCCTATCGTCATCGCCAGTTGATGCATTAAAGGTTCTATCGCCTGATAAAACCGCTTACCGGTTTCAGTCAGAACTATGGCACGGGTCTGGCGTTCGAATAACTGCAGGTTGAGGTTGTCCTCCAGTTGTTTGATCTGGTGACTGACTGCTGAAGGTGTCAGGTACAGCCTTTTCGCAGTTTCCTTGAAACTTAAACAATCCGCAGCGACGCAAAAACAACGCAGGCCGCGCATGGGTGTATGCATTGGCATTATATAGCACTCAGTCTCATGTATTAGCCGCTGGTTTTAGTCGACAAATATTGCATTATCATTAACAACGCTGAATTGATGCTTAACACTTTTGGCATAAAGCTGCTGCATAAAATGCACCAATGCTAATATTGCCGAAAGTACGGGGCTTCCGGTCAGCTTATTGTGATAAGTTGCATCATTTTGGCGCAGACGTTGCCTTAAAAGGTATCAGTTAAGGCGGATTTTACCAGTTAGCTGCGGGGTAGCAGGTGTTTAAGGCGTTGTTTTACGCCAGCAACGGAAAGCGACTGGCGATGCTGCTGCCAGTAAAGTCGGCTACCCAACCTGCCGGGTCATTAAACAGGCGAATAGCAGTAAACTCCGGCTCGCTGCCCATATCAAACCAGTGTGTGGTGCCAGCCGGCACGCTAATAAGGTCATTCTGCTGGCACAGTATCTGGTATACCTTGCCGTTGATATGCAGGCAGAATAAGCCCTGGCCACGGACAAAAAAACGCACTTCATCTTCGCTGTGGGTATGTTCTGCCAGAAATTTCTGCCGCAGTGCGGCTTTCTCCTGATGGCTGCTGCTGAGCGACACTACATCAACGGTAATATAGCCGCGCTCGGTTTTCAGTTTTTCGATGTCACTGGCATATGCCTGCAGTATCTGCTCATGGCTGCTTTGTGCATCGATCGGTGCTGTTGCCTGCCAGCGTTCAAAGCGGATACCGGCCAGCTGTAACTGTTGCACAATGGCTGCAACATCGCTGCTGGCAAACAGCGCTTGTGACGGGTCATCAGCGCTGAATATGGTTAAATGACTCATTTTTTACTCCGCAATCTGATAAAAGTCGGTGGCCGTTTTATGTTTTGTTGCCGGTTGCCCTTCCCGGATTAACTGCACCGTGTCGATACCCAGCTGTGCTGCTGCATCCAGCTCTGCGGTAACATCAGATAAAAACAGCACTTGCTTTGGCGGCAGCTGTAACTGTTGCAAAATGGCGGCGTAAGAGGAAATATCGCGTTTCGCCCCGATACGGGTGTCAAAATAGCCACTGAATAATGGCGTTAAATCACCTGCATCACTGTACTGAAACAACAGTTGCTGTGCCTGAACAGAGCCGGAACTGTACACGTACAGCTTAACCCCCTGGCTGTGCCAATGCTGCAGTTGGCTGACAACATCGTCGTACAGATGGCCGGTAAAGGCGCCGGTCTGGTAGCCATGTTGCCATACCATGCCCTGCAGTGCTTTTAACGGGGTAACTTTTTCGTCTGCTGCGATCCATTGCAATAATTGCTGACTTATCTGCTCTATGCTGGCATCACTTTGCTGCATCAGCTGCCGGCATGCCTGCAGTTGGGCGGCCACATCCGGGTCATGCTGCCGGGCATGGATAAACGCCGGCAACTCGCGTGCGGCATAAGGAAACAGTACCTCGGTGACAAAGCTGATACGGCTGGTGGTGCCTTCAATATCGGTAACAATAGCGGAATACTTCACGGTCTACCTTGCTAGTTTTAACCTTTCCAGTTCGCAGTTTATAAGAAATTCCCAGCCTTCTAAATGTCTTTTTGCCTCGTCGAGGCTGCGACCCCAAACATAAAGGCCGTGACCACGCACCAGCAAACCCCAGTTCAAAGGTTGTTGCTGCCAGCGTTGGCTGACTTGGTCAGCCAACGCTGGAATGTCCTGCGTATTGTCAAACAGTGCCAGAGGGCAGGGGCTGTCATGGCTGGTGTTACCACTGATGGCTTTTTGCATTTCATAACCATTGAACAGGTAGCTATCTTCGGCTATCAGGCGTGAAAATACCGTAGCTTGTACAGAGTGGGTATGCAATACGGCCTTAATTTGGCCATCTAACTGGTAAAGCTGCGCATGTAACGCTGTTTCGGCTGATGGCTTGCCGGGGCAGCTAAGCTCTGCGCCTTGCCAGCTCACCGGCAGCAAATCCTGTGGGCTAAGCTCACCTTTATCTTTACCCGATGCGGTAACCAAAGCACTGTGCTCTGAGCTTCTTATAGAAAAGTTTCCGCCGGTGGCTGGTACCCAATGACGGCTGGCGATCCAGCGACCTAAAGCGCACAGCGCTATGGCGTTAGGATTAAGCTGATGCAGCTGGGCTGTATTATTCATGTTATCTGAACCTGGTTGCTAAACGTTTAAGCGTTTAGATGTCTATACATAAAACGGGCTAAATGATAGCATTCAAGCCGGTTTTCGCAACTTTTTCTTGCCGCTATGACATTGCACAGCAAACTGCCAAAGGTGGGCACCACCATTTTTAGCCAGATGTCTCAATTGGCTGCCAGGCACCAGGCGATTAATTTATCTCAGGGTTTCCCGGATTTTCCGGCAGATGCACTGCTACTGGATAAACTGGCTGAATATAGCCGGCAGGGGTTGAACCAATACGCGCCTATGCCCGGTATTGCAGAGCTGCGTGAACAAATCGCCGTGCTGATACAGCGCTGCTATCAGCGCGATGTCAGTGCTGAGGAGCATGTCACTGTTACCAGCGGCGCAACTGAAGCGCTGTTTGTTGCCATCAGTGCTGTGGTGCAAGCCAAAGATGAAGTAATTGTATTTGACCCGGCCTACGACAGTTATGAGCCGGCAATTAACCTGTGCGGCGGCACAGCTGTGCACATTGCCCTGCAGGCGCCGGGTTATCGTATCGACTGGCAGCAGGTGGCAAAATCGATCACTGCGCGTACTAAACTGATTATTGTTAACAGCCCGCATAATCCAACCGGCATGGTGTTTAGCCAATCAGACTGGCTGGCGCTGCAACAGCTGGTGCTGCAGCATAATTTGTACTGCATAAGCGATGAAGTGTACGAGCATATGGTATTTGACGGCGCAGTGCAGCTTAGTGCGCATTGCCTGCCTGAGTTGGCGCAGCGTTGCTTTATAGTCTCTTCATTTGGCAAAACCTTTCATGTTACCGGCTGGAAACTTGGTTATTGTGTCGCGCCGGCGGCTTTAACGGCAGAGTTTCGTAAACTGCATCAGTATGTAACGTTTTCCAGTTTTACACCTGCGCAGTACGCTGTGGCGGCGATGTTGAAGCAGCAACCACAGCAGGTCGTTGGGCTGGGCGCATTTTATCAGCGTAAGCGTGACAGTTTCGCCCGGCTACTACAGCACAGTCGTTTTAAGCTGTTACCTTGCCAGGGCACCTACTTTTTACTGGCAGATTACAGCGCCATCAGCGATCTGGATGATGTACAGTTTTGTCAGTGGCTGACCACAGAACATAAAGTGGCCGCTATTCCGTTGTCAGTGTTTTATCAATCGCCGCCAAATGCCCGGATTATCCGGTTTTGTTTCGCCAAACAGGACAGCACACTGCAGGCTGCGGCGGAGCTGTTATGTCAGATTTAAACAATACAGCGCAGGTGACGCCATTGCGGGTTGCCCTCATACAAACTGAGCTAGTGTGGCAGGATGCACTGGCAAACCGACAGCAGCTGGCCGCAAAGGTTGCGGCTTGTGCTGGCGCTGACCTGATTGTGCTGCCGGAGATGTTTACCACAGGCTTTTCGATGCAAAGCGATGCAATCGCAGAGCCCGAGGGTGACACCCTGGCTTGGCTGAAACAACAGGCGGCGTTAACCGGTGCGGCGCTGTGCGGCTCTGTGGCCACCCGTCTTGGTAGTGACTGTGTTAACCGTTGCTATTTTGTGACGCCAGAGGGCCAGGTTATAACCTATGATAAAAAGCATTTATTTCGTATGGCAGGCGAGCATCAGGCGTACCTTGCCGGCACTGAGCGTGTTGTCGTGCATTATCTTGGCTGGCGGTTGTTACTGCAGGTTTGTTATGACCTGCGTTTTCCGGTATTCAGCCGCAGCCGCAATGACTACGATATCGCGCTGTATGTCGCGAACTGGCCGGCGGCCAGAGCCCACGCCTGGCGTACTTTGCTACAAGCCAGAGCGATAGAAAATCAGGCCTTTGTGCTGGGCTGCAACCGGGTCGGTACCGATGGCAATGCGGTGGCATATAGCGGCGACAGTCTGATTGTTGATTATCTGGGGCAGCCTGTTGCAGATGTCAGTCCTGGTGAGGACAGTGTGCTGAGCGCTGAGCTGGATTATGTAAAGCTGCTACAATACCGGCAGCAGTTTCCGGCCGTACTGGATGCTGATCCTTTCACGTTGTCTGCCCCCAAGGAGTGTTAATGTCGCGTTTTCAGCCAACCGCAGCAATTTTCAGCGGCTTCTTCTTACTGGGTAACCTGATTATTCTGTGGGGCATGCTGTTACCAGATATGGCGCTGTCTTTGCAAATGGCGCCGGTGATAAGCGGCGTATTTTTTAGCCTGATGTCTGCCGGTACGATCGTCGGTGCAGTTATCGGCGGTAAATATGTGCAGAAGTTTAACTTTCTGCGCTTGTTCGCTGCTCTGGCGCTGGCAGAAGCTGTGCTGTTGGCTTTGCTGTCTTTCGTCAGCCACTGGCAGCTGTTACTGCCGCTGATTGTATTGGTGGGCATGACATATTCAGTGATGTTCACTATTGGCCACACACTGATCGCCCGGCTATATGCAGACCGGCGGGCGGCGATGATGGGGCTGATGGATTTTATGTTCAGCCTCGGTACGCTGACGGCACCACTTTGGGTGGTGGTATTGTATTGGTATGTTGCCGACTGGCGCTGGCCGGTACGGCTGATTGCTCTGGCTATGGTGGTAATGGCGGCGTACAGCTGGCGGCTTGGCGCACACAAGGTGGTGCAGCACCATGCGGCTGGCAGCAAAGGCAAAAGCTTATCGTACACTGCCGTACTTAAAAAGCCGGTGTTTGTTATTCTGCTGCTGGCGATGATAGGTTACGGTGCGGCAGAGTGGGGCCAGGGCAACTGGTTTGTCAGCTATGCCGTCAGCGGTGCCGGTTACAGTACTGAAGATGCGCGACTACTGCTGGCCTGGTTTACCGGCGGTATGGTACTGAGCCGTTTAGGCTTTGCCTTACTGCTACGCTGGCTGAGTGCGTCAGCATTAATGCGCATTCTGTCCGGTTGTGCGCTGGGTGGCGCGCTGATGTTGATCCTGGCGCACAGTTATCCGGCGTTGGTGCTGGGGAATTTTGCGCTTGGTATCGGTATCGGGGGTTTATTTCCGCTGCTTTTATCCACCGCTATGGATCTGGACTCCGACAATGGCCCTGTGCTGTCCGGGCTGGCTAATATTGGTACCTCGGTGGGGTTTCAGTTCGCTGGCCTGGTAACAGGGATCTGGGCACAGCAAGCTGGCATCTTACAGGCGTTTATGATGGTGCCGCTGGCCTGTGCCTGGCTGCTAATTATGATCTGGTTGTTCGCGGCAAAGCAGCCATAGCCGGGTATCGAGCTCCAGCTGATGATAAGCTGGTTCCATATGCTGACACAGCTGATAAAACGCTTTGTTATGTTGTTTCTCTTTAAAATGTGCCAGTTCATGCACCACTATCATCCGCAGGAATTCAGCCGGTGCCTGCTTAAACAGCGCGGCTATGCTGATACTGTTATGGGCTTTTAATTTGTTGCCCTGCACCCGGGACTGAAAGGTATGCATACCCAGCGCCTGTTGCAGGACATTCAGTTTGCTATCATATTTCACCGATGCCAGTTGTGCCGAATGGCGCATAAACTGATTTTTCAGCTCGCAAATGTAGTTATACAGGGCTTTGTCACTTTGTACCTGATGTGTTTGCGGGTATTTCTGCCGGATATAACTGTCGAGCTGGCCGCTTTGAAGTAACGCTTCGGCCTGCTGTTGAATGGGCTTGGGATATCCGGCCAGATATTTTACCGACTGCATGCGACCTTCCTCTTCTGACTGTGCTGACATTATAAAGCGCTTGGTGGCTAACGTCATGCTGTGAACTGCCGGACTTGACCCGGAAGCTATTCGCAGTAACACTACACTCCCATAACTAACACGAGTTTAACCAGTGAGCGAAATTAACTGGGCTGCCCTGCAACAGGCAGCGCAAGATGCCGCGGCGCAGGCATATGCGCCTTACAGTAAATTCCCGGTCGGTGTTGCTGTGCTTGCTGCCAGCGGTAAGGTTTATACCGGCTGCAACGTTGAAAATGCCTCTTATGGCGGCACCGTTTGTGCTGAGCGCAATGCCATCGCTGCTGCAGTAGTCGCCGGGGAGCGTAAGTTTGAGGCGCTTGTGGTATATACGCCCCAAACCATGTTAACGGCACCATGTGGTATTTGCCGGCAGGTGATTGCAGAATTTTTCAGCCCGGACGCACCTGTGGCCAGTTGTAATCATATGCAGCAACAGCAACAGTGGACACTGGGCGAGTTGTTACCTGCTGCTTTTACCCCAACCTATCTTGCCAATAGCACTAAAGTTGGAGCTTAATGCATGATCCCGCAGGAAATTATTAAAACAAAACGTAATGGTGGCAGTTTAAGCCAGGCTGAAATTAAGCAATTTGTAAAAGGCCTAACCGACGACAGTTTTAGCGAAGGGCAGGTCGCTTCGCTGGCAATGGCCATTTACCTCAATGGTATGAGTGTCGATGAAATTGTCACGCTAACCCTGGCGATGCGGGATAGTGGCACTGTACTGAACTGGCAAGGCAAACTGAATGGCCCCGTTGTTGATAAGCACAGCACAGGTGGTGTCGGTGATAAGGTGACACTGATGCTGGCACCGATGGTGGCCGCTTGCGGTGCTTTTATGCCAAGTATCGCCGGCCGGGGCTTAGGCCATACCGGTGGCACAGTCGACAAGTTGGAAACAATACCGGGCTACAGCTGTACACAAAGTCTGGAAAAAATCAGCCAGCTGTTGCCCAAGCTTGGCTGTGTCATCGTTGGCCAAAGCAGCCAGCTGGCTCCGGCAGATCGGCGCTTATATGCTATCCGCGATGTTACTGCTACCGTGGAGTCCATCCCGCTTATTACCGCATCCATTTTATCTAAAAAGTTATCAGAGGGGCTGGATGCTTTGGTAATGGACGTAAAAATTGGCAACGGTGCCATTATGCGCACCGTCAATGATGCCTCAGCGCTGGCCAACAGTATCGTCAACGTTGCCAATGGTGCCGGTGTGTCGACCCGGGCGCTGCTTACCGACATGAACCAGATTCTCGGGGCAACTGCCGGTAATGCACTGGAAGTTATGGAAACGCTGGATTATTTAACCGGTAAATACCGTGAGCCACGTTTACATCAGGTGACGCTGGAACTGGGCGCTAACATGTTAATGCTGGGTGGGCTATATCAGGATAAGGCCAGTGCAATCAAAGCGCTGGAGCATAGCTTAAGTTCAGGCAAAGCCGCTGAGATATTCGCCCGCATGGTATCGGCGCTTGGCGGGCCGGCTGATCTGATAGAAAAGCCTCAACAGTATCTGGCGTTGGCGCCAGTGGTGCAGGATGTTGTGGCATCTGCTGATGGTTATGTCAGTTATCAGGACACGGTAGCGCTTGGCATGGCGGTAGTGCGGCTGGGTGGCGGGCGTTCCCATCCGAGCCAGCAGATAGATCCGGCCGTCGGCTTTAGCCAGATTGTAGCTGCCGGCACTCAGGTGCGGCAGGGGGATGTTCTGGCGCGAGTGCACGCAGCAAACCGCGATGCCGCACAGGTTGCAGGGGCAGAGTATTTAGCGGCGCTACGCATAAACGCTGTGCAACAACCTGCCTTTCCGTTACTGCATCACACCATTGGCTAGCATCAATCAGTACACACAAGGCACTGGCAGCACCAGATGTTTTTAGCTACAGTTAATGTAGTTAAAATTCAGGTGTTGCCATGTTAATACGTTGTCTTGCTCTGCTGTTTTGCTGCGGCCTTCAGGCTAAGCCACAGCTTATATGGTTACACACCGACTGGCCTCCACATCAGATTGTCAGCGGACCTTTCCAGGGGCAAGGCACTTTCGATTTACTCCAGCAACAGCTGGCAGCCGCAATGCCGCAGTTTGAACATCAGCTGCGTTTGGTTAGTCTGGCCAGAGTGGAACAGATATTTCAGCAGCAGGAAGAAGCTGCCTGTACTACAGGCACGCTGTATTCAGCAGAACGGGCGCAAACCCGGTTGTTTTCTAAACCTATGGCCGTGGGTGCCGCTCTGGCGGTAGGGTATATGCCGGGCAAACTGACTTTACACCCGGCGATGAATAAAGACGGCGCTAATATCAGCGAGCTGGCGCAGGATAAAAGCCTGGTTGGTGCTTATCAGGCAAACCGGTTATATCCGGTACAGATGCAGCAGTTACTGCAACAGGGAGACAGCAACCTCAGCAGTCAGGCCTTTACCAGTGAAGTGAATGCAGCAGCCTTGCTTGGCAGCAACCGGGTTGATTACGTGATCGAGTACCCGGAACGGATGCAGTTTTACAGTCATCTGCTGCCGAAACCCGTCGTACTGGAATACAGAGCAATAGCGGGCGCGAATGTCGCCAGTGTAACCTATGTCAGTTGCACCTTCGGCGAGGTCGGAGAGGCCGCGATCGCCGCAGTTAATCAGGCTCTGCCAACGTTATGGCAAAGCCCGGCGTATCTGCAAGCAATGCACCGCTGGCACGACGACAGTAGCCGTCAGCGCTTACAGCCTGATGTTGCTGCGCAACAGGCGGCGTTAGTGCAGCTTAAGCCTCGGGCGGACAATGCGGTTGATGCGCGCGACTAAACTGATCACCAGCATTTTTATCCAGCCATGCAGCGCTACCTGATGCATACGATATAAGGATATATAAGCCAGTCGGGCTATGCGGCCTTCAATCATCATAGCGCCGCCGACCAGGTTGCCCATTAAACTGCCAACGGTGCCGAAGCGGCTTAGTGAAATCAGTGAACCATGATCATTGTATTTGAAGTCTTGCAAAGGTTTGTCGTTAAGCTCTGCCAGAATATTACGCGCTACAGCACTGGCCATCTGGTGGGCTGACTGCGCCCTTGGCGGTACCCATTTACCATCTGGCAACGGGAAACCCGCGCAATCGCCAATCGCGTAAATCCGGCTGTCGTTAGTGGTTTGTAGTTTTGCATTAACCAGTAACTGATTAAGCCGGTTGTTCTCCAGCCCTTCGAATGATGCCAGAAAATCTGGCGCTTTAATGCCTGCCGCCCAGACCATCAGTTCGGCCTCCAGGTGTTCATCACCCAACTGCAGGCCGCTTGCATCCGCAGCAGTAACTTTTGTGCTGGTACGTACTTTTACACCAAGTTTCTGTAGCTCTTTTAATGCTGAATTAGCAATGCGCTCAGGTAATGCCGGCAGAATACGCGGACCGGCTTCAATCAGGCTGATATTCAACCGATCTTTACGCAGGTCATCAAAACCATAAAGGTTGAGCTCGGCTGCGGCATGATACAGCTCTGCTGCCAGCTCCACCCCGGTTGCGCCTGCGCCGACAATAGCAATGTTCAGCGTATCTTTCGGATGACCGGGGGAGTTTAGCTTCAGGTATGCGTCGAGCAGATGGCGGTGGAACCGGTTGGCCTGTGCCGGGCTGTCCAGAAAAATGCAATGCTGTGCCACGCCGGGCGTATTGAAATGATTGGATACACTACCGATTGCCAGCACCAGATAATCATATTGCAGTACTCTTGAAGCCAATACCTCTTTGCCGTCATCACCTAATACCGGTGCCAGGATCACTTGCTGCTGTTCCCGCTTAATACCGGTTAAACTGCCGAGCTGAAAGTCAAAGCCATGGGCTGCCGCATGGGCGCGATAACTGAGTTGGTCTATTTCTACGTCCAGTGTGCCGGTTGCCACCTCGTGCAGTAGCGGCTTCCAGATATGGGTATGATTGCGGTCTATCAGCGTGATGCGGGCTTTGCCTTTGCTGCCCAGTTTGTTACCTAAGCGCGTAGCCAGTTCCAGGCCTCCCGCGCCGCCGCCAATAATGACAATATGCGGTTGTGTCATCAGGTACTTCCTTCTGCTAAAAATAAAGCAATGCACTGCTTGTCTGCGCAAATTGCAGGCAATAAAAAACCGGCAACTAGGCCGGTTTTTTCAGTTAACTTTTTTGCCGTTTCATGGCTTCAAAGAACTCGTCGTTGGTTTTTGTCATCAACAGACGGTCAATCAGGAACTCCATACATTCGGTCTCATCCATCGGGTTGAGAATTTTACGCAGGATCCACATTTTCTGCAGCTCTTCCGGTGACGCCAGTAACTCTTCACGGCGGGTACCAGAGCGGTTAAAGTCGATGGCAGGGAACACACGGCGTTCAGCGATTTTACGCGACAGGTGCAGTTCCATGTTACCGGTACCTTTAAACTCTTCGTATATCACCTCGTCCATCTTCGAACCGGTATCTACCAGCGCTGTTGCGATGATAGTTAAGCTGCCGCCTTCTTCTACATTGCGTGCCGCACCGAAGAAGCGCTTCGGCTTATGCAGGGCGTTGGCATCAACACCACCGGTTAATACCTTGCCTGAACTTGGGATCACAGTGTTGTAAGCGCGGGCTAAGCGGGTGATCGAGTCCAGCAGAATAATAACGTCTTTTTTATGCTCAACCAGACGTTTGGCCTTTTCGATCACCATTTCGGCAACCTGCACATGGCGGCTGGCCGGTTCGTCGAAGGTTGAAGCGATAACTTCGCCTTTTACCAGGCGTTGCATCTCGGTAACTTCTTCCGGCCGCTCGTCAATCAGTAACACCATTAATACGCAATCAGGGTGGTTGGCTGCGATAGACTGGGCGATGTTCTGTAACAGAATCGTCTTACCGGCTTTCGGTGGTGCGACGATCAGGCCACGTTGTCCTTTACCGATAGGCGAGGCTAAATCCAGAACACGGGCGGTGATATCTTCCCGGCTGCCATTACCACGTTCCATACGTAAGCGTGAGTTAGCGTGCAGCGGCGTTAAGTTTTCAAACAAAATCTTATTGCGGGCTTGCTCAGGACGGCCGAAGTTTACTTCGTTTACTTTTAACAGTGCAAAGTAACGCTCACCTTCTTTTGGTGGGCGGATTAAGCCAGAAATGCTGTCGCCGGTACGCAGGTTGAAGCGGCGGATTTGGCTGGGTGAAACATAAATATCGTCTGGCCCGGCTAAGTAAGAGCTGTCACCCGAGCGCAGAAAACCGAAACCGTCCTGTAGGATCTCCAGTACGCCATCACCGAAAATTTCTTCGCCGTTTTTGGCGTGGGATTTTAAAATGGCGAAAATAATGTCCTGTTTACGCAGGCGGGCCATATTTTCCAGGCCCATAGACTCAGCCAATTCAACCAGCTCGCTAATCGGCTTCAGTTTCAGTTCTGTTAAATGCATATTGATGGGTTTCTTGTTGATATATAAACAGGGTAATGCTTATCGGTTCGATAAAATAAGGTTTGGAAGTGGTTTTTCGACAGACAAGCGTGGTTTAGAACGTTTTACTGGCTACACAATAGCAGCTGACTACTGGTGCGTCCAGCGCTGAAACAGAAAAAGGCGTATAAAAATACGCCTTTTGCTTAAATCAGATATTACTGTCGAGAAATTCTTTTAACTGAGTCTTCGACAAAGCACCTACTTTAGTCGCCGCAACCTGACCGTTTTTAAATAACAGTAAGGTTGGGATACCACGGATACCGAACTTAGGAGGGGTATTCGGGTTATGGTCGATGTTAACTTTGGCTACCGTCACTTTACCCTGATATTCTGCTGCTACATCGTTCAGGATCGGAGCGATCATTTTACATGGACCACACCATTCTGCCCAAAAGTCGACCAACACCGGCGCTTCGGCTTTCAGGACGTCGGTTTCAAAGCTGTCATCGGAAACCTGTAAAATCAGTTCGCTCATTTGTATCTCCGCTAGTGCTATGCAGCCTGGCTGCAAAAAAGTGTTATCAATTTAAACGTGGCTGTTCCTTATTGCAAGCGTAACGGTTATGCTTAGCGCCGTATGAATAAAACACACTTAACTACACATAAATTCGCCGATTTTGCATTGGCACCACAGGTTCTTGACGCTTTAAATGCGCAAGGTTTCGGCTATTGTACGCCCATTCAGGCTCAATGTTTACCTCTGGCATTAGCCGGTAAAGATATTGCCGGCCAGGCCCAAACGGGCACAGGTAAAACACTGGCGTTCTTAACAGCGACATTCCACCACTTACTGACACATGAACCCAGAGGGTCGGGTCAGCCGCGTGCCATCATTATGGCGCCTACGCGGGAGTTGGCGGTTCAGATCCATCAGGATGCGAAAGTGCTGGCTGAAAAAGCCGGTTTGCGCCTTGGCCTGATCTATGGGGGCGAAGGTTATGATACTCAACGCCAGTTACTGGAAAATGGCGTAGATATTTTAATTGGCACCACAGGTCGCTTAATTGACTATCTGAAACAAGGCCTTTACGACTTATCGCAAATACAGGTTGTTGTGCTGGATGAAGCTGACCGGATGTTTGATCTGGGCTTTATTAAAGATATCCGTTTTATGTTTAACCGTATGCCTCCGGCGACAGAGCGGTTAAGTCTGCTGTTCTCTGCCACTTTATCTTATAAAGTGCAGGAGTTGGCATTTGAGAAAATGAATCAGCCGGAGCATATTCATATCGCGCCGGAAGAGATGACCGGCAGCCGGATCAGTGAAGAGCTGTTTTACCCGTCAGATGAGCACAAAATGCCATTGCTGCTGACATTGATGGAAGAAGAATGGCCGGATAAGGCGATTGTATTCGCTAACACTAAACACTGGTGTGAAGAAGTGCATGCCTGGCTGGAAGCAGATGGTCACCGCGTAGGTTTATTAACCGGCGATGTTATCCAGAAAAAGCGTCTGCGTATTCTGGAGGATTTTACCAGTGGAAAACTGGATGTGCTGGTGGCAACTGATGTTGCAGCCCGCGGTCTGCACATTCCGAAGGTTAGCCATGTATTTAATTACGACCTACCTGATGACTGCGAAGACTATGTGCACCGGATTGGCCGCACCGGTCGTGCCGGTGAGAGTGGTAAAGCTATTAGTTTTGCCTGTGAGCGTTATGCACTTAACCTGACAGCAATCGAAGACTATATCCGTCACCCAATCCCTGTGACGCAATACGACGCCAGCGCGCTGCTGGACGATGTTAAAGCGCCGAAGCCGCGGGTTCGCCGTCGCGCAGGCCAGGCCAGAACCGGCAGCCGTAGCGGCTCAGGTGGACGCAGCAGTAATGGCGCAAGAGCCCCTCGCAACCGCCCTCGTTAATCCGGCACAGCCTGCCGAACAATCACCGCATCAGGACATTTATGCGGTGATTGATCTTGGCTCCAACAGTTTTCACATGTTAATGGTGAAAGTGGTTGGTGGCTCAGTGCAGGTTATCGGCCGGGTAAAACGCAAAGTACGTTTAGCCGCCGGGTTAAACGAAAATTTAGTGTTAAGCCGTAAAGCGATGAAGCGGGGCTGGGAGTGTCTGGCGTTGTTTGCTGAGCGGCTGCAGGATATTCCGCCGCAGAACATCCGCATTGTCGGCACTGCCACGCTGCGTCTGGCCAAAAATGTTAAAACTTTCCTCAAAGAAGCTGAAGCGATTCTCGGGCAAAGTGTCACTGTAATCAGTGGTGAGGACGAAGCCCGCATTATCTATTTGGGTGTCGCTCATACATCAAACAGTGACAGCAACCGTCTGGTGATTGATATCGGCGGCGCCAGCACAGAGGTGGTCATTGGTGCTGGTTTTAATCCGCTGTTGCTGTCGAGCCTGAATATGGGCTGTGTTACCTACCTGGAACGCTACTTCAGCGATGATGAGCTAAGCGAAGATAATTTCAGCCGTGCTATCGCCGCAGCAGAGCAAGAGGCTGCCACTATTGCGCAGCAGTATATAAAGACTGGCTGGCAGCTGGCGGTGGGGGCTTCCGGCACTGTGCAGGCGCTGCAGGAAATTCTGGTGGCGCAAGGTAAAGATGAGGTCATCACCCTCAACCGGCTGGAAGATATTATGCAGCAGGCATTAGCCTGCGGCAGGATGGAACAGTTGAATATCACCGGGCTGGCGCAGGAACGCAAACAAGTGTTTCCATCCGGGCTGGCCATACTGATTGCGTTGTTCCGTCAGCTGAATATTACTGGCATGACATTATCCGGCGGTGCGCTGCGTGAAGGGGTGCTGTACAGTATGTTGCCGCAGCTGCAGCATACAGATGTGCGTAACCGCACAGTCAACAGCCTGATGGTGCGCTATTTTATCGATCAGCGCCATGCCGGCAGAGTGGCTGAAATGGCATGCGAGCTGGCCACACAGCTGCAAAGCCGCTGGGACTTAAATAAATTTGAAGGCCATAGCATGCTAAAAAGCGGTGCGCTGCTGCATGAACTTGGCTTATTGATCGAATACAAAAACCACCACCACCATGGTGCTTACATCATTAACCACTCTGATTTACCCGGTTTCACCCGGGCACAGCAGCAGTTGGTGATGGCACTGGTGCATAACCACAGAGCAGATATCAGCCGCGACATTATTGCCCGTCAGACAATGACATCGGTGTTGTTGACGGTGCGCTTAACACGGATTTTGCGTCTTGCTGTCATCCTGTCGATGCGGCGCCGGCATGAAGTATTGCCGCAGGTAGATATCAGCAGCAAAGGTGAACAACTGGTATTGCAGATGCCGTCTGGCTGGTTGGAGCAACATCCGCTGATGCGGGCGGAGCTGGAGCAGGAAGTGCAGTATCAGCAACAGGCGGGTTGGGAACTGCTGATCAAGTAAAGTTGCGACTTCACCGGGTAAATATTACTGCGAAGTATGTAAATCTTGCCCGGTAACCCGCTGCCATCTTCTGCGGCAGCAGGTCCGTTGCACTATCAAACCTAAATTATCTGACGATCCCACAGGCGATGGGCGAGCCACTGTTGCCTGACGGCGACGTACTGTAATCATCGGCCTGTTGATGCACTACCAGAGCGTGATTCTTCAAATCTTCCAGCTTCATTTCACTCATCGTAATGGCCTGCTGGTTACCGTCGCTATTGACGCGGATCATCGGCAAGTCACCTAAGTGACCGTCACCATCCGGGCCGGCGTGTTTACCGGTATCTTTGGGATCCAGATGCCCGCCAGCGCTGGCGGCAGGCTGCTGTGCGCCGTCTTTCATAGCGGGTTCGCAGCTGGGGTTCTGGTGCACATGAAAGCCATGCTCGCCTTGTTTCAGCCCTGTCAGAGCGGGTGTAAATACCAGGCCGTTGGCCGTTTCGGCTACCGTAATTCTGCCTGCGCTGTCGCCCACTCCTTCTGCGGTGACAGTGTTCATCTGCACGATAATACTGAGCGCTTCTTCCTGTGGCCCGACGTTGGCCGGTACTGAGGCCGGCGACGTTTGCCCCATCGGCGCGCCGGGTGGTGTGGGCTGGGGGTTGCAACCGGCCAGTAGCCCGGCGGCGAATGACAAAGACAATATATGTAGTTTCATAATACCTCCTCTCGTTAAGCCGTGATTGAGTTTAGCCATTGTTAGCGCTGCAAGTTCGGCGCCAGAACCGGTTGCAGCAAAATGGCATGAGCTTTGCGTTACGTTTTTTTAACCCGCTTTCAAACGCGATGGAGGTAGCCGATGCCTTACTACAAATTAACTGAACTGCCCGGGGCGGTTAAAGACAACTTACCAAAGCATGCGCAGGAGATTTATCAGGCAGCGTACAACAACGCCTGGGATGAATACGACTCAGCACAAAAGCGCCGTGGCGACGATAGCCGGGAAGAGGTTGCACATAAAGTGGCCTGGTCAGCAGTAAAGCAAAGCTACAAGAAAAGTGACTCAGGTAGCTGGGTTAAAAAGTGATTCGCATAGTGGAGTAGCAAAATGCCGTATCTGGATGTGGGCTATGGTCATCAACTGCATTATGAAAGTGTCGGCGACATAACAACTGACGTGCCGCTGCTGTTTGTGCACGGCGGGCCAGGAGCGGGTGTCAGCACCGCGGATAAAGCCCTGTTTGCCGGCCTGCAGCGGCCGGTAGTTTATTTTGACCAGCGCGGCTGCGGCCTGAGCCGATTTGAGCAGCGCTTAAACGGCAACACAACAGAGCAGCTGGTTGAAGATATCGAGAAGCTGCGTAACGCATTGTCTCTGCCAAAACTGATTCTGGTGGGTGGTAGCTGGGGCAGCACCCTGAGCCTGCTCTATGCGGTGCGTTATCCGCAATATATTGACTCTATGCTGCTGTGGGGCATTTTTCTGTGCCGCCAGCAGGAGCTGGACTGGTTTTATCAGCACGGTGCCAGCCAGTTGTATCCGGAAGAGTTTCAGAAGTTTATGTGTCAGGTAGACGGTGCTGCTGATTCCGTAGCAGCGTATTTTGACTTGCTGACAACAGGCAGCGAAGAGCAGCAGCGGGCAGCGGCGGCTAGTTGGGCAAGGTGGGAAGCGGTTAACTCATTTTTTGATACTGATGAGGCCACACTGGGACGCTTTGCACAGGCAGAGAGTGCGCTGCCTATGGCATTACTGGAAAGCTATTATTTTAAGCACCAGGGCTTTTTACCGGCGGATTACATTCTGCGCCATTGCCAGCCGTTACAAACAATATCCGTCGATATTGTCCAAGGGCGTTTAGACACCATATGCCCCTGTGGCACAGCCTGGCAACTGGCGAAGCATCTGGCAAATTGCCGCTTGTATATTTCTCCGCGGGCATCGCACGCCGCGTCTGAACCGGAGAATTTTTCCGCTCTGCGCACTTTATTACACAAACTTGAACCTGCGGCCTGAGTACAGATGCCGCGCATGACAGGGGAAAATACAGTGACTTCTGCACAACAAGCTAAAAGCACCAATGTTGGTTCAGGTGAAAAAACACAATTACGGCGCAAGCCTATGCTACTTGGTATGGTTGGCAGTCTGCTGTTTGTTGCCGCTTTACTCGCGGTGCTGGTGTATTTTGATGTGCACAAACAGGTGCTGCAGTTACTGGAGTGGTTCAAGCAGCAGGGGCCCTGGGCGCCACTGTTGTTTATGCTGATTATGGCAGCAGTGGTAGTGCTATTGTTGCCCGGTGCTTTGTTTACAATAGGCGCGGGTTTCGTGTTTGGTGTCATTCCCGGCTCGGTATATGTGGTGCTTGGCACTACAGCAGGTGCGGCGGTCGCATTTTTACTTGCCCGCTACTGCTTTGGTCAGCGCGCACGCGAGTTTGTTCTGGCCCGGGCCAAGCTGCGGCTGGTGAATGACGAACTGACGCCAAACGGCTGGAAAATCGTCTTGCTGACCCGGCTAATCCCGTTTTTCCCCGGCAAATTATCTAATTACTTTTTTGGTTTAACGCAGTTTTCGCTGCGGGGTTATCTCGGCGGCTCGCTGCTGGGCTTTATCCCTTTTAGTGTACACAACGTCTATCTGGGATCCTTGATTGCTGACATCTCTAACTTTGATATTACCTCCAGAGAACGTTCAGTCTGGGAGTGGGGCTTATATGCTGCCGGGCTGGTTGCCGCTATCGCGGTGATTGTGTATCTGAATCGCCTGGCTAGCCGCGCGCTGGCCAAATATACCGAGAAGGAGCAGCAACAATGACCTGGCTAAAGTGGTTGCCCTGGCGTTATGTAGTACGTTATGTCGCACACAAACATGGTTTTATCGATCCGGTTGCGTTACTGGCGCGCTTACATAACTTTGCTCAGCCTTCAGAGGTAGGAGAGCCGATAGAGCTGTTGCGAGCCGGCGTCGTGTTTCATGCCCGCGGCCTGATCAACAGCCGGGTTATCCAGCATAATCTGGACTGGGTCTGGCCGTACTGGATTTCCCGTCAGTTTGACCCGGCCGATGCGTCCTTTATTCCGCGGGCTTTTTCAATAACCCATATCAATCTGACGCACCGCAACTGGACGGCCATCGGCTTGCCGGACTGTCCTGAGCTGCCGATCGTTGACCCCAGAGGGCTGCTGACGCCATTTCTGGATGGCTGGTCGCTCGACAGCTGGGTAGTGCCAGAGCAGGGCGACTGTCTGTTACCGTCGCGTAGCTTGCAAAGCGAGCAGCAGTTGCTGTTGTCGGGCAACGTCAGCGTCCGCACCAAAACGTCTGAACACGGTATGACACTGATAAGCGAAGCCTCGGTAGAACTGGAAAACGGTGTAGCAGTATGTAAGCTGCGGCTGAAAGCAAAATCGGCTCAGGCAGCGCATCTGGTGCTGGCGCTGCGGCCACAGAATCCGGAAGGCGTCAGCTTTATTCATCAGGTAAAACTGAACTCCGAGCGCACGGCATGGCAGGTGGATGACAATAAGCAGGTTAGGTTTAGCCAGGCGGTGCAGCGCCATCATGTGTCTACCTATCGTCAGGGCGATGTGTACATTCACCTGCAAGATGCAAAGGAGCAGGCCGACGGTGTATGTGATGTCGGCATGGTAACAGCAGCGGCTATGTTTGCCTTGCCGGCAGAACAATGGCAGGAGCTGGAGGTGTCTGTGCCGCTGGCGACAGAGCAACAAGTGCAGTACCAGCAGGATGCCTGGCAGCAGGAGCAGCAAAAATGCTGCAAACTGGTGTGCCCGGATAAACATTATCAGTTTTTGTATGAGGCGGCACTGGCTTCATTAATTCTGCACTCGCCTGAGGATGTCTACCCCGGCCCCTATACCTATAAACGTTTTTGGTTCAGAGATGCGGCTTTCATTATTCATGCACTGCTGTGCGCCGGTTTAACAGAGCGTGCCGAACGCGCTTTAAATCAGTTTCCGCCACGGCAAACCCTGCTGGGGTATTTCAGGTCGCAGGAAGGCGAATGGGATGCCAATGGCGAGGTGCTTTGGATCCTCAAACGTTACTTTGATATGACAGGGCGGCTGCTGCCAAAGGACTGGCACAGTGCCGTACAAAGCGGTGCCCGCTGGATAGGGCGCAAGCGTCTGCCAGATAAAGCTGACATACCCCATGGTGGCTTGCTACCGCCGGGTTTTAGTGCTGAGCACCTTGGTCCGAATGACTATTACTACTGGGATGATTTCTGGGGTGTTGCCGGCCTGCAGGCTGCCGCAGAGATGTTCGCGCCGGCTGATAAAGCGCTAGAGCAGGAATTTACCGACGAAGCCGGCAAATTCAGTGCGGCCATCGATAACAGCCTGGCGCATTGCCAAAAGCGGCTCAAACGCCCCGGTATGCCGGCTTCACCATACCGCAGGCTGGACGCCGGCGCTATTGGCTCACTGGCCGCCGGATATCCTGCCCAGTTATGGGCTGCCGATGATCCCCGATTACTGGATACCGTTGAGTTTTTATTGCAGCGCTGTTTTGTTAAAGATGCATTTTATCAGGACATGATTCATTCAGGCCTTAATGCTTACTTAACCCTGCACGTGGCTCAGGTGCTGCTCAGAGCAAAAGATCCGCGTTATCTGACGTTGATGGATGCGGTAGCCAAACTTGCTTCGCCAACCGGCCAATGGCCGGAGGCGATACATCCTGCTACAGGGGGCGGCTGCATGGGAGATGGTCATCATGTCTGGGCCGCGGCTGAGTGGCTGCTGATGATCCGCAATTGCTTTGTGCGGGAAGAAGGCCGGCAGCTGGTGCTGTGCTCTGGCGTGCCGCAGCGCTGGCTAAGTAGTGCTGACCCAGTGCGGTTTGGCCCGGCACCAACCAGTTTTGGTGCTGTCAGTATTGAAATTGCGCTGACCGGGTCGGAGCAGGCGCGGGTTAGCTGGCAAGCCGATTGGCACGCTGCCGGGGGGGCGCCAACACTCGAAGTGTGTTTACCCGGCTATCAGCCCGTCAAAGTTGCGGCGACGGATAGCACAGTTACGTTAACAAAAGCAGAGGCCTGACGGATGAACATTGCAATCTTTACCAATACTTTTACGCCTCATGTGGGTGGGGTCGCCCGCTCTGTTGAAGCCTTTGTGGCGGAATATCGCAAACTGGGGCACAGAGTGTTGGTGGTGGCGCCGGAATTTGCCAATATGCCGGAGCAGGAAACGGATGTATTCCGCGTTGCTGCTATCCAGAACTTCAATGCCAGTGATTTCTCTGTAGCGCTGCCATTTGTTGATCAGTTAAGCGAAGTGCTCGATGAATTTTCGCCTGACATTATTCATTCGCAGCACCCGTTTTTACTTGGCATGACAGCGCTGCGTACAGCACGTTACCGTCAGGTCCCGTTGGTATTTACCCATCATACGCTGTACGAGCAGTACACCCATTATGTGCCTGGCGATTCTTCCACCATGCAGCGTTTTGCGGTGGAGCTTGCCACCCGTTATGCCAATTTGTGCGATCAGGTGATCGCTCCCAGCCAGAGTATTGCAGACTTACTGCAGCAGCGCGGCGTTAACACGCCGATAGAAGTGGTACCCACCGGCGTGTATCCACAGCGTTTTGCCAGCGGTGACGGCGCAGCTGTACGCAAGCAGCATGCTATTGCCGCAGATGCCACTGTGATTGGACATTTAGGCAGGCTGGCGCCGGAGAAAAACTTAGCCTTTCTGGCCCATGCCGTGGCAAATGTCGCCGTAGAAAAGCCCGAAGTGCACTTTCTGGTGATAGGCGCCGGCCCGTCGGAGCAGGAAATTGAGCACATTTTTGCTCAGGTTGGTGTCGCCGATCGGTTACATATGACCGGTGTTTTACAGCAGCAAGCCCTGATAGATGCACTGCACGCGATGGATGTTTTTGCCTTTGCTTCATGTAGCGAAACACAGGGCATAGTGCTGACAGAAGCGATGGCCGCAGGGCTGCCTGTGGTTGCACTGGACGCCAGCGGTGTGCGTGAAGTGGTACAGCACGAGCGTAATGGCTTGCTAATACAGGAGCACACGACTGCAGCCTTTGCCAGCGCGCTGAAGCAAATAACAGCGGCGACAGCGCAGCAACGTGAAACATTAAAGCAGGGCGCAAAAGCAACGGCAGAAGAGCATGCTATGTCGCGCTCAGCGGCAAAAGCATTACAGTGCTTTCGCGTTTTGGCTGAGCATCAGCCGGGTACGCCAAGGGCAGAGCGGGACTGGGAAGATGCGCTGGCCTGGGTAAAAGCAGAATGGGATATTCTGCGCAGCATGGCTGAAGCCGGCACGGCTGCGGTTGGCAGCACGTTATTTGCTACCAATGAAGAGTAGTGGGCAGTTAATCACTTTTTACCGGGATAACGGTGTAAGGCGGAGGAGTATGATCATTCGGGTTTCAGTATGGCTGCGCTGGTTAAGACGGGCAGTAAGCCGCAGCCGCTGGCTGGCGAGGCTATTACAATTACCGGTTTCAAAAGGGTCGGCCGTGCGGCCGGGGCTTATTATGCTGCAAATAGACGGCCTGTCCAAAATTGAATTAGAGCGGGCGCTGGACCGCGGCGAGATGCCGTTTTTAAGCCGTTTACTACAGCGGGAACACTACAGCCTGCATGCTCAGTACTCCGGCTTACCAGCAACGACGCCGGCGGTACAGGCTGAGTTATTTTATGGTATCCCCGGGGCGGTGCCAGCCTTCTCTTTTTGTGACCACCGCACCGGTAAGATAGTGCGGATGCTGCAGCCTGATACTGCTGCTAAGGTAGAACAGCGCTTGGCCGGGCAGACCAAAGCGGCACTGTTAAAAGATGGCAGTGTCTATGCTGACATGTTTACCGGCGGTGCTGCTGAATCACACTTCTGTGCATCTTCCCTGGGCTGGGGTTCTGCTCTGCGTAGTGCCAACCCGCTGGTATTGCTGGTGCTGTTTACTACCAATTTGTACAGTGTGCTGCGTATTGCCGGTCTGTTTTGTCTGGAAGTTGGCCTGGCACTGCGCGACTTTTTTCGTGGGCAGGTAAAAGGACATGATTTTCTGACCGAACTGAAGTTTGTACCGACCCGGGTTGCGATCTCTATAGTGTTGCGTGAACTGTGTGTTATCGGCGGCAAGATTGATCTCAGTCGCGGCATGCCCATAGTGCATATTAATTTTCTCGGTTACGACGAACAGTCACACCGGCGCGGGCCGTCTTCCCGCTTTGCCCACTGGACGTTAAAAGGCATTGACGACAGTATCGCCAGGTTATGGCGGGCAGCGCACCGTTCTGAGTGGCGTAACTATGAAGTCTGGATCCACTCAGACCATGGGCAGGCAAAAGTCGTCCAGTATAGCCAATTGCACGGCTATCCGTTGCAGCATGCGGTTGAGCAGTGCTTTGACAGGCTCTCATCGGAGTCACCATTAGCGCGGTCTGCAGCAAAAGGCGGCATTCAGACCCAGCGTGTCAGATTACTCGGTGGTAAACGGGTGCAGCGTGTGTTTGCGGTGGAGCGCAGTGAAGACAGTGACGCCGACGATGGCATCAAAGTCGCGGCATTAGGGCCTGTTGGCCATATCTATGCACCGCAGCCGTTATCAGAACCTGAGCTGCATTTTATTGCTACAGAACTGGCGACACGCTATCAGGTACCGATAGTGCTGACGGTTGAAAGCGAGCAGTGTTTGCGGGCCACGACCAGCGATGGGGATTATTATTTGCCAAAGGACGCTGCTAAGTTGTTCGGTAGCGAACATCCGTTTCTGGACAGCCTGAGCGACGATTTGCTGAGGTTGTGCCATCATGCTGATGCCGGTGATCTGGTGGTGATGGGCTGGCGTGAAGGGCTTACACCCTTGACCTTTGCCGATGAGAATGGCGCGCATGCCGGTGCCACGCCGGAGGAGACCACCGGTTTTGCGCTGCTGCCTGCTGATGTTGCGCTGCCACCGGCAGGCAGCCGCTATATGCGGCCGCACGATTTATATCAGGCTGCGCTGCATTATTTGGGCCGCACAAGCCGTCAGCCGGTGACACGTGACAAAACACGAGCGGACACTGCTGAAGGTTTACGCGTGATGACGTACAACGTGCATAGCTGCATCGGGCTGGATGGCAAGGTTGATGTCGAGCGCATCGCCCGCGTCATAGCACTGGCTAACCCCGATATCGTCGCGCTGCAGGAGCTGGATGTCGGGCGGGGCCGCAGTTTGGGGTTGGATCAGGCCCGGCTGATAGCGCGCAAACTGGAGATGGAGTTTCATTTTCACCCGGCGATGCATCTGGAAGAAGAGCAATACGGCGATGCCATTTTAACCCATCTGCCACTGCGGCTGATTAAAGCCGGCGCTTTGCCCGGGTTGGCCGAAAAGCCGGGGTTAGAGCCAAGGGGCGCTATTTGGGCTGAGGTAACCTTTAATGGCCAGCAGGTACAGGTGATGAATACGCATCTTGGGCTGAACAGCCGCGAACGGCTGGCGCAAATAGACAGCCTGCTCAGTGAGGAATGGCTCGGCCACCCAGAGTGCAAGGGGCCGGTAATATTTTGCGGAGATTTAAATGCGCAGCCCAATTCAGCAGTGTACCGTAAGCTCGGCTCTCGACTAAAGGATGCACAGGCTGCGCTGGCCAGTCACAGGCCTGCCGGAACTTTTCCAAGCCGTTTTGCAGCCGCGCGGATAGACCACATTTTTGTCAGCAGGCAACTTGCTGTTACCGCGGTTGAAATCCCGGCGTCTGCTTTGGTAAAACGGGCATCCGATCATTTACCTTTGCTGGTTCAGGTTCGGTTGCCGGAGCAGGAAACTCAAAGCACCGACTCATAAGCGGGTAAAGCCTGGCTGCCGCCGGTATGCAGAAATAACAGGCTGCTACTTTGTGCAATGATGCCTCGCTGGCTTAAATCCATCAGACCTGCCATTGCTTTGCCGGTGTAGACGGGGTCCAGCAATATGCCTTCCGCCCGGGCAGTTTGCTGCAGTGCGTTGACCGTGGCTGCAGTCGTGATGCCATAACCGGTACCATAGTAATCGCCATTAGCATGCACTTTATCGTGCGCCTGTGCCGGGTCGAGCCCAAGCAGAGGCAAGACCTGCAGCAGCAACGCTAATACCAGTTGCTGCTGTTGCAGTGCGGGGCGACTGATGGTGATACCCAACACCGGAATATCAAGCCCGGCCAGCATAAGGCCCGCCAGTAAGCCCGCCTGAGTGCCGGCACTGCCGGTAGCTAACACTATCTGCTGCGGCTGTTTATTCAGTTGCTGTAGCTGCCCGGCCAGCTCCAATGCACAGCGCACATAACCCAGGCTACCAATGGCATTGGAGCCACCGACAGGGATCAGGTAAGGCTGCTTGCCCTGACGCTGCAGCTCCGTCAGTAACGTTGTCGCATACTGCTGACAATCATCTGTCAGCGTAAGCTGATGTACTTTTGCGCCCAACACATGGTTTAACAACATATTGCCGCTACTGGCATAACCGGCTTGCGGCGTGCCGGCGACATCCTGCAGTACCAATTCACAGCCAAAACCATACCGGGCGGCCGCCGCTGCCGTCTGCCTGGCATGATTAGACTGCAGGCCACCAATGGTGACCAGCGTGTCTGCACCAAGGCGTTTTGCATCCGCGAGTAAATATTCAAGTTTGCGGGCTTTGTTGCCACCACCGGCCAGACCGGTGCAGTCATCGCGCTTTATCAGCAGCTCTATCCCAAGCTGCGCCGATAAGCGCGGTGCATGTTCTAAAGGCGTGGGTAAATGCGCCAGTGTCAGGCGCGGTATCTGATCAAATGCTGGCATAGCCTGCGGCCCTGTAGCTTATTTTTGCTGTAACCAGATGGCCACTTTTTTGGCAAAGTACGTCAAAATGCCATCGGCGCCGGCACGTTTAAACGCCAGCAGAGATTCCATAATGACCGGTTGCTCCGCCAGCCAGCCATTCTCAATGGCAGCCATGTGCATCGCGTACTCGCCACTGACCTGATAGGCAAAGGTCGGCACGCCGAATTCATCTTTCACGCGGCGTACTATATCCAGATATGGCATGCCGGGTTTAACCATTACCATGTCGGCACCTTCTTCCAGATCCTGCGCAACCTCGTGTAAGGCTTCATTGCTGTTGGCCGGATCCATCTGGTAGGTTTTTTTATTACCGCCTTTCAGATTGCCGGCAGACCCTACTGCATCGCGAAACGGGCCGTAATAGCTGGAAGCATACTTCGCCGAGTACGCCATGATACGGGTATTCACAAAGCCTGCTTCTTCCAGAGCTTCGCGAATAGCACCGATGCGGCCGTCCATCATATCCGAAGGCGCGACGACATCAGCACCGGCTTCGGCGTGTGACAAGGCCTGCTTTACCAATGCAGCGGTGGTGATATCGTTTTGCACATAACCGTTATCGTCGATGATGCCGTCCTGGCCATGTGTGGTAAACGGATCCAGTGCAACATCAGTAATAATTCCAAGCTCTGGCACGTGCTTTTTCAGCAGACGCACGGCCCTTTGCGCCAACGCATCCGGGTTCCAGGCTTCTTCTGCCTGCAGAGATTTTTTCTCGCTTGCTGTTACCGGGAACAGGGCAATGGCTGGAATTCCCAGAGCGGCCAGCTGTTTAGCCTCTTCGAGCAGTAAATCCAGGCTCAGTCTTTCAATGCCGGGCATAGACGCTATGGCTTCACGTTTATTATTACCTTCGATAATAAACATCGGATATATCAAATCATTAACGGTAAGCTGGTGTTCTGCCATCAGGCGGCGGCTGAAATCATGCTCGCGCATTCGACGCATGCGGCTGGCCGGAAAATAGCGGTTAGTGTTCATTTACTTCTCCTGATGTTGCACTAAAAGCAGCCGCAGCCGGATAGCTGTGTACCTGATTACGTCCGGCGGCTTTGGCGCGATACAGCGCAGAATCAGCGAAGCGGATATACTCATCGTTATCGCTTTGCGCGCCTGGTACGGCGGCATAACAGCCAGCACTGAGCGTCAGGTGAAATGCCGGCTCCGTTTTCTGCTCTGCGTTTTCTAAACTGTGGCGAATTTGTTCTGCCAGCTGCCAAGCGCCTTGTAAGGTAGTATTGGGTAAGATCAGTGCGAACTCTTCACCGCCGTAGCGGCAAAGTTTATCTGCTGGCCGTTTCAGCTGCTGTTGTATTACGTTTGCGACAAACTTGATGGCATGGTCACCGGCCAGATGGCCCAGATTATCGTTAATTCGTTTAAAATGGTCGATATCCAAAAGCACCAGCGCCAGCGAACGTTGTTCACGCCGGCTGCGTTTGAGTTCTGACCGCATACGCCGGTCAAAGTAAGCTCTGTTGTAAATGCCAGATAGCGTATCGGTTTGCGTTTGCTGTTGCAGCAGCTGATTCTTCTCTGCCAGCTCATCGAGCGTGATTTGCAGCTCGAAACTGTGGCTACGTAACTGGTTTTCCAACTCCGCTGCGGCGTGCTTCAAACGTCGCACTTTGCTCAGGGCAAAAGCACCGACCAGACAGGCGCCTGTTATGCTGCCAGCTATAAAGAGAAAAAGCAGCTCATTCATGTTGTTCCCCCGTTACCGACAGCCGGCCGTCAAGCTGAAACAAGTTGCAGCAATTGTCGACAGTTTGTCTTGCCAGCCGGGCAATGTCCAGCTGTAACATCCGTGCGACGGTAGCGCCAATGTGTGGTAACAGGGCTGGTTCGTTTCGGCGGCTGGCAGGTTTAGGCGTAAGGTCACGCGGTAACAGATAGGGCGCGTCAGTTTCCAGCAGCAGCCGGTCTAGCGGAATATACTGCAATGCCTGACGCAACTCAGATGCGCGGCGCTCGTCGCACAGCCAGCCCGTGATGCCAATGTACAGGCCTAAATCAAGCCAGGCTTTTAACTGTGCGGTGTCGCCGGTAAAGCAGTGGCTTACGCCGCGGCTGACCTGCGACTCTTTCAATATAGCCAGTTGAGTGTCAAAAGCGTCGCGTTGATGCAGGTATACCGGTTTAGCCACTGAGTTAGCAAGTTGCAGCTGCTCAGCAAAAATCTGTTGTTGCACCGGGCGGGGGGAAAAATCTCGGTTAAAATCCAGACCACACTCGCCAACTGCAATCACTTTGGGGTCTTGCAGCAACTGAGCCAATTGTTGCAGGGCGTCAGCATCAGCACTGGTTGCCTGATGCGGGTGAATACCTGCTGTACTGAAACAGCCGCTATGTTGGTAGCAAAAAGCGATATTCTGCCGGCTTTCTGCCAGGTCACTGCCAATCAATATCAATTGGACTACGCCAGCGTCAGCGGCGCGCTGCAGCACCGCTTCTCGGTCTGCATCAAACTGACTGCTGAACAGGTTTACACCAATATCGCACCATAAGTTCATAATTAATCTTTGCGGCGAACTCTGATTGCTTTACGACCGTCGTCACTTCCAAGTAAAAATGAATTCATTACAGCGCGTTTTACATAGTGTTGCTCACCAACTTTAATGCTGTAGTACTCTGTTCCAAGTTGTTGCCAAACCTGACCATTGTCAAATTCCACAATGAGTGATTTATAGGGATCATAACTGACCTTTTTAACCGTCATATAAACCTGGTCCGGGGAGTTTTCACTGATGACATTCCGGTGTTCTTTGCCAAATTCCTCCTCGATGGAAGCCGCTTTAGGAGCGTCGGCAGTAATCGTTGTCCCGGCGCTGGTTTGCTGCTGAGCTGTCTGGGTATTGATTGAGTCGTAGCAATTCAGGCGGCGCAGCGCATTTTGCTCTGCCCGGCAAAGCTCAATTGCCTGCTCAGGCGGAATGGCTGCCTGAACCTGTGCAACTGCACCTAATATGATCATCAAGGCAAACTGTTTCATTACTTCTGTTCCTGTTGTTCTGATTTTTCTGTTGTATCGGGCTGATAAAACCGGCTTAGTGCCAGACCTAGCTCGAACAATAACCACATTGGCACTGCCAGCAGCGTTTGTGACAACACATCCGGAGGTGTTAATAACATACCCAGCACGAAAGCGCCAACGATTATGTAGGGCCTTTTCTCGGCTAAATCGGCGCGGGTGCTGACCCCCGTCCAGACCATCAGCAAAATGGCCACCGGAATTTCAAAAGACAGGCCAAAGGCAAAAAACAGCTTCAGCACGAAATCCAGATAATTGCTGATATCAGTGGCAACGGTTACGCCTTCAGGCGCAACACTGGTGAAAAAGCCAAAGATAATCGGAAACACAACAAAGTAAGCGAAGGCGATGCCGGCATAAAACAGCAAAGTGCTACTGATGACCAGCGGCGCCATCAGTTTCTTTTCCCGGCTGTATAGCGCCGGTGCAATAAATTGCCATACCTGTAGCAGGATATACGGAATAGCAAAACAGATGGCAACGATAAAGGTTAACTTGAACGGTGCAAAGAAAGGTGCAGCGACATCTGTTGCTATCATGCTGCTGTTTTCCGGCAATACCGCCATCAAAGGTTGAGCCAGCAGATGATAGATATCCTGAGAAAATGCAGCCAGCGCTGCAAAAACGACGATAACGGCAATCACACAACGTAACAGCCGGTTGCGCAACTCAATAAGATGCCCCAGCAGGCTATCAGGATTAGCGTTCAGACTCATGGTTCTTTTCATTGTTGAGCAGTGGGGTGTTAACATCAGCTGCAGCCTGCTTCAGTTCTGCCAGCGCGGCTTTTTCCTGCTCAGTAAGATCAATCAGCCCCTTGGCTTCAGCATCTTTCAGCTTCTGATGCAATTCGTGCGCACGTAAATCAGCGTTCAGCTCGGCCTGCATCTGCTGACCGAACTGCTTGATGCTGCGCACTGTTTTATTGACTGAGCGGATCGCGCCGGGCAGGCGCTCGGGACCCAGCACCAGCAGGGCAACCACACCGACGACAACCAATTCCCAGAAACCCATTTACACTTTATCTTTTGAAGCAGACTGTGTTGTTTTTGCGTGCTCAGCATCTGACTTCGCTTTGTCAGACAACTGGGCTGAGGGCTGTTCTTCGTCCTGCGGTTCATCTTTTATTGAACTGCGAAAACCTTTGATAGCGGAGCCCAGATCTGAGCCAATACCGCGTAATTTTTTTGTGCCAAACAGCAGCACGATAATGGCCAGTACAATAAGCAATTGCCAGATACTGATGTTGCCTAACATGGTTAATCCCCTTTATTGGTCATGCAATGTGGTACTGCAATCAGTGTATGTCTTTATTGTGACAGTCTTATTATCCGCCGGTTCAGCGCCAGGCTCTGATGCCGCACATCACACTGGCTGCAAACAACAAGGCCGAAGATACAAGGTTGTCAAAGCAGAGCAACATACTAGCACTAATCAATAGTGCCGCAGCAAAGGTTGCCGCAATAATTTGTTGTCTGGTCTTACGCTGTTGTACAGCCAGATGCTGCAGTTGTTGCAGTAACTGGCGTTGTTGTTTCGGCCCTTGTTCCAGATACTGGTGCAGCAGGTTTGGCATTTGTGGCAGCTTCTCTGCCCAAAACGGCAGGTTTTCTTTGACCTGACGCCAGATAGCCGGTAAGCCGACCTGTTGTTTTACCCAGTTTTCCAGAAATGGCTTGGCAGTCTTCCACAAATCCAGCTGTGGGTACAACTGACGGCCCAGCCCTTCGATATATAGCAGGGTTTTTTGCAGCAGCACTAACTGCGGCTGCACCTGCATGTCAAACCGGCGCGCAGTATTGAACAGATTTAACAGAACATGGCCGAATGAAATCTCTGCCAAAGGCTTTTG
>NZ_DATCSY010000401.1:0-4321 GCF_036568245.1 Rheinheimera sp. | reverse complement strand
TATTATCACCTCTAATACTGATTTGCTCAGGGCGCTGCGTTTATCAAAAAGTAAAAGCTATAAATTCACTAACGGCCCGCTCGATTGCGACTTTACCCTGTTTGATCTGACGGAAAAGCAGGTCGCCGTGAGTTCAGATGCACCAGCATTGTTTTTTAGTGAAAGTAGCTCCTTTGGCAACCGTTTAGCAAAAAACCTGAAGCAATTGCAAAAGTGGGCTAATAAAGAAGGCATAAGCTGCTACCGGTTATATGATGCGGATATCCCCGAATATAATGTCGCTGTGGATTGGTATGATGGCGAAGTGGTGGTGCACGAATATGCAGCGCCGGGTACGGTGGATGAGCAGGTATCACAAAAACGGCTGTTTGATGTGGTAAATCAGGTGCCGCAAGTGCTTGGTATCAGTTCGGACAAAATGATACTCAAGGTTCGTGAGAAACAAAAAGGTACATCGCAGTATCAGGCGCTGAATAAAGCCGGCCAGTATAAAGAAGTCAGCGAGTACGGTGCCAAGTTTCTGGTGAACCTGCGCGACTATTTAGACACCGGTTTGTTTTTAGATCATCGCATAACACGCCGGATGATACAGCAGCAGGCAAAAGATAAAACCGTACTAAATCTGTTTGCCTACACTGGCAGTGCATCTGTACATGCGGCGATTGGTGGCGCGAAAAGTGTTACTACCGTGGATATGTCAAATACTTATCTGGACTGGGCCAAACGCAATTTCATGGTAAATGGCTTAAACGGTAAGCAGTACCAGTTTGAACAGGCCGATTGTCTGCAGTGGTTAAGCCGTTGCCGCAATCAGTTTGATTTGATTTTTGTCGACCCGCCGACGTTTTCAAACTCGAAACGGATGCAGGACAGCTGGGATGTGCAGCGTGATCACGTGAAATTGCTTAATATGTTGACTCAGCGCCTGGCGCCGGGGGGCAAGGTTATTTTCTCCAACAATAAGCGCCGGTTTAAAATTGATACGCAAGCGCTCAATGATGCGGGCTGGCAGGTAAAAGATATCTCTGCAGCGACACTGCCGGAAGATTTTAAGCGCAACGTGCATATTCATGTCTGTTTTGAGCTGACTCGCTGATATGCAGCCGGAGCTAATTTTATATAGTACCTGGGGCTGTCATCTGTGTGATGAAGCTGAACAGCTGCTGGCTCTGGTGGCAACGGCGCAGACATACAAGGTGGTGGATATCGTTGATGATGAGCAGGCATTTGCCCGCTACCGTATTTCGATACCCGTGCTGCGCTGCGGCGAGAACGAATTATGCTGGCCATTTGATGCGGCACAGCTTACAACCTGGTTAAAGGATATTAGGTAGTGGAATTATTACGGTTTCAACAAGCCTGTCTGGCGTTCGGTACACATCCGATTTTAGATCATGTTGATTTCAGTTTATTTAGTGGTGAAAGGGTGTGTCTGGTAGGCCGTAATGGTGCAGGCAAGTCTTCTTTTTTAAAATTGCTGACCGGTCAGCAAAATCTTGATGATGGCCAGATAGTCGTTAACAGCGGCGTCGTCCTTAGCCGGCTGGAACAAGACCCACCGGCAAAAATGGATGTGAAAATTGCTGATTTTATTCGCGAAGGTGCCGGCGATTTAGCACAAAAACTGCAGCAGTTTTATACCTTGTCAGAAAATCTGGACGGCGCAACAGATGCTGATTACCGCTTGTTTGAACAACTGCAAAGTGAAATGGATGCGCGTGATGGCTGGAGCCTGGAGGCGCGGGTAGCCGATTTATGCCAGCAGTTTGAAATGCAGGGAGACGCGAGCCTGGCGACATTGTCTGGTGGTTGGCTACGTAAGGCTGCGCTGGCAAGGGCCCTGATAGCTAAACCCGATATTCTGTTGCTGGATGAGCCAACTAACCACCTGGATGTTGCCGCTATTCAGTGGCTGGAACAGTTTTTGCTGAATTTTTCCGGCGCTATTATTTTTATCTCACACGACAGGGCATTTATCCGTGCACTGGCCAGCCGTATTATCGATTTAGACCGTGGTCAACTAACGTCACACCCGGGTAATTATCAGGAATATCTCGATCGTAAGCAGAAAATGCTTGAAGATGAACAGCAACACAATGCTCTGTTTGATAAGAAACTGGCTGAAGAAGAAGTCTGGATCCGCCAGGGTATTAAAGCCCGGCGAACCCGCAACGAAGGCCGGGTCAGAGCGTTAAAAGCACTCAGACGGGAGCGGGCAGAGCGTGTTGAGACGATGGGTAAGGTCGATTTTAATATCGAGCAGGCTGATCGTTCCGGTAAGCTGGTATTTGAAACTAAGGCTGTCAGCTGCAGTTTTGATGGTAAAACCATCATCGACAAACTGGATTTACTGGTCATGCGCGGTGACAGAGTCGCGCTGGTAGGTCCTAACGGTGTCGGTAAATCAACCCTGATTAAGCTTTTGCTTGGCGATTACAAGCAAGCAGGCGGTGAAATTAAGCGCGGTACCAATCTTGAAGTGGCTTATTTTGATCAGCATCGTATTGCACTGGACCTTGAAGCCACAGTGCAGGATAACGTTGCGGAGGGTAAGCAGGAAATCACGCAAAATGGCAAAAGCCGTCATGTGCTTAGCTACCTGCAGGACTTTCTGTTTCCACCGGCGCGCGCCCGTACCCCGGTTAAAGCGTTGTCAGGCGGCGAAAAAAACCGCTTATTGCTGGCAAAACTGTTCGCCAGACCAAGTAATTTATTGATCCTCGATGAGCCAACCAACGATCTGGATGTTGAAACGCTGGAATTGCTGGAAGACATTCTGCAGCAGTATCAGGGTACGGTGTTGCTGGTCAGTCATGACAGGGAGTTTGTCAATAATACTGTCACCAGCTCGTTACTTTTTGCCGGCGAAGGGCGCATCATTGAAATAGCGGGTGGCTATGACGATGTGATCGCGTACCAGCAGCGGCAACAAAAAGCGGCTCCGGCGTCACAAAAAGTGACAAAGAACGAACAAAGTATTACAGAACAACCCGCCGTTGAAGCTGTTGCCAGTAGCAGCAAAAAGTTATCATACAAAGAAAAGCGTGAGCTGGAACAAATGCCTGCGCTTATTGAACAGTTGGAAACAGAGCTTGAAGCTTTGCAGACAACTGTGAATAATGCAGAGTTTTTTAAGCAAAGTGCCGAGCATACCCAGGCTACGTTGAACCAATTGCAACAGACCGAGTCGAAGCTGGCGCAAGCGTACGCGCGTTGGGAAGAATTAGACGCATAAGAAGTAAAATTAGGGGCCCCGAATGAAGTTATCTCGCATCAGCCTGGCGATACTGCCGCTGTTAAGTCTGTGTTCTGTGCAAGCGGCTGTTTACAGCGTCGTGGAAGTTGGCGAAGTACCTGAGTTGAAATCGACTTACGCGTCAGCAATAAATGATGCCGGTGATGTTGTTTTTAACGGCGCAATTAAGGTGACGAAAACACCTGCCGGAACAGGTACACAGGTGACGGTATTTGAGTACTACAATTTTCCGATCCGGTTGGAAGAAATCGACTTTGAAGATGAAGACGTTCAGGCATTTTTTACCGACGAGCAACTGGCAGACATTTCAAACGGCAATATAGACGCTGATATTCAGAATATTCTGCTTCGGATTAACCCAACTAACCAGCCTATCGGTAATTCAATTAGTTATTTACGTGCAGGCAATGCTGAGCCTGAAAACTTGGTGCTGGTTGATAATTCGCTAACTCGCGGTAATAGCGAGTATTTATACGGTATTAACGCATCTGGTGTGACAGTAGGTACTGCCACAAGCCCTTTTACCAGACAAAGTTTCACACCTGAAGCGACCGAAAATACGCCAGACCCGGAAACGGTAGAGCGCTGGGTGCCTGACTTACCTTACCAAAGTGCTGCTGCCATTGTAGCTGGCAGCGCAATATCATTGCCGCCCCCATATCTGGAATATGGAGGTGGTGTCAGCGCTGCGAATAATATCAGTGATAATGGTATTGTTGCTGGCTTTGGTAGCGTCGGTTTAGTCGATGAGGCTATTGAGACGTTGGAAGAAAACTGTGATGGAGCCGATGAACCTGTTAACACTTGCTATTACAGCTATCATACCAATACAGCAACGGTTCCCGGCACTCCTAACCAACAATTAAGCGCTTTTGGTTATACCCAGCGTGGTTTGTTATGGCAGTTAAATGGTGGCACTGTCTCTTCACCCACGGTATTGGGCTTTTTAGGTGATAAGAATAGTCAGGCGGCACATGCAAAAGAGAATGTCCGCGCGATTAACTATTACAGTGAAGCAAAGGATGTGAATAATGCCGGCGTGGCAGTTGGTATGTCTTTGTATAG
>NZ_DATCSY010000400.1:0-10290 GCF_036568245.1 Rheinheimera sp. | reverse complement strand
GGCAAGGTCGTGTTAGCTGGATGGTAAAGTAAAAACAGTGCGCCTGGCGCACTGTTTTAATTCAGGCAATTTGTTGGTCATCATTTAAGCCGCTATACCAGGCTTTAAATAACACTTTGTCCAGCGCATGGCGTAAGGCCTCGTTGATAGGTAATTGTTGTTTACCCATCTCATAGTCCAGTTCATTCACCTGCTCTTTGGCCATAATCATCATTGGCGGCGGATCAGATTCCATCGCTATCAGGGTTTGCTGATAGGCCGTTGGCTGATCGGCTTTAATCACTTTGCATGCCGATAGTGCGGTTTTACCTTGCTTGTCACGATAACCTGAAGCGCCAAATAAACGGCAAATACTCGGCCGGTGCTGATATACACTGCACTGCCCTTGTTTGCCGTCAAATGACAGCTTCTGATAAAAAAAACAGCCCTGTGGCTCTGTTAACTCTTCGAGTTGTGTCAGTGTTTGTTCCGCTTTACCTTGATCAAACAAGTGTAATGCCAGCGGGATCATTTCCAGCACCGTCGCTTCTATCGTCGGTTGCAAACAGCATTCACCACAACCAGAACGGCAATTCAGGCCGCGCTGTTGTTGATAGGCTGAAAATGTTTCCGCTATTTCGCCATACACAGCCTCAACACGACGCGATAACTCACGCAGCCGTTGCATAAAGACTCCGAACGAAATAACTATTAATTTAGGTTTGCCTGTTTAGAAACGGCGAGATGCCGCAGCGGCATTTTACTGAGTTGATTAATCTGTCAGCAATAGGGCAGTGAAAATATATTTTTAATCCATCAGATTTGCCAGAGGTGAGGGTCTGGCAATGGCATAGCCCTGAGCATAGTCGATGCCGACCATCTTCAATGCCAGCAAAATGTCATTGTTTTCGGCAAACTTGGCAATAGACTGCAAGCCCATGGCTCTGGCAACCTCGTGAATCGATTTCACTATCGCCTTATCGTAATGATCATCGAGCAGATCGCGAACGAAATGGCCATCAATTTTAATAAAGTCGGCCGGGAATTGTTTCAGATAGCTGTACGATGAAAAGCCACTGCCAAAGTCATCCAGTGCAATCTGGCAACCCTGGCTACGAAAGTGCTCAATGAATGCCAGTGTGCTTTGCAGATTTACCAGGGCCACACTTTCACTTATCTCAAAGCAGATACGGTTAAACGGAATGGCGAAGTGTTCAAACATTTGCTGCACATCCTGCGTAAATGCCGGATCAAGCAACGAGCTGCCAGACAAATTAATATTACACAGTTGCAGGTTATCCAGGTGAGAGTTGTGCTGTTGCAACCAACGAAAATAATGCCGGATCACCCAGCGGTCAATTTGTGGCATCAGGCCATATCTCTCCGCAGAGGCGATAAAACTGGCCGGTGGTGTCAGGTTGTCGGTCTCATCTTGCAGGCGCAGTAGCAGCTCGTAATGTAAACCTGCTGCTGGCTGCGTCAATGCTTGTATCGGTTGCTGATAAATGACAAAACGGTCTTCCTGTATTGCCTGGCGCAGTTGTGTTACCCAGCTGACTTCTGCCTGGTGTCGCTGCGTATCCTGATCGGTGCTGTCAAATAACTGTATGCGGTTTTCGCCTTTGTCTTTGGCGATATTGCAGGCGGTTTCCGCCTTTTTCAGAATAATTTCTGCAGAGCTATCTGTCGGTTGGATCTCTGCAATACCGATACAAATACTGATGCTGTGAATGCTATCCTGCCAGATAAAGCGAAATTCACGTACAGCATCCAGCAGGCGGTATGCCAGCGAAAACGCTTCGTTAGCATTTTTACCCGCCAGCAAAATGCCAAACTCATCGCTGTCGAGCCGCGCCAGCGGGCCATTGTGATGCGCGGCCTGTTTCAGCACTTCGCTCAGTTGTTTTAACAGCGCATCTGCCGCGCTGTGGCTGTAATTGCTGTTAATCAGGCGGAATTTGTCTACGTCGATATAGAGCACACAGCCTTTGCCGACCCCGGGCTGCTCGCACAGGCTCTGCAACTGCTGTTCAAAATAATAGCGGTTGTACAATGCAGTCAGCGCATCATGGTTTGCCAGATACGCCAGCTGTTCGTGCACCAGTTTTTGTTCGGTAATATCAATAACGGAACCGTGAATAAAAGCTTGTCTGTCCTGCTCTGACTGCGTCAGACATACTGACATCAGCGCCCAGAACGGGCTGTTATCAGCCCTTAGGCCATGTATTTCAAACCGTTTACGGCTGCCAAGTTCTAACTGCTGCAAAACGTGTTGGTATTGCCCGGGGTCGGCATAGAAACGTGCCATGCCATCGCCGGCAATGGCCTGCTTTAACTGTTCTTCGTTCTGGTAACCGAGAATATGCAGTAAGGCAGTATTTGCAGTCAGTAGACGGCCATCTATTGTTGTAATGAACATGCCTTCAACCGCATTATGGAAAATATCATGATAGTTCTGCAGCTCAGCCAGTGTGGCAGATGAAGCCACCGGTTTCAGCTGAAACTTGTGCAGGTTAAAGCTGGTAAGCGCCAGACACAGCAGTACCAGAGAGAACAGAATATATGACCAGTTAAAATCGGCGTGCAGATAACCTGCCTGGCTCAGCGTCAGTAGCAGCGCACAAATAAGAATAAAAACACAGGCCCAGACAAAACTCCGCGCTTGCGGGTGCCCTTGTAAACTCAAACGAAATGCCAGCAGCAGGTTGCTGCCGAGCACCCAGGCTATGGCAAAAAACAGCAAATACAGCCTGAGCTGGCCACCGGCAAACAGCGGGCTGAACAAGAGCAACAGGGCGACAAAGTTACTGATATGGTTGCTCAGGTGCCACCAGCTGCCAGAAAGCGTCTGCACGGCATACCGCACAAAAAGGTTCAGACACAGTAAATTAAAGCCAACCACTATGTACAAAATGGCCTGATTAATTTCCGGGTAGCCTGGCCATAGCAGGGCAAACGCCATGCCGTTGAGTACTGCAATTGTCAGGGCAAAACTGACAAAAAAGCCGGCGAAGTACAGATAGTGCCTTGCCCGGGTTTGTGCCAGCAGAATCAGGTTGTACAGCGCCAGCAGCAGTAAAAAGCCCTGAAGTAAGCCGTCAAGCATGGCCTGACGTTGTTTGGCTGCGCTGAAGTGATCTGTTTGCCATAACCTGAGTTCGCTGGGAATTACGGCCGCATCCTGAATTTTAAAGAAGATGTCGGCCTCTTCATCCGGCGCCAGTTTTATGCTGGCGGCAAAACTGCGATAAGGTAAAGCCCGTTCGCTGAATGGGTAGTCATTGCCGGTGCGGCTTAATAGCCTGACATCCTGATGTTCGCGGTCTACCTGATAAATTTCAATTTTATCGGCCAGCGGGAAATCATATTCCAGTACGGTATGCAGTGGTCTGTTGCCGCTGTTTTTTAACCGGGCGAACAACCATACGGCCTGATGCTCGCTGAACAACAGACGCTGGGCAGGTGTCAACAGCTGAAAACTGTGGTGATACAGTGGGTCGGCCAGCAGATCGTCTATCGTCTTAGCAGCGGGAATGATCTGAAAATAAACCTGCTGCAGTGACTGGCGCTCGAATGGCTTATCCGCCAGATCGTTTACCTGCGCATGAAAAGCAAACACACTGGAACTGAGCAGCCATAACAGCAGTAAAACCCCATGCACGGCTACTCTCACGCGCTATACTCCCTGTAACACATTAATTTGTTAATGAATTGCTGGTTAAACAGTAACATACAGCAAGATAAGGTGTCAGCAGAAAAACTGCACATTTTCGTTGTCGGCGGAAAATAAGCTGTGGGATATTGATTCTGTATGCGGGATCAGTAACTTAGGGTATAACTAGAATAAATTACATTGAACGGGGAGTTGATATGAAACGACAGGTACTGGGATTTAGTTTGCTGTTGCTGTCTGGCGCAGCAACCGCTGCGGATGTAGACGCCGGCAAAGCCAAAGCTGCCGTATGTGCCGCCTGCCATGGCGCTAACGGTATTTCTGTTATTCCCGATTACCCGAATCTGGCCGGCCAGAAAGTCAAATATCTGCAAAGTGCCATTAAAGCGTACCGGGATGGCGAGCGGAAGAACCCGATCATGTCACCAATGGCTGCCGGCCTGACCGATACCGATGTAGAGAATATCGCCGCTTATTTTGCCAGCTTACCGGCAGGCGGCTGATAGTCTGCTGCCAGATAGTCGCTTATTTCTGCTATAAAATCCGAGCCGTAACGTGCCAGCTTGGTCTGGCCAACGCCGGAGATTGCCAGCAAGCTCCGGCTGTCTGTCGGTAGCTGCTGACTCATTTCGATCAGACTGGCGTCACTGAACACAACAAAAGGCGGTACGTCGTCGCGCTGGGCGATATGTTTACGCAGTGCTTTAAGTTTGGCAAACAGCGCCCGGTCGTACTGTTGCTTAGTCAACCGCTCCGGTTCACGTTTTACGCTTTGTAATCGCGGTACCGCGAGCGACAAACTGTTTTCACCACGCAATACCGCGCGGGCTGCCGGTTGCAGTTTCAACACAGAATGGGCGGTAATGTCCTGTTGCAATAAGCCACAGTGAATAAGCTGGCGCAGTATACTGAGCCAGTAGTCGTGGCTTAACTCTTTGCCGATGCCCCAGGTGGACAATTTGTCGTGTTTAAGTTCAGTAATTTTCTGGCTCAGGCCACCGCGCAATACTTCTATCACATGGTGCATACCAAAATTCTGGCCTACCCGGTAGACGCAGGAAAGGGCTTTCTGCGCCAGTTCTGTACCATTAAACTGCTGCGGTGGTTGCAGGCAGGTGTCACAGTTACCACAGGGCGTCTGGCGGGCTTCGCCGAAGTAATTCAGTAACACCAGACGACGACATGTCTGGGCTTCAGCAAAGGCGGCCATTGCCAGAAAGCGCTGCCAGGCCACTTCAGCCCGCTGTATATCTTCTTCGGCATCAAGCAGGCGCTTCATCCGGCCGATATCTGCCGGGTCAAACAGCAGCAACGCTTCAGCGGCAACGCCATCACGGCCGGCTCTGCCGGTTTCCTGATAGTAAGCTTCTATGGTGCGCGGCAGCTCAAAGTGCACAACAAAGCGAATATTGGATTTATTGACACCCATACCAAAGGCCACGGTAGCTACGATGAACTGGTAATCATCGCGTTTAAAAGCGTCCTGTACCGTAGCACGCTCGTCGCTGCTCATACCGGCATGATAAGCCGCAGCATTAAAGCCGCGCTGCTTAAGCTGCTCAGTCAGTTCATCCACTTTGCGTCTTGAACCACAGTAGATAATACCGCTGGCGCCATCCTGCTGTTGCAGGTAGCTGACCAGCTGCTCCAGTGGCCGGAATTTTTCCTGTACCGTATAGCGGATATTGGGTCGGTCAAAGCTGCCCTGATACACATAAGGCTGCTGCATATTCAGCTGCTGGACAATATCCTGCCGCGTCGCCCGATCAGCCGTTGCCGTCAGCGCCATAAGCGGGACATGGGGAAAACGTTGCTTTAACAGCGCCAGTGCCATGTAGTCCGGGCGAAAATCATGGCCCCACTGCGAAATACAGTGCGCTTCATCAATCGCAAACAGGCTGACACCGACATCTTGCAGCCGTTCAAGAAACTGAGGTTGCAGCAAACGCTCTGGTGCCACATACAGCAATTTGAGCTCGCCGCGTCGCAGCCTGGAGAATACCTGCAACACCTGCTCGCGGCTTTGGCTGCTGTTGACAAACTCTGCCGCTATACCGTTCGCCTGCAGTGCGTCCACCTGATCTTTCATCAGTGACATCAGCGGTGAAATGACGATGGTAACCTGAGGCAACATCAGCGCGGGCAACTGGTAACACAACGATTTGCCACCACCGGTCGGCATTAACACAAAGCTGTCCTGACCTTGCAGCGCCATGCGGATAATATCCGGCTGACCGTCCCGGAACTCGCTGTAACCGAAGGCTTGTTTTAGCAGGGGCAGTAAATCGTCTGTCACGTATAACCAGTTGTCAGAAAAAATAAGCCGCCATTCTAAAGGGAAACGCAGGGCACAGAAACAACAAATTGCCCTAAACACTTGCCTGTGAGTAAGGCTGCGGTAGACTGAAGCAGTCCGACTAAAGGTCTTACCAGTGAGAATTTCATGCAAAACAGTCCGTTACTACCAATGATTACCCAGGCTTTTGATCAAATGCCGTTTAACCGGCTGTTAGGGTTAAAGGTAACCCGCTTCGCCGAAGAAGGGGTAGAAGTATGCTTTGACTGGTCTGAGCAACTGATAGGTAACCCGCTGCAAAAAATTCTGCACGGCGGCGTGATTGCGTCTGTGCTGGATGTTGCCGGTGGCATTATGGCGGTGTCCAGTGCACTGGGGCGTTTAGCCGATGTTGCACCGGCAGAACTTGCCGAGCGGCTTGGGAAAATGAGCACTATAGATATCCGTACCGACTATTTACGTCCGGGGCGGGGCGAGCGTTTTATTGCTACGGCCCGTGTCATCAGGGCCGGCAACAAAGTGGCCGTGTGCAGGATGGAGTTGCACAACGAACAGGGCATCCATATTGCGCTGGGTACCGGTACTTATTTAGTTGGCTGACGCTTTTTTGCCGTTAAGTGCGCTGCACAGTTAATGTCATCAGGCGTATAATGGCCACTCGTTTACCGGAGCCCGCCCGATGTCATTAAGCCGCGAACAAAAACTCGGTGGTATCTTTGCTGCCAGCGCCTATAGTCTTTGGGGCTTAGCCCCGTTGTATTTTAAACAGATCGATTTTATTCCGGCGACAGAAATTCTGCTGCACCGTATTGTCTGGTCGTTTGTGCTGCTGTTGTTGCTGATCCTGGCGTTAAAACAGTCGGCGAAGCTGCTGGCTGTGGTCAGGCAGCCTAAAATGCTGGCATGGCTGCTGCTTTGCGCGTTGTTACTGGGGGGCAACTGGGGGCTGTTCATCTGGGCGGTGAATAATCATCACATGCTGGATGCCAGCCTGGGGTACTACATCAACCCCCTACTGAATGTCCTGCTGGGCATGCTGTTTTTGAATGAACGCTTGCGCAAATTGCAATGGGCCGCTGTAGCACTGGCGCTTAGTGGTGTGCTTATCCAGCTGATCACCTTTGGTTCTTTACCCTGGATAGCGCTGACCCTGGCAGGCTCTTTTGCCATTTATGGCCTGATGCGCAAAAAGCTGGCCGTTGATGCTATCAGTGGTTTGTTTCTGGAATCTTTATTATTGTTGCCGCTGGCATTGTGGTTCTGGAGCCAACATGCAGACAGCAGCGCGGCTAATTTGTTAAATAACAGCTGGCAGTTAAATGTTTACCTGATCGCCGCCGGCCTGGTGACCACTGTGCCACTGTTGTGTTTTATTGCCGGTGCACGGCGTTTGCAATTATCTACCATGGGGTTCTTCCAGTACATTGGCCCAAGTTGTATGTTTGTGTTTGGTGTTTGGTTGTACCATGAACCTTTCGCGTCAGAGCGCTTGCTGACGTTTGGGCTTATCTGGCTGGCGCTGTTTTTATATACGCTGGATGCATGGCGCTACAATCGCATCAGCCGGCGCCAGGCGCTGGCCAGATAAGCGGCATTGTCTGACGCCGGAAACAGAAGGAAGTTAAGGTGAGCTTGATTGATTTAATTGCGGTTATCTGGTTTTTCAGCCTTTGGGTAGGCTACACGCTGTTCGCCAAGCAAAGGGCGAAAGTGGTCAGTTGTTTGTCGTTTGAGCTCAGACGTAAGCGCAACGACTGGATGCAGCGCATGTTGCAACGTGACAATAAAATGGCTGATGTCGGGCTGATTTCTACGCTTGAGCGCAATGTAACGTTTTTTGCGTCCAGCACTTTGCTGATCCTGGCCGGTTTACTGACCGCGATGACCTCATCGGAAAAACTCAGCCTGATGTTATCGAATCTGGTGCCGTGGGCAACTTACACTGAGGGCCTGGTGCAGATAAAATTATTGCTGCTGGCGTTTGTGTTTGTATTCGCCTTTTTCCAGTTCACCTGGTCGTTACGTCAGTACGGTTTTTGCGGCGTGTTAATTGGCGCCGCACCGGATGGGCGTGACATGGCAACCGAAGAGCAGCAATTATATGCTAACCGCGCATCCAAGGTGATTGATCAGGCTGGCCACTCATTTAACTACGGTTTGCGTTCAATCTACTTCTCGTTGTCTGCACTGGCCTGGTTTATTGATCCGATTTTATTTATGGTGGCGGCGGTTGTGGTGATGTTGGTGATGAAACAACGCGAGTTTCACTCTAAAGTGCTAAAAGCTTTGCAGGAATGCTGATCACAAATAAAAACGCAGCCGTGGTTCAGGGCTGCGTTGTCGTCCTCAGTAAAAAAATTGTCGGGTTAATTGCTGCGGATCTCAAAGGCTTTAATCACGCGTGATACGCCCTCAACATGGCGGGTAATATCGACCGCTTTTGCTGCTTCCTGCTCGCTGACAATCCCCATTAAAAACACTTCAGCGTTTTCGGTGATCACTTTAATATTCAGCCCGCTGACCTGCTCGTCAGCCAGTAGCTGGCTTTTGACCTTGGTTGAAATCCAGCCGTCCCGGGTGCGGGTGGTCATGGCGGTGTTGTTACCCAGCCGGATCTGGTTTTGCACATCGCGAACACCATCAATACCGCTGACTAACGCCTGAGCCTGTTGGCGGATTTGCTCGCTGGCAGTCTGGCCGGTCAGCAATAGTACGCCGTTATAGCTGGTGATATTAATATTGCTGCCGTCAGCTGTGGCAGGATGATCAGCCAGTGCGCGCTGTGCTTTTAACACGACATTTTTGTCGTCTATCTGTGCGCCCAGCGTGCGGCGATCGTTTGCTGCGGTAACTGCTGTTGCTCCACCGGCAACCACCGCCGCGGCGCAACCCTGCAACAGCGCCAGCAGCATGCAGGCGCAAATTAATTTTACTGTGTTCATAAGTCTCCCTGTTGTGGAAATAATGTCATATCAATCAGTTCGCACAAACTGTGCAACAAAAAGGTGTAGCACTCAAAAATACGCGAGTGGCGGTGCGCCGGCACTTTCAGCTCTACATCCTGCTGATTCAGTAAACCTGATAACTCACCGCTGCCATCTACGGTCAGTGCAATAATTTTCATATCGTTGGTCAGTGCAGCTTCGACCGCTTTAATCAGCTCAGGTTCGCTGCCACTTAACGAGATCACCAGTAAAACGTCATTACTTTGGCCCAGCGCTTTAATTTGCCTGGCCAGATAATCCTGCTGATGGCTGTGCTGCAAACTGTGGTTGTGGCTTTGCAACGCTATTGCCGGTAAGCACGGGCGCTCTGTTTCAAACTGGTCGAGTAACAACTGAGAGAAGTGTTGGGCCAGCGCATCTGTGGCACCATTACCACAGCAAATGACTTTGCCGCCACTGACCAGGTTATTCACAATTACATAGGCGGCATTTTCCAGCGGCGCGGCCAGACTCTCACCTGCCGCAATCATGGTTTGGATATTTTCACTAAAAAGCTGACGGATATGCTCTTGCATCAGGCTGTCCTGCGGGTTGTTCTACTGGGTAATGGCATTTTTAATCCATTGATACTGATAGGGTGGCTGACCTTCAATGGCCAGAACATCAAGCCGGCAGGCTTGCTCTGACAGACGGTGCTGCTGCAGGTACCAGCGACTGGTACGCAGCAGCTTCTGCTGTTTGCTATATGTTACCGCTGCGACGGCGCCACCGAAGGCACTGCTGGCGCGGTATTTTACTTCGACAAATACCAGACAGGCGCCATCTTGCATCACAAGATCAATTTCACCTGCCTTGCACTGGAAGTTTTGTTGTATCAGCCGCAGCCCCTGACGCTGCAGATACTCCAGCGCCAGTTGCTCATACTGCTGCCCAAGGTTATTCATGCCGGGTTTAGGGTTCCTGAACCGGCCTTAACCGGTTGTTGCGGTAACTGGCCCAGCTTAACTGACGCACTATGCTACCTTGCGGGGTAAGCCTTAACTGACCGGTCAGCCCGGGGAACACCGTGGCGGGCAACTGCTGTTGCTGGCGCAGACTGCCCACCAGCTGATAGGCATCATACCCCATTGCAAACAGACGCTGCAGCGTTTCGTCCTGATCAGCAAACAATTGCTGATACTGCTGACGCAGTTCAACGCTGCCTTGCTCTGACAGCATCCATGGCATTTCAGTAAAGGTTAAGCCGTTTAAATCACGCTGATCTGTACTATCCAGGCTGGTACTGTGGCTGCGTGAGCTGGCATAAACCGGCAGCCTCGGGGCTGTCTGACTGACTGAAACGTCGACAAAGGGTTTAAACAGCCGGGTTTGTACCGGATCGGCAATCAGGTAAATGG
>NZ_DATCSY010000399.1:0-13213 GCF_036568245.1 Rheinheimera sp. | reverse complement strand
TCCACCGCAGACTGTACTGCAAATAGTGCATTGCGCGCTTCTTCGGCAAACTTCACGTTATCCGTTACCGTTAGTTTGTAGCGGTTATTGATTTGTTCTACAGACGTCACACCCGCTTCCAGGCCTATGATCATCTGCTTAATTTCCCCGGTTGAAGCCTGTGTGCGGCCAGCTAACGAGCGCACCTCATCTGCCACAACACTAAACCCCCGGCCTTGCTCTCCGGCTCTTGCTGCTTCAATCGCAGCATTCAGCGCCAGCAGATTCGTTTGCTCCGCTATGCTGTTTATCACTTCCAGCACTTTAGCAATATCCTGACTGGCTTTGTTCAAAGAACCGATAGCGAGTTCAGACTCTTCGACTGCCCGCATCTGCTGCTGTGAATTTGCAACAGTATTTTCAACCACACTCATCACCTGCTCTGACAGCCTGCCTACCTCAGAGGTGGCAGTTTCTGCGTCTAGCGCACTTTTGGCGACAGCATGGGACGTTGCTGTCATCTCTTCTATCGCCGTCGCTATGTCTGCTGTATCGTGAGTCTGTTGGGTAATTTTATGTAATACCTGTTGAGCCGCCTGGTCCATGGTCGTCGTCGATTGTTTCAGCTCCTTCGCAACCTGCTGCACTTTCACTATAGTGCCTCTGACCCGGTCCAGCAGAGCATCGAACCCCGTTGCCATAGTGCCTATTTCATCTTTACGGTTGAAATTGAGTCTGGTGGTTAAATCGCCCTCGCCTTCTACTATAGCTGACAGCGACGCGTTAACTCTGTTAAGCGGCCCGATAACAACACGCTTGGTTATAAAAAACACTAATAAAATCAGCAGCACACCAAAAGCGATGACCAACGCCATAATAGTCAGCAGTGCATCCCGGACCAATGCAGCCTTCTCATCCTCGGAGTACACCAGATGAACTTTGTACCCCCAGGGTGCAAATGTCAGCGTTTCACGCTGCCAGCCCTGTTCTGTGCCGGTTATCACCGCCTGCACCTGTTCCGGGCTGATATTATCTGAATTCACTCTGATTTTGCCGCTACGATCCTCAATCGCAGTAAAACCCCGCTGCAACAAACGGCTTTGCATAACAATACGATTAAGCGCGGCTAAATCTGCCCGGTAACCAACATAGCTGATACCAATAATACGGTTATCCGAACTGCGGATTGGCTCGTAACCGGTCACGAAAGGGTTACCCAAAATATCAACAGTGCCATAGAACGCTTCGCCGCGACGTATAGCAGCTATAGCAAGGCCGTCCGGAGCCAGCACAGTGCCGATCGCTCTTTTATTTTGCGTAATAACGTTAGTTGAAATGCGAACGAAGTCGTCATTATCGCGACTGAACAGTGTTGCCGTGCCGCCCATAATGTCGGTCAGCGCATCAACCAGTTCAAAGCGGTTAGCCTGACCTTCCGAGTTTAACAGCAGATCATTAACCTTGCGCCCGGCAACATCTACCTCGGGTCCGACAGTTACCGGCCCGTTTTGGGCTATTCGCTGATTCAGCAGCCGCATGCTGCTTTTTACCTGTGCCGACATCAGACTGTCGGTCAGTGTCAATAATTCAGTGATTTCTCGCCCCAGTTGCTGGCGTTCCTGTGTCAGTTGCAGGTTAAGCCTGTTGGCTTCACGGCTGGATAACAGCACAGTGGCAATAATAGCGATAACGACAACCAGACTTACTAACCATACCGTGAAGGTTTTTTGTAATGTCATGATGTATTCCTGTTAAGTCCAAACGTTATTATCGAGCCGGGCAACCAATAATCAGGGTTCTATCAATACCGGATATTTCAGATAGGCCTGATCATAATAAGGCATTTTCTGATAAAACCAGTTATAGCGCTCCCGAGGATTGTTTCGTAGCTTTTCATCCTGTGCCAGTGCCTGCTCAAACTGCATTTTAAGTTCTGGCTGCTGTGCCAGCAAACGCTGTATTAGCGGCTCTATCGCATAAGGTTCAAAATACTCGGTGCGCTCAAACATCCCTGGGAAAAATCCCCAGCTGAAAAATGAATCCGGAGCGGTTGGTTCCAGTAACGCCACAGCCAAACGCCCTAACGCTTGATCAGTGCTGACTTTCACCCAACCTGGCGCTAATGTCCGGCTGATATTTTGTTTGCTAAAACGAGCATCCTGCAGCATGAAGTGACCTTCAAACGGCTTATCAGCAAACCGATAATCCGTAACACTTAACTGCTGCACTGACACTTTTGCTGGCTTATCCAGAGTCGTTACGTCAATGCCATGCAATTTCAACCGTGCTATAACCTGATGCTGCTCCGGCGGTAGCCAGTAAGCGGATGGCACCGCCACATCCTTATCGATAACTTTATCCCAGTAAACCGGTAGCTTTTCATACAGTTTAGGCTCGCCAGTCCAGTATACATAACTGTCGCCGCTTATTTCTGATGGCCTGAGCTGATAGGCCATACCTTTAAAGTCAATAAGTTCAGGCTGTTCACTGGCTTTGTAGCTTAGCACCATACGTTTGGGCCGTGCCTGCATATCTGCCTGGCGCGCCAGTATCAGAGCTTTACCCTGTTCGTTAAGCAGTTTTAAACTCTGCTCAAGCAAAATATAAGTACCGAGTACCCGCTGCCGGTATGGCTTTAAACTGTGATTCTCCACCAGTACCGTTGGTAAATGCCGCACATCACCGTAACCGTTGGAATAACGCGGGCTGGCAGTCCAGCCACTGATACCTTTGCTGAAGTCTTTACTGTCAACACCAAACACCAGTGGGCCTGGAATATGTCCGGCTTGATCCAGTGCCCTGTTAACTGCTGGCCGATACAATTTAGCCAGCCAACTGGCTGCATTGGGGCTTATTGCAGCAAAAGGCTCATTGAAACCATAAGTAACATCATACTGATAGTCTTCACCATCCGTGACATGAACATCTATATAGAGATCCGGCTGATATTTGTTCAAAACACCAAGCAAAGCCTGCATTTCCGGCGCATCCGCTTTGCTGTAATCCCGGTTTAAATTAAGATTTTGTGCGGTTGCGCGCCAGCCCTGTAGCACAGGCCCACGCTGGTTCATGCGGTTAGTTGCAGAACGCCTTTCATGACCATCGACAGAAAATATCGGGACAAACAGTAAATCAGCATTGGCCAGCAGCTGCGCTTTGTCGCCATGTGCAATATCACGCAGCAGCATCAGGCCGGCATCTTTGCCATCAATTTCACCACTATGAATACCTGCTTGTACCAGCAGCAACGGGCGTTGCGGGTTTTGCGCAATTTTATGCAAAGCGGCACTGGCTTTTACCAGATAAAGTGCCCGCCCCTGCGCACTGGTGCCAAACTGCTCCATTTCCAGCAAGTCAGAGCTATCAACCAGCTTACGCAGATAAGCTATCGTAGTATTGTAATCCGGGCTTTCTTTTAAACCACTAAGCTCTGCCGGACTAACCCAGGGATGACTTTTCGCTTTAATTAAAGCTTCACTGTCGCCCTGCCATGCGGGTAAAGGCGGCAGCCAGTCTTCTGCCCGGGCAGTTGCCAGCGTAAGCAATATGCTGGCGCTCAGCATCGAAATCAGACGTGTATTCATATCAGGCGTCGCTCGTTTTTATTTTAAAGACACTACAATACAGCACAGGCAGGAATACCAGGGTCAGCACCGTCGCAAACCCTAAGCCAAACATGATAACTACCGCCATACTGGCGAAGAAATCATCCGCCAGTAACGGGATCATGCCAAGAATGGTGGTAATAGCGGCCATCGCTACCGGCCGAACCCGGCTTACAGCACTGTGAAACACAGCCTGATAAGCCTGTTTGCCTTCTTCCAGTTCGACCTTAATTTGCTCCACCAGTACAATACCGTTTTTAATCAGCATGCCTGATAAACTCAGAAAACCCAATAGCGCCATAAAACCAAAAGGTGCCCCCATCAGTTTTAAACCAAAACTGACACCGATGATGGCCAGCGGCACACAGGCCCAAATAACCAATGCAGAACGCATAGAGTTAAACAGCAGTACCGTGATAATAAACATGACCAGATACCCCATAGGTAAAGAACCAAACAGGGCTTTCTGTGCTTTTTGCTGCGCTTCAAACTCGCCGCCCCAGTTCAGGAAATAACCGGTCGGTAACGGTATTGCCTCTATCTGTGCTTTAACACGCTTGAGTAAATTAGCGGCGGTGTCATCACCGAGAATATCGTGATCGGCCATCACGGTAATAGTACGTTTACGGTCACGACGCTGAATTTGAGGGTCTTCCCATTGTAGCTCAAAGCCGTTAACTACCTGGGTTATCGGGATATAACGCCCGAGTTTGCTGCTAAATACCTGTAAATCATACAACGCGTCTATATTGTCACGCTCACTCAGCGGCGAGCGCACCACTATCGGCAGTAAATGGGTACCATCCCGATAAACGCCCAGTGTCTTACCCGACAAGCTGGTCAGCAATACATCGTCAATATCTTGTTTGCTGATCCCGGCGCGACGCGCCATCGCTTCATTAAACAGTGGCCGGATGACCTTATGCCTGCCCCGCCAGTTGTCCCGAATGTTGCGGGCATCGGCATCTGAGCGCAGTATTTGCTGCGCCTGAGCAGAAAGCTGACGCAGTACATCAGGATCAGCGCCACTAAAACGTGCTTCAATTTTGGCCGGTGTAGATGGCCCGACTTCAAGCCGCATCAGTTTGGCTTCTATAGCGGGATAGTGGCTGTAAATATGCTGCCGTACCTGCGCCATTAACGCCGGTAGCTGCGCCTTATCCTCCATCCGCACAATAAGCTGGCTGTAGCTGCTATACATTTTCTCTGGCTGGTACGTCAGCATAAAGCGCTCAGCACCACGCCCTGAGGTAGCCGTCACATTTGTAACCCCATCCTGCTGTAGCAAATAAGTCATGATCTGCTTAGCCTGATCGGCAGAATAATGTATATCACTGCCCGCTGGCTGCCATAGATCGAGCAGAAATATCGGCGTATTCGAAGGTGGGAAAAACACCTGTTTTACTTTGCCAAACACCAGCACGCTGCCAACTAATAATGCCATAGTCAGTGCATAAGTGATCAGGCGGTGGCGCATTGCCGCAGTTAACACCACGCGGTAAACATCAAATATTACCCCGCGGTATAGCGCTTCATCATCTGCGGCTTGTGGGTTCTGCTGCGGCTGCGATTTAAACAGTAAACTGGCAAAGAACGGGGTTAGCGTAATAGCGGTTACCCAGCTAAGCAGTAAAGACACCAGCAACACCCAAAACAGGCTGCCGGCAAACTCACCGGTAGCATCACTTGATAATCCTATCGGCGCAAAAGCGGTAATTGCTATCACAGTGGCACCCAGTAAAGGCCACTGCGTTTGTTTTACAATCAAAACAGCGGCCTCAGCCAGCTTTAACCGCCGCTGTATGCCAATAAGGATGCCCTCGGTAATTACAATGGCATTATCCACCAGCATGCCCAACGCAATAATCAATGCCCCCAACGATACCCGTTGCAGCTCAATTTGCATCTGCTGCATAAAGATAAAAGTACCTAACACCGTCAGCAACAGAATCAAACCGATTAAAATGCCGCTACGCAGGCCCATGAACACCAGCAGCACGATAATCACGATAGCAACGGCTTCCGCCAGATTGACAATAAAGCCGCTAACCGAGTTAGCAACTTCATCAGGTTGGTTATAGATGGTGTGTAACTCAATACCAACCGGGCGGTTGTAGTTAAGCTGCTGCAAACGCTGTGCGATCTGCTCGCCTGCATCTACCACGTTGACGCCGGAGGTAAAAGAGATACCCAACGTCAGTGCATTTTCGCCGCCGTGACGGATCACCTGGGTTGGCATTTCGGTAGGTGCGCGATAAACCCTGGCAATATCCCCCAGATAAATAAGCTCACTGGCCGCCGGGTTACTGATGATCAGGGTTTCCAGCTCCGATACCTGCTGAAATTCGCCGGTAGGATGAATTCGTAACCTGTCCGCATCCACTCTGATAGAGCCCGCATTAGACACAACATTCTGGCTTTGCAGCAAACTGGCCAGCTGCGCCGGTGAAATGCCAAGCGCCGCAAGCCTTGAGCGGGATATTTCGACAATGACCTGTTCTTGTTGTTCGCCACCTACAGCAATTTTGCCAACTGCCGGCACAGTGACCAGCTCACGACGCAGAAAATCAACATAATCACACAATTCGTCGTCGCTGAACCCCTCCCCGGTGACGGCATACAGAATGCCGTACACATCACCAAAGTCGTCTTTAACAATTGGTGTACCCACGCCCGGTGGCAATTGCCCCTGCAAATCTGTCACTTTATGCCGTAATTCATCCCAGATCTGTTTTAATTCGCGGGCGCGGTAAATGTCTTTCATCTCCACCATGATCTGAGATAAACCCGCAGTAGATACTGATGTGACATGGTAAACGTAAGGTAATTGCTGAATGGCATTTTCCAGCGGGTAACTGACTTCTTCTTCCACCTGTTGCGGCGAAGCGCCGGGGTATTGCGTTACGATCATCGCCTGCTTCAGCGTAAACTGTGGATCTTCCAGTCTGCCAAGACCGCTGTAGGCGATAATGCCACCAATCAGCAAAATGGCGGCGAACAGCCAGGATGACGTTCGGTTTGTTATAAAATAGCTGGCCATACTCATGCTTACAGCCCCCGCTCCCGTTGCCATGGTCTGACTTGCTGTCCTTCGCTCAGTTGCTGCACACCTGCGCTGACAATTTGCTCACCAGCACTTAAACCTGACGTTACCGTAAGGCCGGCGCTGCTTAACTCACCGACCTGAACCAGACGCTGGCTAACCTTAGCTGTTTCGGGGTTGTATACCCAGACAAACTTGTCCTTGCTGCTGACGCTTTGCCCGGACGGGCTGAAAATTGCATTGGCCGGAATGTAACTAACATCATTTTCATACCGGCTTATTTTATCCATTTCGGCAATAACATTGGCTGTCATGCCAGACAGTAAATTAAAATCCTGCGGCGTTGGCATGGTGAATACAACTTTATAGCTGTTTGTGGCCGGGTCCGGCCGTGCATCCCATTCTTTTACCCGGGCGCGGTAGCGAAACTGCGGGTGCGAGTCAAACACAACTTCAGGCTGGTAATCGAGTTCTTTTTTAACGTTAGAGATCACATCCTCAGGTACCTGGATTACGATATCAACATTATCCCGCAGTTGCAGCTCCAGCACCGGTTGTTGCGCGGCAACATTCTCGTGATTTTCAACCAACTGACGCGAGATAATGCCCGCAAAAGGTGCATGTAACTCGGTATAACTTAATGATGCTTCGCTGGTTTTTAAATCAGCGGCAGCTACCTGAAACTGTGCTTTGGCTTCATCAAACACAGACTGCGACACCAGCTTCTGGTTAATCAGCTGCTCTGAGCGCTCAAACTGGGTTTTCGCCAGCTCATAACGCGCACTGGCCTGCTCTACGATCAGGGCAAAATCGGTTTCATCCAGCTTCGCCAGTAACTGACCATCTGTCACGGTCTGCCCTGGCCGCACCAGAACACGGGTCAGCTTGCCGCTTACCCGAAATGCCAGCCGGACATTTTCGCTTGGCTCAACCACAGCCGGAAACTGCCTTATCACGCCAGCGCCGCCATTACCGACGGTATATAACTTAACGGGCCGTATCACCTCGGCAACGGCCTGCTCAGGTGCAGGCTCGCAGGCATTTAACAATAACACGGAGGACATCATAAAAAAGGGTAAAAAAACAGCAGAAGTATAGTTGGCTGGCATAATCAAATCCCTGCAAGGCAGCGCGATAAATGTCGCAATTACAGCAACATATGAAGTGACAATTTGAAAAGTATAAACCTGTTACCCGCTTTCAGAAAGCAAAAACCCGCCATAAATGGCGGGTAAATTAACACAACATGCAGCTAACTAATCAGAAGCGGTATGTTACACCCAGCTGGTATAATTCTTCACTGGTATCAAGGTAGTCAAACACCACCGCCGCACTAAGTGCCAACGTAGGTTGCAGATACCAGCTTCCACGTACCGTTACGCTGTCTTCTTCAGCGTTAACCACATCATCTGATGTCCAGTCGTATGCCAGACCTAACGCGATATTACGGCCAAAGTAATAATCTGCCGCCACACCAAATTCGGACTCATCATCACCTTTTACATCCATGTAATGCGCTTCGATGTTAATAAAGTTACCATTTTCCAGCGCAAGTAACTTCTTAGTACTGACGCCGTATTCAGTTTCGCTGCCTGCCCCATCCGGCCGGTAATGCCGGGCATCCAGTTTAACCAGCCAGTCACTCTGCACAAAGTAACCGCCGCTTAGCAGCACGAAACGGTCGTCGATACCATTTAATTCAACTAACTGCGCTGAAGCATAAAAGTTATGGCTGGCATCTTTATACTCACCGCCCAGGTTCCAGCCGCTGATGCTGTTTTCAGTCGAGCCGGTATCGATGGTCAAATAGTTATAACCAGCATTAACACTGCTGCTACGGCTTACAAAACCAGCTTCAGCATAAGGTGCTTTGTTAGCTGTGCTAACCGGCGCCAGATAAAAACGATGTGACAATGTCCATTGTTGTAAATCACCACCAGAGGTATCAAGCCAGCCAAAGCTGGCATCGCTCTGATGCTGAAAAGTATTAGCGAAAGCGGAAACGGAGAAAGCTGCGATAAGTGTTGCCAGAAGAGTCTGTTTCATAACTGTCCTTAAAAATAGCAATGCTACGGACCTTTGCACCTTGCAAGGCCCGCGCGCATCCTAGCAGTTATGTCTGAACAAACAATTAACTGATTGTATAAAAACAGCTTAATTTGCAAGCAAATGCAACGCCGTTACAAATACTGGCGTAAAAGCGCCGGGCTGAGGTTAAATTTCAAGCAAAGCCTGTTTAAGTAAGTGCACCTGATCACGCAATTTCGCAGCCTGTTCAAACTCGAGGTCTTTAGCATGTTGCAGCATTTTTTGCTCCAGCTGCTTAATATCGGCCTCAACCTGATAAGGTGTTTTGCCTTTAATCAGTCGCGCTTTCTCGGCAACCATTGGTAAGGCTGGCGCTGCATCCTGCCCCAGGTCCATCACATCAGCTACTTTCTTTTTAATGGCAGTAGGTGATATACCGTTCTCAAGATTAAACTGCTGTTGCTTTGCCCGACGACGCTCCGTTTCATCTATCGCTTTTTTCATCGAGCCGGTAATGCGATCAGCATACAGAATCGCCCGCCCCTGCAGATTGCGGGCAGCACGACCAATAGTCTGGATTAGTGAGCGCTCTGAGCGCAAAAAGCCTTCTTTGTCTGCATCCAGAATCGCCACCAGTGACACTTCCGGAATATCCAGGCCTTCCCTTAGCAGGTTTATGCCGACCAGTACGTCGAATACGCCAAGGCGCAGATCTCGGATAATTTCCATCCGCTCAACAGTATCAATATCCGAGTGTAAATAGCGCACTTTCACGCCATGCTCGTTTAGATACTCGGTTAAATCTTCTGCCATTTTTTTCGTCAGAGTGGTGACCAGCACCCGCTCCTGCCGCTGGGCACGGATAAAGGCTTCTGATAACAAATCATCCACCTGAGTGGCAACAGGGCGGATCTCTATTTCAGGATCCACTAAACCGGTAGGCCGGACTACCTGCTCAACGACTTCACCGGCAGAGTGCTCAAGTTCATAAGCCGCCGGCGTGGCTGAAACATAAATCCGCTGCGGTGCTATCGCTTCAAACTCGTCAAATTTAAGTGGTCTGTTATCCAACGCCGACGGCAAACGGAAACCATAATTCACCAGATTTTCTTTACGTGAACGATCGCCCTTATACATAGCGCCTATCTGTGAGAGCGTGACATGTGACTCGTCAATAAACATCAGGCCATCTGACGGAAAATAATCCAGTAATGTCGGCGGCGGCTCGCCGTTGGCGCGGCCGGATAAATAGCGTGAGTAGTTTTCAATGCCGGAACAGTAACCCAGCTCGACCATCATTTCGATATCAAACAAGGTGCGCTGGCTCAGCCGCTGCTCTTCCACCAGCTTATTATTTGTCATTAACTCGTCGCGGCGCTGTTTTAACTCAAGTTTTATTTCATCTACAGCGGCAAGGATTTTTTCCCGTGGCGTAACATAGTGTGTCTTAGGGTATACCGTATAGCGGGTAACCACTTTCTCCACTGCGCCGGTCAGCGGGTCAAAGATACTTATCCGTTCAATCTCTTCATCAAATAACTCAACCCTGACGGCGACATCATCTGATTCAGCAGGAAAAATATCTATCACATCACCACGAACCCTATAGGTGGCACGGCTGAATTCAATATCGTTGCGGATGTACTGCAGCTCGGCCAGACGGCGCAAAATAAACCGCTGATCGACGATGTCGCCCACTTTCAGATGCAGCAACATTTTCATATAGGATTCAGGGTCACCCAGGCCGTAAATAGCCGACACCGAGGCAATAATAACTACATCACGCCGCTCCATCAGCGCCTTGGTCGCCGATAGTCGCATCTGCTCGATATGCTCGTTTATCGATGCATCTTTTTCAATAAAAGTATCAGTAGAGGGGACATAAGCTTCTGGCTGATAATAATCGTAATAGGAGACAAAGTACTCTACGGCATTGTTGGGGAAAAACTCTTTCATTTCGCCATACAGCTGTGCCGCCAGCGTTTTGTTGTGCGCCATAATCAGCGTTGGCCGGTCGACCCTCGCTATTACATTTGCCATAGTGAATGTTTTACCTGAGCCGGTTACCCCCAACAGCGTCTGGTGAGCAAGCCCCGCTTCCAGGCCCTCTACCAGCTTGCTGATCGCCTGCGGCTGATCTCCGGCAGGCTTGTATTGTGAAACCAGCTCAAATGCGCGCGTCATGCTGTCACCTCCTGAGAATTGCGCACAACAGTGCGGTTAAACCAACGCCAGGCCAATGTTGCAGTAAATATATTTGCCAGCACACAGCCCATAAACAAACCGGTTATGCCATAAAGTTTGCCACCAAGCCAGGCCAGAGGCACATAAAAGACGAACAACCGGATCAGGCTTAGTACCAGAGCACTGCCGGGCTGATGTAGCGCATTAAAAGAGGAATTCGTTAAAATAGTAATACCCTGTAAGCCGTAGGCTAGCGGTACTATCCAGATAAACTGACATAAAATTCTGATAACTTCCGGCTCATCACTGAACAGCGTCGCCACCGGGTAGGCCAGCAGCGCCAGCAGTATATAAATACCAAACTGCCATAACATGACAAAACGAGCGCATAAACGGTATGCCTGCTGTACCCGGGACATTAAACCTGCACCGTAATTCTGACTAACAAAAGGCGGTAATGTCATTGAAAGCGCCAGCACCACCAGACAGGCAATACTTTCAAGCCTTGCCCCCACGCCAAACGCTGCCACGGCGGCCGCACCGTAACTGGCCATAATGGCGGTTAACACCCCCATCGCCAGTGGTGTCAGCATATTTGCTCCTGCCGCTGGTAAACCAATCCGCAAAATTTTGCGGCAGATACTCAATAGCAATACCGGCTTAATCCAACCGGTTGCAATAAGCCCGCGTTTCACCAGCAAGTACAATATCAACGCCGAGCCAAATAGCCAGGAGATAACAGTAGCAATCGCAGCGCCATGCATTCCCATTGCAGGGAGTGGCCCCAAACCGAATATCAGTATCGGGTCAAGTACAGCATTCACCAGGCCAGAGCAGGCCATAATAAGACTCGGTGTTTTCGTGTCGCCTGAGGCACGCAGCACCGCATTCCCCACCATGGGCAGCACCAGCAAGACCGCGCCGCAAAACCAGATATCCATATACTGGCGGATATAACTTAACGTGTCAGCATCAGCCCCTAATGCGGTAAACAACGGGCCGGTAAAGACATAGCCCAGCACTGCCAGTACAGCCACAAGTACAGCCGATAGCCACAACGCCACCTGACCGTCTGTTCTGGCCTCTGTCAGATTGCCTCCACCTAATGCTTTGGCAATAACCGCAGAGGTACCGATGCTTAACCCAATCGACAAACTGATCAGGGTAAAAGACACCGGAAATGTAAAACTGATTGCAGCGAGTTGCACTGTCCCCAGCATACTGATGAAAAAAGTGTCTACCAGATTAAACGTCATTAATGTGATCATGCCCACCAGCATCGGCAGCGTCATAGCGACTAATGTTGGTTGAATGTCGTCTTTTGTCAGTGAATATGAGGCTTTTTTAGTGGTCATAAATTCAGGCTGGAATGGCGGTGGCACTATTGTAGAGAAAAGCAGCCTGGCAAACCATGCTGTTTTGTCTTGATTTTCCGCCTGCCGGCAGTATTTAGCTTTATTAGCAAGTTGGAAAATAGTTCACAATTCCGCCGCTGCCGGCGTTTATTTGCGACACTCACCTAACACCCCTGCAAAATAAAACGTAAGCAATTGTTTTATATCAATAAAAATTTTCGTCGCAACTCGCTTGACGACCTGCTAAGCCAACAAAATCAACACTTGCCTATACTACGCCGCATGTCATTCACAGAGTTATCCACAGAAACTGTGGGTAACTCGCTGCAGTGCTTATAATCTGTGGCTAATTCCGCCTGATCCAACTTACATGGTCTGAGTGTTTTTACAATAAAGTTAAAAGTGCTAAACAGGGGCTTTGTTCAAACATTATGCAAGTAATCCAAGTTAGTGAAAATCAGTGATTCAAAGTGTTGACAGGGGGTATAGCTGGCATTAGTATTGCGCCCCGTTGAATGCTGTTCCCTAGTAGCTCAGTTGGTTAGAGCGGCGGACTGTTAATCCGTAGGTCACTGGTTCGAGTCCAGTCTGGGGAGCCAACAGCATATCAACAAAGATTAGTGTTACCCTTCCCTAGTAGCTCAGTTGGTTAGAGCGGCGGACTGTTAATCCGTAGGTCACTGGTTCGAGTCCAGTCTGGGGAGCCATCCATACCACCCGAATTTTTGCGCATCTGTCGTAATTTATATATTTATTACTATTTTTTTGATTTAATTAGCTTTCTATTACGCGTGCCTAAACTATATTAAGCCTTAGGACAAGGATGCGGGTTTTTTCTGGTGGTCATTGCTTATGCGAATATTGCTTACCTTGCTAATTAGCCAATTACTGTCTGCGGTTGTTTTAGCAGCTGCAACGGTATTTGTATTGTTGTCATATACACAGCAACAGCTGGTGTCAGCTCAGCAAAATGCCAGAATGGCTATTGAGCAAATATTAAGTCATCATTTAACCGGTGA
>NZ_DATCSY010000398.1:0-14049 GCF_036568245.1 Rheinheimera sp. | reverse complement strand
CTGTAGAAAAGGCGTTAGCACTTAAGCCTGACGTTATCACGATGGATGTTGAAATGCCGGTACTTGATGGCATTTCCGCCGTGCGTGAGATTATGCAGCAGCAGCGCATTCCAATTCTGATGTTTTCGTCGTTAACACATGAAGGGGCAAAAGCGACACTGGATGCACTTGAGGCTGGTGCTGTCGATTTTCTGCCAAAGAAGTTTGAAGACATCGCACGCGATAAAGATGAAGCCGGTCAGTTACTACGGGACAGAGTCAGAGCCGTTGCCCGTAAACGACAACTTGGCAGGTCAACGTTTTCAAGCACATTAAGTCAACGTGCTGAGTCAACGTCTGCACCTCGGCTCAGCGAGCGGCCGGCGCTAACGCGTAGCAGCTTCGAGCGGCCTAAGCTCAGTGAGCGCGTTGGTTCATCAACCACACGTTTTCAGGCAAGCGGAAAGCAGTATAAATTGGTGGCTATTGGTACCTCTACCGGTGGCCCGGTTGCATTGCAGCGCATTATCACCGCGCTACCTGCCGATTTTCCGTTACCTATCGTACTGATTCAGCATATGCCCGCTGCATTTACCGGTGCTTTTGCCCAGCGCCTTAATTCACTGGCTAAAATTGAAGTATATGAGGCGAAAGATAATGATGTGCTCCGGCCTGGCGTTGCCTATCTGGCACCGGGCGGTAAGCAAATGCTGATTGAAGGCAGTGAGCGTGAGGCTCGTCTGCGGGTTAAAGAAGATGATTCACCACGTATCACTTTCAAACCCAGCGTGGACATAACCTTCGCCACAGCCGCTAAAGTATATGCAGATAAAGTATTGGCGGTTGTCCTGACCGGCATGGGAGCCGATGGCAGGGAAGGCGCCCGTTTACTTAAACAAACCGGTTCTAAAATATGGGCTCAGGATGAAGCCAGTTGTGTGGTGTATGGCATGCCTCAGGCAATAGCTGCTACCGGGTTGATGGATGTGGAAGTCAGCCTTAATGACGTTGCGTCGCGCCTGATAACGGAAGTGACACATGGATAAACTGGCTGTCAGTGGTTTTTTGCTGGCAATAGTGGCGGTTGCCGGTGGCTTTGTTATTGAAGGCGGCAGTCTTACAACCTTACTGCATTTTCCTGCGTTTCTGATTGTGTTTGGCGGAACTATCGGCGCTGTTATGTTGCAAACGCCGGTAAGTCAGTTTCAGCTGGGGCTTAAAATGCTGCCCTGGGTTATCAGGCCCAATCATGTGCCACTCGAGCACACCGCTGAGCGCATTGTGCACTGGGGTAGCGCGGCACGTGGCAGCGGTTTCCTGGCACTGGAAAATGATGCGCTGGCGGAGCAGGACCCATTTTTACATCGCGGCCTTAATTTATTGGTCGATGGTGTTGAACCCAGCGCCTTGCAGGACACGTTGGACGCTGAGTTAACACTTGAGCGGGAGCGTTTATTGCGTGGCGCCCGTATTTTTGAAGCCATGGGCGGCTATAGCCCGACAATCGGTATCGTTGGCGCAGTGCTGGGGTTAATCCAGGCCATGGCCAATATTTCTGAACCGGAATTACTCGGTATGGGCATTGCGACTGCGTTTGTTGCAACCATATACGGTGTAGGGTTTGCCAACCTGGTGTTTATTCCAGTTGGTAACAAACTAAAGAGTCTGGTACACCAACGCACTTTATATCATGAATTGATAATTGAAGGCCTGGTGTCTATCGCTCATGGTGAAAACCCCCGAAATATAGAGCGTAAGCTGTCTGCTTATCATCCGGGATAACGCCTATGTATCGTCATAAGCAAAAGCATTCACAGGTAGAGCCAGAGCAACTGGACAGGTGGCTGGTGTCTTATGCTGACTATATGACATTAATGTTTGCACTCTTTGTTGTATTGTATGCGATGGCGATTGTTAAAGAAGAACAATACAGCGTATTAGCCGACAGCCTGACCCGGATGTTCGAAAAGCCTGAGCAGTCTGGTACCGGTGTACCAGGGCAGTCTGTGCTGACAACTCCCGCGCAACAAAGTGAACTTGACCTGTACGGTACGTCTTTGGAGCAGGCGAAAGGGCCTGAGTTGGTTGCAGATGCTACCCGTCTGTCAGATGTTTCACAGCGTTTGCTGGGTAGTCCGCTGCAATCGGTAGAACAGCAATTGACAAAGGCGTTAGCCAATTTGCTGGAGCAGGGGCTGGCAAAGTTACAGCAAGACCAAAACTGGTTAACTATTGAATTAAGCAGTGGTTTGCTGTTTGCCAGTGGCAGTGCAACTGCCACACCGTCTGCCAGAACGTTGCTGACTGAGATCACCCGTGTCATTAATCCGATCAATAACTTTATCCGGGTGCGTGGTTATACCGACGATCAACCGATCAATAATGAGCTCTTTGCCTCGAACTGGGAATTATCAGTAGGCAGGGCAACTTCTGTACTGAGGTTACTGGAACAACTGGGTACAGCACCACAGCGTCTGGCAATTGAAGGATATGGCCAGTATTATCCGTTTGATCAGAATGACAGCGCAGAGGGGCGAGCGGCAAATCGTAAAGTTGTGATCGCGATATCCCGTTATGGTTATCAGCCGCCAACAGCGTCAGAAAACAGTGATACGCCAGGCCGTACTGAAGATGCCGGTGTTTTACAGCGCCAGTTGGAGCAGGTTTCACAGCAAGATGGCAGCATAAAAGTCATAGCGTTACCCGGTGGAGGCATCCGTATTACTACGCGAGAAGACAACCCCGATGTCGTACCGCCAGAACAACAGGAACCCTGAAGTGGTTATTTGGACAGTTGCAAATCAGAAAGGCGGTGTAGGTAAAACCACCACTACTGTTACGCTAGGTGGCTTGCTGGCACAACGAGGCTATAAAGTCTTATTGGTCGATACTGACCCGCATGCTTCGCTAACCTACTATTTTGGTATCGATGCCGAAGAGCTGGAGGTCAGTGTTTACGACATCTTTATTCGCGGTAAAGATATCAGTAGCGAAGAGATCATGCAGTCATTGTGCCCCAGTGGCATGGCAAATCTGGACATACTGCCATCTTCAATGGCACTGGCGACGCTGGACCGTTCTCTGGGTAGTAAAGGTGGTATGGGGTTGATGCTGAAAAAGGCATTACAGAAAATAAAGAAAGAATATGACTACGTGCTGATCGACTGTCCGCCGGTAATGGGGGTGTTAATGGTCAATGCCATTGCCGCCTGCGACCGGATCCTTATCCCAGTGCAAACTGAGTTTCTGGCACTGAAAGGTTTGGAGCGGATGATAGCCACAATGGCGCTGATGCGTACTTCTCAGCAAAAAGAATACGCTTATACTATTATCCCTACCATGTATGATAAGAGAACCAAGGCCTCTCTTGAGGCCTATAAAGAGCTCAAGGTGAAGTATCAGGACCGGGTATGGTCTGCAGTGATACCAGTCGATACCAAGTTCCGTGATGCCAGTCTGGCGCAGACACCGCCAAGCGAGTTCGCTTCGGCATCACGTGGTGTGTTTGCTTATAACACGCTGCTTACTTATCTGCTGCAGTTGGCACCGGAGTCAGCATGAGCAACTTAATCGCCAGTCAGAAGGTCATGCAGCATTATCTGGCTGCTTTGTTAACCGAAGACGAGCAGACAGAACAGGTGGTGCTGGCTGAGCAGAAAAAGCAGCAGCTAAATGAGCTTTTGTCACAGGCCGTCGTATCGGCCAGTCCTGAAGTGACAAAAGCACCGGTACAGGTGGATACTAAAACCCAGGCGAAAGCGGATACGGACGCTCAGGCTCTGGCAGCATTAAAACAGCGTTTTGCAGTAGCGGAAAAAACACAGCAGTTGCAGCAACGTGATGTGCCGGTAGCGGAGCGTTTAGCAGCGACAATTAAAGCAGAACCTGAGCAACCTCAGGTTGTTACACCGGTACTGAAGGATTATCGCCAGGGCAAATTTCAGGCGCTGTTCTTTGACGTAGCCGGGTTGAAAGTAGCAGTGCCATTGAAGGAACTCGGTGGCATTCACCAGATGGGTAAAATTAGCAGCCTGATTGGTAAGCCGGAATGGTTTAAAGGTGTAATGCTGTACCGTGAACAGAAAATCAATACTGTCGATACGGCTTGTTGGGTCATGCCAGAAAAGTATGACGCCATGCTGCAGGAAAAGCTAAACTATCAGTATGTTATTATGCTTGGTAACAGTGACTGGGGATTATGTTGCGAAACACTGATTAATACCTATGTGCTGGAACAGGATGATGTAAAGTGGCGTGAAGTCGGTGGCAAACGGCCCTGGATGGCTGGTCTTATTAAAAAACATATGTGTGTACTGATAGATGTTGACGCTATGATAGATTTGTTAAACCGTGGTCTGGATATCAGTGCCTAAACGGGAAGGTTTTAATACAGGAGCTGTGCATGAGTAATTTAACCAAGCAGTCTGCTAAAAACAGTGAAGCTGCAGACATTGTGTTGCAATGGGTAACATTTAAGCTGCAGGAGGAAACCTACGGTATCAATGTAATGCAGGTGCAGGAAGTACTGCGTTATACCGAGATTGCACCGGTACCCGGCTCGCCAGACTATGTATTAGGCATTATTAATTTGCGCGGTAACGTGGTAACGGTTATTGATACCCGGTCCCGTTTTGGCCTCGAACCTGCCGAAGTCACGGAAAACAGCCGGATTGTTATTATTGAAGCCGAAAAACAAGTTATCGGTATTCTGGTCGACAGCGTTGCTGAGGTGGTGTACCTGAAATCTTCTGAAATTGATACCGCGCCGAATGTTGGAACAGAAGAAAGTGCCCGCTTTATTCAGGGCGTATCAAACCGCGAGGGTGAGCTACTGATCCTGGTAGATTTAAATAAACTACTTAGTGATGAAGAGTGGGAAGAGATCAGCTCGATCTAACTATGATGATGTGGCTCGCTGTAACAGTTCAGGCTGTATTGCTACTGGTGTTGGTTGTAGCCGCTTACCTGTGGGCCCAAAGCCTGAAGCGGCGCACGGCCGGGCAGCTTGAGCTGCTGGAGAAGCGCATTGAGTTCAGTGCCAGGCAGCAGGAACAAGCTAAGTTTGAAGTCGAGGAATTACGCTCTGGCATCATTGGTGTCGGGCAGCGGGTATTGCAGCTTGAATCTACTCTAACTCAACTAAGCAATCAGCTCAGCTCGTCAATGCAGGAGCTTTCTGACAAGCAACAAGCGATGGAGATGACTGATCCGGAATCTAAAATATACAGCCGGGCGATGAAAATGGTACAGCTGGGTGCAGATCTGGATGAAATCATGCGCGAATGCGAATTACCCAGAGCGGAAGCAGAGTTACTGTTTAATCTGCATCAGCAAAAAAGACAGTTATAGCGGAAGTTCTCAGCAGACATTGTGGGTGTCGCGATATAATTTTATGTTTTAAAATCAATTCGTTGATGTATGTTATGCCAGTCTTTGGGGAACTTGCCCTGTAGTACATACGAAAACGCTATTAATTCTGCAATGACAATATAAAGCTGCGGGGGGATTTGCTCCCCAAGCTCCAGCTGACTCAACAGTTTGCTTAACTCTTCGTCCTGATGTATCAGCACACCGTGCTCCCGCGCCAGTGCAACGATATCATCGGCCAGATCGCCATGACCCTTTGCTGTAATAGTGGGCGCCTGTTTATCGGCATATTGCAGTGCGGTCGCGGTTTTATATGGTTTATCATCAGTCATTCTGTTTTATCACACCTTTATTGCCAGCAAACTGTTAGCCCGGGGCAGCAAAGTGTCCGGAATTTTCCCCAGCACGCACTCTGCTTCACTAACGACCAGGCCCTGCATAGTACAACGATCTTTCAGTATGGGTAAGAAGCGGTCCGCCAGCAGCTTTGCTTCTTGCTGCTCAGTGTAAAACTGTAACTGTAGTTGCTGTTGTTGCAGCTTGGCTACGACCAGCAGCGACCCCAGTTGTTGTAGTTCAAACCGCATTGTCAGTTGCCACTGTGTCTCTTTCCCTTGCTGCTGTTTGCCGTCTGCCTCACGCTGTTCTAATTGTATCTGGCTAAATACCGACTGATCGCCCTGTTGCAGCGGCAGCTGCAGTAACAGATGCTGTTGTGTAGCCTGATTACTGTCCAGGGTTGCCAGTTGGCTTTGTTGTAAGGCACTGCTATGGCTGGCTAGCTGGCGAAGCAGGTTGCTGGCTTGAGCTGGCTCCAGGGTATTAATCAACTGGGCCAGTTTTTGGTTTGCAGGTTGTAGTGCCGCATTTTGTGGCTTTTGCATCAGATGACCAAGCAGTAACTGAATCGCTACCGCCAGTGCGCCACCACTGGTCTGAACATTTGGTTGGTTTTGCAGCGGCTGAAACTGCAACAGGCTTTGTAGTTGCGAGACCAGTTGAGCGGCAGTTAAGACTTTACCGCCATCCGGCTGACTTTGCCTGACCAGTTGTAGTACTTGCTGCACCGGTGGTGGCAGTTCAGGCAGCTCTGCTAACAGGTCAGCGCGGCTGGATAACAGAGGCAACAGATTGCGCCAGGCCTGCTGTACCACTTGCTCCAGGCTGTGCGCGCTAGGTTGTGGCTTCATTGTTGCAGTCTGGCTGCTGGCTCCCGGCGCGACAAACTGCAGCGCGCGGTTGCTATCCTGTGGTGATACTGAAAGTTGCAGCTGAGTTTTTTGTGGTATCAGCTGTAGCTGTGCGGGTTGGGCAGATGGCTGTAGCTGTAGCTGATAGCTGCCGGAAATGTCGGTACGGGCAGCAATAACCGGTTTCAATATTGGCATTACCGGATGTTGGCTATTGGTGGTATTGAGTTGCAGCTGATTGAAAGCGTGGAATAGCTGGCGCATCAGTATCTGTTGTTGAGGCTTATCAAGCAGAGTAACGCCAGGGGGTTGCCCCTGTGCTGCGCCGAGTAACAGATTCGCACTGACCGTTTTATCATTACTGGTAAGCTGTAACACTACGGTCAGTTGATTTGAATGGCTGCTGCTAAGGGCATTTGCCAGGCTGCTTTGTGCGTCAGCTTTCATTGGCAGAGCCGGTAGTGCGGGCAGCTGTACCATAAAGTTGTTGCCCTGAGTCTGCAGTTTAGCGGTAACCAGCGCTGCGCTGCTATTGATGTCATTGCTTTTAAGTAAAGTGGCAGTGCTCTGGTTGCTGTACAAAGCAATCAGCAGCGCCCGCAGTTGTTGTGGCTGCAGTGTCAGCGTAACCGGTGCTGCGCTGTTTTGCAGACTAAGCCTTATCTGACCATCAGGTTGTGGCTGAAACTGTACTTGTACCGGTAACTTTTGCAGCCGCGCGTTGTGAGCAAGTTGTTGCTGTGTCGCTGGATTCTGTATTTGTTCGGTCAGATTGCGCTGCACCAGTTGTTGCAGCGAGGCGGAAGCCGATGCCGGCAGATCTATCTGTAATGTACCCTGTGGTGAAGGAAGTTGTAGGCGAAAACCCTCGCTGCTCAGCTGCTGGATCTGCCCCTGATATACCTGTGCAACAACAAGCTTCAACGCGCCGGTGTCCGCAGTGGCGCCGGGAGCCAGTTGTAATAGCTTATCCAGATTGATCTGGTTCATATTTTTACCTGTTTTTCCTTCACTCAGATATTCCACCGCATTCGTATTATGCCGTCAGTGTGGTAATATGCGCCCAATTTTTACTGTCGTCGATAGCCAGAGATTAGTGAGCACACCACAACCTTATCCCGTACCCACCGACGAATTGCTGTTGCATGGCGCTGGCCTGTGTTGTATCCGCCAGGACAGGGTGCTGTTTGAGCAGCTGGATGTCAGGGTGCATGCGGGCGAGTTAGTTCAGATCGCCGGAAAAAATGGCGCCGGTAAAAGCTCGCTGCTGCGCATTCTGGCTGCCCTTGTAGCACCTGATGATGGCGTGCTGTCCTACCACCAGCATCCGTTAACATCGGTAAGCAGTGATTATGCCGCTAATCTTTGTTATATCGGCCACCAAAGCGGCATTCATGAGCAATTGACAGCACTGGAGAACCTCAGTTTCTGGCGTTCTGCGTCGGGGATAGCACAGGCCGATGATTTCGCGTTGCTGGCCAGGCTTGGGTTGGCAGGGCTGGAGGATATTCCCTGCCGAATGTTGTCGGCAGGGCAACAGCGCCGGGTATCACTGGCAAGGTTATGGTTCACCAGGCGTCAGTTATGGATACTGGATGAACCCTTCACTGCGTTAGATCAAACCGCTATCGCCATGCTACAGCAACATTTTGCAGAGCATTTGCAACAAGGCGGCGCCATTGTGCTGACAACTCATCAAAGCCTCAGCATGGCATTTGCCCGCCAAACCACACTGGAGCTGGCGTACCGATGGTAGCACTGAGTAGTTTTGTGCAGCGGGAGCTGCGTTTGCTGGCGCGGCAAAAAGCAGACTGGCTTAATCCGGTGTTGTTTTTTGTGATTGTCCTGAGTTTGTTCCCACTGGGCGTGGGGCCTGAGCCCAACTTACTGCGCCTGATGGCACCCGGCATTGTCTGGATCGCTGCCTTGCTAAGTGTACTGCTGGCCGCGGAACGGTTGTTTAAAGACGATTATCGTAATGGCGTGGTTGAGCAACTGGTCGCAGCGCGTCAGCCATTGCTGAGCTTTGTGCTGGCCAAGTTGTTCACCAACTGGCTCAGTACCGGTTTGCCGCTGGTGCTGCTATCGCCACTGGTGGCGTTACTGCTTAATATCAACAGTGCCGAGTTTGTGGCAATGTTACTGACATTGCTGCTGGGGACGCCGCTACTCAGTCTGCTCAGTGTTATGGGCGCGGCACTGACGGTATCTGCCGACAAAGGTGGTATTTTACTGGCACTGCTTATTCTGCCGCTGTATATTCCTTTGCTGATTTTTGCCAGCTCTGCAATGGAAGCTGCGGCAATGGGGCTGCCTTATCATGGTCAGCTCGCTATTATGCTGGCCATGTTATTGTTTGCAATGGCGCTCATCCCATTGGCGGTGATTAGCGCATTAAAACTGAATGTGAGCTGATATGTTTAAGTGGTTGCATCCTTACGCCAAGCCTGAAACCGTATACCGGTTGTGTGGCCGTTTCTATCCGTGGTTAATGCTGTCTGGCGTTGCCCTGTTAGCCCTTGGCAATATCTGGGGGCTGGCATTTACCCCGCCTGATTATCAGCAAGGCGACAGCTACCGTATCATTCATATTCACGTGCCATCGGCGATTATGTCGATGGGCACTTACTCTGCTATGGCGATTGCGGCCTTTATTGCTCTGGTATGGCAGGTTAAGGTTGCGCAGTGGTCAGTTACTGCAATAGCGCCGATAGGGGCGGTCTATACTGCTATAGCCCTGATAACCGGTATGGCGTGGGGCAAACCTATGTGGGGCACCTGGTGGGTATGGGATGCCAGACTGACGTCAGAGCTGATTCTGTTATTTTTGTATTTAGGCGTTATCGCGCTCAGTGGCGCCTTTTCTGATCGCCAGACCGGTGCCAAAGCGGCCTCTTTACTGGCGGTAATTGGTGTTATTAACCTGCCGGTTATCCATTTTTCAGTGGAATGGTGGAACACTTTGCATCAGGGCGCGTCTATCACCAAATTTGCCAAACCATCTATTGATCCCAGCATGCTATGGCCACTGCTGATCAGTATTTTTGCGTTTAAAGTATTGATGCTGGCTCTGGTGTGCCTGCGGTTGCGTACTGCAATATTGCAAAACGAGCAGCACCGGCCCTGGGTGAAAGCCTTGGTAGAGGAGTAACTATGTATTTTCAGTCGATGACAGAGTTCTGGGCAATGGGCGGTTATGGCCTTTTTGTCTGGTTATCATTTGGAATTACCTACGCATTGCTGGCGCTGCTTACCGGCTACAGCCATTATCAGCATAAGCAGTTCAAACGCAATTTGTCAGCCCGACTGGCCCGCGAGCAGCGTGTGAAGCAGTATCAGGAGCAAGTTAAATAATGCAACCAAGACGTCAGAAGCGGTTAGCGGCGGTAATACTGGTTATTGCGCTGTTAACCGGCGCCGTAGCAGCGATGTTATATGCACTGCAGCAGAATATTGATTTGTTCTATACCCCATCGCAATTAGTTGAAGGGCTTGGCAAAGACAAAGTGAAACCGGTACCCGGCCAGCGTTTACGTATCGGCGGTATGGTGGTGCCAGGTTCAGTGCAGCGCGATCCTAATTCGCTCAAAGTCAGTTTTGATCTGGTTGATACCGGCCCGCTGGTGCGGGTGACCTACGAAGGCATATTGCCGGATTTATTCCGTGAAGGGCAGGGTATAGTTGCTCAGGGTATCCTGGTTGATGCGACCACTATTGACGCCAGCGAAGTATTGGCGAAACACGATGAAGAGTATATGCCGCCAGAAGTAGCAGAAGCGCTAAAAGGGATTAAACATGTACCGCCATCGCAGCAAAGCGCTGGCGAAACGCAAGCAAAAGAAGGACGTTACTAGATGATCGCTGAAGCCGGTCAGCTGGCCCTTACGTTTGCTTTTGCTCTGTCTTTGCTGCTGGCCGTCGTGCCGTTGTATGGCAGTTTTACCGCGCGCCAGAATATGTTGTTGCTGGCCAAGCCACTGGCATTTGGCCAGTTTATATTCAGTCTGCTGGCGATGGCGGCGCTGGTGTATGCATTTCGTACCAGTGACTTTACTGTCATCAATGTGGCGCAAAACTCCAGCTCTACGTTGCCCTGGTATTATCAGGTAACCGCCAGTTTCGGTTCGCACGAGGGCTCAATGTTGCTGTGGGTACTGATGCTGGCTGGTTGGACAGCACTGGTCGCGCAGTTTTCCAAGGCATTGCCTTTACTGCTGCAAGGGCGGATTTTAGGTATTTTGGGGCTTATCAGCGCTGGCTTTATGGCGTTTTCGCTGTTTATGTCAAACCCCTTTGCCCGCAGTTTGCCGTTTTATCCGGTAGAGGGGAGGGACCTGAACCCGTTATTGCAGGATTTTGGCATGATCATGCACCCGCCGACATTGTACATGGGCTATGTCGGTTTTGCCGTAGCCTTTGCCTTTGCGCTGGCAGCGTTAATCAGCGGTCGCTTTGACAGTGTCTGGGCCCGTTGGGTGAGGCCCTGGGCGCTGTCGGCCTGGTTGTTTCTGACGCTGGGGATTATGCTCGGCAGCTGGTGGGCTTATAACGAACTGGGTTGGGGCGGCTGGTGGTTCTGGGACCCGGTTGAAAATGCCTCTTTTATGCCCTGGTTGGCCGGTACAGCACTGATCCATAGCCTGGCAGTAACAGAAAAACGCGGTACCTTTAAAAGTTGGACAGTACTGCTGGCACTGGCAGCCTTTGCGCTCAGTTTGGTCGGGGCTTTTTTGGTGCGCTCGGGCGTATTAGTGTCGGTACATTCTTTTGCGACAGATCCGGGCCGCGGCCTTTATCTGTTGGCATTTTTGCTGGTTGTGGTCGGCGGCTCATTACTGCTCTATGGCAGCCGGATGAATTCTGTACGCAGTCAGGCGCGTTATCAGCTGTTTTCGCGGGAAATGTTGCTGTGGGGCAATAATATTTTCCTGCTGACAGCCTGCCTGATTGTTTTCCTTGGTACCTTATTCCCGCTGTTTCATAAAGAACTGGGGTTAGGGTCTATTTCTATCGGAGAGCCATTCTTTAATCAGATGTTTTATTACCTGACCATACCTTTTGCCCTGTTACTCGGGCTTGGTCCCTGGGTGCGCTGGAAGCAGCAACAAGTGCTGCCATTAGTCCGTCCGCTTGGGTTGGTTGCGGTTGCGGCGTTGATGATAGCACTGGGCGTACTGGCCAGTATGCAAAGTGTACAGGCGAATCTGGCACTGCTTGGCATGTTATTAGGTGCCTGGGTGGGCATATCAGCCCTGGCCGAGGTGATGCTGCGTGCGCGCCAGTTCGGATCCGTCAGTAAGGGCCTTACCAAACTGAACGCCAGCCATTATGGTATGACGGTTGCGCATATCGGTTTCGCGGTGTTAGTGATAGGTGTGGCAATGACCAAAACCTACACCATCGAGCGCGATGTGCGCATGCAAGAAGGTGATACTGCTGAAGTTGCCGGTTATCAGTTCACACTGACAGAGGTGTATGATCTGAACGGCCCTAACTATGGTGGTCAGGCGGCTGAGCTTGATGTGCGCCAGCATGGAAACTATGTTACCCACCTGCATGCCGAAAAGCGTTTTTACCGTATCCAGCGCACGGTCATGACAGAATCTGCCGTGCATGCCCGTTTAAGCCGGGATCTATACGTATCGCTTGGCGAAGAGTTGCCAGATAACGCCTGGGCGCTTCGTATCCAGGTTAAGCCCTTCGTGCGCTGGATTTGGCTTGGCGGCCTGCTTATGGCTATAGGTGCTTTGCTGGCACTGGCCGATAAACGCTACCGGCGCAAAATAACAGAACCGGGAGTAAGCCATGCGTAAAGTACTGTTTTATGTGCCATTGCTGGCATTTCTGGCGTTAGCACTGTTTTTATTAAGTGGGCTTTTTTCCGATCCGCGTGAGCGGGAGTCTGCCAGTCTGAATAAAGCGTTACCCAATTTTGCGCTGGCTGATTTAATGCAGCCCGATACCATCTGGACACCGGAAAAATTAAAAGGTGAAGTATTTTTATTAAACGTCTGGGGCACCTGGTGCCCGACCTGTAATGCTGAACTTGGTTATCTGAGTGAGCTACGTCAGCAGGGCGTGAAGATTGTCGGGCTGTATTACGAGCTACCGCGCGATCCGGCGTTTGATGCACCCTTTGATTTAGCCGTGTTGCAGCAGGAAGTGCAGCAGAAACTGCAGCAGCAGGGCGACCCGTATCAGTTTAATATGCTCGACCTTACGCGCAGTGTATCGCTTGATCTGGGGGTCAGTGGTGCACCTGAAACCTTTATTGTCGATGCAGACGGCATAGTGCGGGCGCACCATATTGGCGACATTAACCCGGCAGTATGGCGCAGTAAGCTGGCACCGCTTTATCAGCAGTGGAGTAGCCAATGAAAACGGTTTTAGCCGCTTTACTGCTGGTTCTGTCTGGCGGAATGTTCAGTGCCGATCTTAAGGCGCAGGAAGTATTGCAGTTTGACAATGATGCGCAGCGCGAGCTGTATCAGCAACTGACTGCAGAGTTACGCTGCCCACAGTGTCAGAACCAGAATATCGCCGATTCGCACGCTGTGGTTGCGGTGGATATGCGCGAAAAAACATATCAGCTGATCCGCGAAGGCAAAGACCGTCAGCAAGTGCTGGATTATATGATTAACCGGTACGGTGATTTCGTACATTATCTGCCGCCGGTGAACCGTTATACGCTGTGGTTGTGGTTGCTGCCACTGTTGATGTTACTTGTGCTGATAGCGGTTGGCGTTTTTCGCCGCTCGCAGCAAAGCAAACAACCGGTGCAGGACATCACCGGAAATACTGCCGCAGAGCTGGATAAGCTGATTGCCCGATACCGGAGTAAAAAATGATAATTTGGCCTGTATTTGTCGCGGCATTAAGTATGTTGCTGCTGACAGCATTATGTTTGTTCTGGCCCAGAAAAACTGTGCAAAAAGCACAACAAACCGTATCTCAGCAGTTTGAAGAGCGACTGCAATTGCTGGCGTTAGCGCGCGATAGCGGTGAACTGGCTGAGCAGGATTTTGACAGTGCGGCGGCGGAGCTGAAAAGCCAGTTTCTACAGCAGCATGCTGCCAACAATTTGCACGGCAACAGCAGCTGGCGGCTGCCGGCTTTGCTGTTACTGATTGTCGCAGGCCTGGTGGGCGTTATTTATAGTGTCAGTGGGCATTATAAGCAGCTACAGGAGTGGCAGCTGGCGCAGCAGAATCTTAAGCAATATGGCGAGCGGGCACTGTTAAATCAGGGAGAGCCATTGTCTGAGCAAGAGGTTGAACGCTTTGCTTTGGCACTGCGCACCCGCCTGGCTAACGAAGGCGATGATGCTGTTGCCTGGATGCTGCTTGGCCGTATACGTTTATCACAAGGCGCAGTGGAGCAGGCCGTCGCTGCATTTGAACGGGCGCTGCTGCTGACACCCGAACGCACGCCTTTGCTGCTAAGCTACGCCCAGGCGCAGATACTGCTGGCAGACGACAATAGTTTAGCCCGCGCCGGACGCGCAGTCGCACGC
>NZ_DATCSY010000397.1:0-3804 GCF_036568245.1 Rheinheimera sp. | reverse complement strand
CTCTGCCCCGCCGTTTTCGATGTCAATGTCAGGCGCGATACCGAACTGATACTGGCCAGCGCTTCGCCACGAAAACCAAGGCTACAAATTGCTTCGAGATCATTCAGATCAGCAATTTTGCTTGTTGCATGCCGGCTCAATGCCAGCACCAGCTCCTGCTCTGCAATGCCACTGCCGTTATCGCGCACCCGGATGAGCTTGCTACCGCCTTTCTCGATCTCTATTTCAATCTGATCTGCGCCAGCATCCAGGCTATTCTCCACCAGTTCTTTCACCACTGAAGCCGGGCGTTCAACAACCTCGCCCGCCGCGATCTGGTTAGCCAGCTGCGGTGACAGTATCCGGATCGGCATAATTATGGGATCCGCAGGGTCTGACCGACACGAATGCTGTCGGAAGTTAGCTGATTAACAGAGCGTAAGTCATCAATAGATACGTTGTAGCGCTGGGCCAGCAGAGATAATGACTCGCCTGCACTGACACGGTGCTCACGCGAACGCTGCTGGGCAAATAGCGAATCGGCAGGCGGAGACTTCTCAAAATGCCGCTTTAATGCACTAAACAGTGACTGTGCCAGCTTTGCCTGATGGCCACCGGATTTAAGTAGTTTTTCTTCCTGAGGGTTAGAAATAAAGCCTACTTCAACCAGAATAGAGGGGATATCAGGTGCTTTTAGCACCCCCAGACTGGCGGCTTGTGGCTCTTTTTTATGCAGGTAAGCAATTTTATCCAGCTCCTGCAGCACCTCATTGGCGACCTGATAGGCCGTAACCATCGAATGATTCATCGACAAATCCAATACGGTTTGTGCCAGATAGCGCTCGTTAGCCGAGTCTTTAATAATTTCCGCTACACCGCCCAGTAACTCTGAGTGCCGCTCTGTTTGTTCCAGCATTCGGCCAACTTCCGTGGTTGCCCGGCGCAGCGACAGCACCCACACCGAAGCGCCACGCGGTTGCGGCGAAGTAAAAGCGTCAGCATGAATAGAAACCAATAAATCCGCCTGCTGGCCCCTGGCAATTTCAGTGCGCTTATTGACATGGATATAGTAGTCGTTAGTACGCACCATCATCGCTTTCATACCCGGCTGAGCATCAATTAGTCTGGCCAGTTGTTTTGCGATAGGCAGCGTTATATTTTTCTCGTAAAAGCCACTTGGGCCAATAGACCCCGGGTCTTCACCGCCATGTCCGGCATCAATCGCAATCACGATATCGCGTGCTGCCCGGATAGCTGCAGGAGGCGCCGGTTGTGCCGGGTTATTGTCAGGCAAATCGACCACTAAACGATGGCCGTAAGGTGGAGTCGGCGGCAATGAAAAAACATTCGCTTTAGCCGCCCGGGTTAAATCCAGCACGATGCGCATTTTATTACCGTCGCCACTGCTACGGATGCTTTTAATCAATGCTGACTCACCGGAGATCTGCGGTAAGCTGCTGCCGCCTTTAGTGTTATTCAGGTCGATAACCAGACGGTCTGGTTTATCCAGCGCAAAGCTTTTGTGCTCCGGCGCCGTTGCCATATCAAACACAACACGGGTGTTGTCAGGTGATGGCCATACCCTTACGCCCTGCACCTGATTCACCGCAGCAGCTGAAAAACTGCCAATGGTCAGCAACAGTAGTAAGTAGCCCCTGACTTTTTTGTAATAATTATTCTGCATCATCCGTTAAGGCTTTTATTATGGTAGTACCGGCATCAGTATTAGCGCTTACTGAGACATGCCTGTGCTCTGCTTCAAAAACTAAGTGTATGTCGAGATCCGGCACAGGTAAATAACCCTGTCCCTGCTCTGGCCATTCAATCAGACACAATGTATCGGCGCGAAAATAGTCCCGGATCCCCATGAACTCCAACTCTTCGGCATCCCTAAGGCGGTAAAGATCAAAGTGAAACACCGTCAGAGCTGGCAGTTGGTATGGCTCAACCAGCGTATAGGTCGGGCTTTTTACCGTCCCCTTATGCCCCAGTGCTAGCAAGAGGCCCCGGCTGAATGTGGTTTTTCCAGCGCCTAAGCCGCCGTGCAAAAACAGTGTCATACCGGGTTGAATATACCGGGCTACCTTACGGGCCAGCAATAAGGTTGCAGATTCATCCTGTAATACTTGTTGATATTGCGCCACCGGCCACCACTCTTCTGCTACTGCTTCAAAACGACACTATGTTAACAAATTAATCACCATCCGGGCCAGTAAAACCGCACGATGCAGCTAAGACTGTCAGTAAGAGACCAAGTTCCGCCATAACTAGGCGATATCATTGTAATTATGCTAGATTATGCCGTCTTTATCAGGGGTATTATGACGTCTATGGATTACGCCGAACTGGCTGAAAAAATTAAACTCTGGGCGCAACAGCTTGGGTTTGACCAGCTGGGTATTACAGATGTCAGCCTGCCCGATGCCGAGCGCCAGCTACAAAAGTGGCTCGACGCCGGTTACCATGGCGAAATGGACTATATGGCAAGCCACGGCATGCTGCGTGCAAGACCGGCAGAACTGGTACCAGGTACATTACGTGTGCTCAGTGTCCGAATGAACTACTTGCCTAAAGGTGCTGGCTTTGCCACTAATCTTGCAGATCCGTTACAGGCCTATATCAGCCGCTATGCGTTGGGCCGCGACTATCATAAGCTGATCCGCAACCGGCTTAAGCAGCTAGGTGAACGCATTAATCAGCATGTAGCCGAACTGGGCTATCGGCCTTTTACCGACTCAGCGCCTATTCTGGAGCGGCCACTGGCGCAAAAAGCGGGGCTGGGTTGGGTTGGTAAACACAGTTTGCTACTGAATCAGGATGCCGGCTCCTGGTTTTTTCTCGGTGAATTGCTGGTTAACCTGCCGCTACCAACCGATACGCCTCATGACGGAAATTGCGGCAGCTGTGTAGCCTGTATTACCAGTTGCCCAACGGGTGCTATTGTAGAACCTTATGTCGTTGACGCCAGGCGCTGTATCTCTTATCTGACAATAGAGTTGCAAGGTGCAATACCTGAAGAATTCAGGCCTTTGCTGGGGAACCGCATATACGGCTGTGATGATTGTCAGTTGGTATGCCCGGAAAACCGCGATGCCCCGCTGTCGATAGAAGGCGACTTTCAGCGCCGGAAACAATGGCAAAGCCAGAGCCTGCTCAGTTTGTTCGCCTGGCACGAGCACGAATTTTTAAGCTTTACCGAAGGCAGTGCAATAAGGCGTATTGGCTTCGAACGCTGGCAGCGCAACATTGCGGTGGCGCTTGGTAACGCACCTTACCAGCAGGAGATTATGCAGGCACTACAGGCTAAACTGGACAGTGCCAGTGAATTGGTTGCAGAGCATATTCAATGGGCACTTAAACAGCAAAAACGTAAAAGCTGGCAAGCTGAATCACTGTTACCGCGCAGTACAGAGCGTCTTGTCAGAATTATTCAGAAGGGTTTACCACGCGACGCCTGATAATTTGTAAGTCTGCGCGCTGTTGCTGCCGTCTGGCAGCTAATTGCACAATCTGCGCCCGCCGCTCCGTTGAGGCAGTATGCCATTCCATAATGTCCAGCAGTGACCGTCCACACCCAATGCAGCAATCTTGCTGATCCAGGCAACAGTTTCGGACACAAGGTGATTCAGACATAGCGGTTAATGCTTTGCGTTGTATGCAGTAACTATATCGTAGACCATTATTTGCAGATAGTAAAAATCCACCTCCATAGGAGGTGGCTTTGCGTTGGCCCCCTATAAGGGGGCTTAATTATTTTCTACATCCAGCCTTAATTGACGTTCCTCGTCTTCTCTGCCCACTTTATCCTGATGCCTGACATAGCGC
>NZ_DATCSY010000396.1:0-8626 GCF_036568245.1 Rheinheimera sp. | reverse complement strand
TGGCGGGCGAATACCGGCAGCAGCAAGCGTTTAACATCCTGCGCCGTCAGCTTATGCAGGTTAAGAATACGACGGAATATATCTTTATAAACCGGTGCATCCGACACGTTATTCAGCGGGATCATGCGTAAATTAATGCGGCTGTCATAAGGCGTGGCGCCGCCGGTTAGCATGGCGTTAAGCTCGGACGGTTTCAGCTCAATCGGATCCAGGCCTTTTTCGCGCAATACATGATCGAGTTTGTTGTATTTCACAATGCTGTTGCCAGCGATAAAGTGGTCTAAATCCAGTGCACCCTGATAACAAAAATACTGGTATTTGTAGCCGGCAATTTTCCCCAGCCCCGCCACACCAATTACCACTTTGCCATCGGGCAAATTGGCTTCCAGCAGGATATAACTTTGATCCGAGCCAAAGTAGAACTTACGCGTTTCATCTAAATCGTGGCCGTCCCACTCGGTTAGGCGTAAATCGTTAATCAACGGGAACTGCAGCGCATTAATCACCGAGCTTTTACCGGTATTATTCGGCGCACATATTGAGGCGGCATGATCGAGTGGAATGACGCATTTGGCATAACCGGCAGTGTTTAACAGCGCCAGCTTCGTCAGGCCATACAGCTGCTCAGACATCGCTCATCTCCTCAGTATCCGGGGTATCAACCAATAACACCGTATCGCTGGAATCTTGCGGTGCGCCGTCATCCAATTGCAGTAAGGCGTCTAAATAACGGTGTACCGGCGCAAGCAACTTGATATTGTCACCGCTGGCACGGGCTAAACCCAAACGCAGCATCCGGTTGGCCACTTCGCGTTTCACATCGGTGGCGCTAAAGATATCCAGCTGCTCAAACAGGTGATACTGTTTTTGCACGATGGCAGAAAACACCTCGTGGTCCAGCTCGCTATCAAACAGCGCTTGTAGCGGATCACGGCCCTGATCGGCAAAATATTCCACCAGCGCATAAATAGTCAGCGCAAACAGGCGGGAAATTTTACCCATATTGGCACTGGCATCATCGACATCAAAATAGAAAAAGCCACGGCTATCGCGTTTTAGCGTATGCCCCAGGCCGGAGAATAATGCGCTGTAACTTAGCTCCTGCGCGTCCAGCTCTTGCCACAGGGCTAAGTCCTGCTCGCTGATATGGTAACCGCCGCTGAGCTTTTTATAGATCTCAGCCAGCTGGGTCAGCTCTTGTAAATCAAGATGCATCGGCCTTGGCCTCCTGCGAAAACGGGTAAAGGGTCAACTTATGCTGCTGTAGCGTCAGTTCAACCGCCTGATGATTATGGTTAAGTGCTAAACCATCTTCGCGGCTTAACGCCTGATACAGATACAGCAGCTCATCCAGCGCTAAATTGGGGTAGTTTTCATCCAGCCAACGCGCCAGATTGCTAATAGTGCCGCTACTGCGCGCTTTGCTTAGCACACTGTCGTAATCCGGCAGTTGTAAATTCGGCGCCACACGCTCGTCTTGTTGCGTTGGCAGCTGGTATTCGGCTTGCTGATAATCGGCTAGCTCGGCCATATAGCTGGTGAGCTGATTAGCACTGCCCAGCGAGAAACGCTGTGAGTCAGAGGCGATAACTACCGGTAACTGGCTTAACGTAAGATCAATGCCCTTTTTGCGCATTAACCCCAGCACGGCACTGGCGTTACGTGATAACAAGGTGTTTTTACGCAGCTCTTCGCGCAGTGGCATTAAGGCATCGGCACTGCGGCTTAAACTTTCACGGCCAATCTGGTTCATATCCAGCAAACGGGTGCGCAGCTGCAGTAATAATTCTTTCTCGTGGCTTAGGCCGCCACTGATTTCCAATGCACCGACTTGCTCACTCAGCAGTGCTTCCAGGCCGGCAATGGTGGCCTGAAACGGGCCATTGATATCAATCAGCTGCAGCATTGGCTCGATATAGTCGTCAAAAGCTTCCATCACCGCGCTGTAACGGCGTGCTAAGGATAAATTGCGCTCGTCAGCTTTGGCTTTATCGACCAGGTTTAAAATGGCGGTTTCGTTTTTAGCAAAGTGTTTTACCACTTCGCGGATGCGCTCATCCATCTGCCAGATAAAGCGCTTTAATTCGCTGGCATCACGGCCTTTAGCGGCGAGTTCCAGCTTACGCGCCAGCCGGTTTAGCTCATGGATACGGCTTTGAATATCCTCGGCCATACCCAGGTTATGTTCCTGCAGCAAATACTCGGCAAATTCCAGCACGGCACGGTTCAGCTCCAGCTGGCTGGACTTGGCCAGCGGAATAAACACTTCAGCCTGCAGCAAGCGCTGCGCTTCTTTAAAGACTTGCTCGCTGGAATAACCGGGGTTAAAGCGTTTAATCAGCGCCTGTACATCCTGAAAGCTGAAGCTGCCCATGTTACTGCGGCCAATCAAGGCTTCAATAACCTGCCAGTGTTCATCGAGGCATTTTAAGATTTTACGCGGGGATATCATGCGTCGCTAAGCGTTCCTGCTTGATGCAATAAAAAGGCTATTATCCACGGATTGGCGCTAAACACCAGAGTGTGACCCGGCCTGACGAATGTCCGCTGCACCGGCTGTTTCATTAATAAGCTGATCGCACAGCGCCTGCTCAGCATCCTGCGGCAAAGTAATACTAACCGTCACCTTATCACTGTAGCTGACCTCATCCAGTGTCGCCTTGCACTGCTGTAATAACTGCCGTAAGCGCGCTTCAAACGCAAAACTGACACTGATACTAAGCGCAATACTCGGGCTGACTTCGCATAACCCGGCTTTCGCCGCAGCCTGTGATACCGCATTAGAATACGCCCGCACTAAGCCACCGGCGCCCAGTTTTACCCCGCCGAAATAGCGCACCACCACTGCCAGGCAGTTGCCCAGTTCGCGCTCAGTTAACACATGCAGCATTGGCTTACCGGCAGTGCCACCCGGCTCGCCGTCGTCACTAAAGGCCTGTGTCTGGGGCTGGCGGGTATTACCGATGATATAGGCCCAGCAGACATGGTTAGCATCGGGGTAACGCGCCCGATACTGCTCAACCCACTGCATGGCCTGTTCCCGGTTGTTTACCGGGTGCAAAAAAGTAAGAAAATCGCTGTTTTTCTCGGTGAGCAAATGTTCAGTATCAGCGGCAATAACAGTATATCGGCTCATTAGCTTTGCAACATATCCATTAGATGCTGATCAGCAGCGCTTATCAGGGTTCGTTGAGTTCGGCATGGTGTTTAGCAAACACCGGTATGGTGATTTGCCATTTCATCGCCGCTAAACGCAGCAACAGCAGCGCCAGCATGCCCACTGTCATAGCCACTGCGGTATTGACGCCGACAAAAATCAGCACAGTGTAAACCACACCGCCAAAAATACAGGTAACCGCATATAACTCGCCGCGAAACACCATCGGCACTTCGCGGCACAGCACGTCGCGGATCATACCACCACAGACCCCGCTCATGGTACCGAGCATTATTGCCACCATCGCGGAAGTACCGTTATCCAGCGCCTTTTGTGTGCCCATAATAACAAAGAATGCCAGCCCCAATGCATCAAACAGCTGCAGCGTATTATGCGGGATAGTCAGCCGGTTACGCACTGCCAGTATGGTGCCTATAGCAGCGATAAAAATGGCGTAAAAATAGCTGTTGTTGTTAATCCAGATCACCGGCACATCCAGGATAAGGTCGCGCAGCGTGCCGCCACCAATAGCCGTAACGCTGGCAAGTACAATTACGCCAAAGCCGTCCATCTGGTTACGCCAGGCGGCCAGTGTGCCAGAGATAGCAAACACTGCTATGCCGAGTAAATCTATCCAGTGAAAATACTGTTCCATACCGTCACCCCGCTCTTATCTGGCTGCAACTTAGCAGGCTTTCTACCCAGCGTAAACAGCTATAAGCTGCTAAAAATACGGCACTATAAGCCTGTTCGCCCCAACAGCACTGTGTTAACATTTCAGCGTTTTATTAACATAAATCAGTAAAGGATTAGTATGAAGAAGTCAGTGATTGCGCTGGTCGTGCTTGCAGCTGCAGCAGGTGGCGGTGTGTATTTTGCCAATAAGTATGCAGAAGATGTGGTAAAGCAGCAGGTTGAACAGGCAAACCAGAGCTATCGTCAGTTAGCCGCCAACGGCGATATGCCGCTTATTTCACTGACATACAAAGACGTATCAGCCAATGTGCTGACGTCAAGTTACAGCATAGCCGGGCTGGAAGTCAGCATGGCGGAGCTCGGCACTGTTGCTACTGTAGAGCAGATCACTGCCAAAGGCGTGAAACCGCGTGAACTGGCAGATTCAGGCAGCGTACACCTGAGCGGCGCAAAAGCCGCGCCGGCAATACTGCAAATGCTGCCGCCACAAACCAGTGCTTTTGTACAAAGCCTGGCGTTACATGGCGACTACAGCTATCAGTACCAAAATGACGGTCAGCTGTTATTTAACCAGCAAACCCGCATTAATGATGAATTCAGCCTCAGTTACAACTTCACCCTGGCGCAAATGCAGCAGTTCTGGCAATACGCCAAAGAGATCAGCGCCCTGGCACCAGAGCAGCAACAGCAACTGGTTGGCTCTGAAGCGTATGCCGAGCAAATCGTCGAAAAACTGCTGACCGGCGCGCTGAGTAATGGTGCTGTCAGTATTGAAAATAACGGTTTTATCGAGCGCGCTATCGCCATGACGGCAGAGCACGGGCAAACGCCGGATTTGGAAACCATCAAAGGTATGGCGCTGCTGAATATTTCGATGCTGGAGCCACTGCCACAAAATATGAAAGATGCACTGGCACAGTTTGTCAACCAGCCGGAAAAGCTGCAGCTGAGTTTTAGTTTCAACGAACCACTGCAATTTGCCAAACTGCAAAGCGGCGAACTGATGCCAGAACTGGGCTCACCCGAAGCCATTATTGAATTTGCTAATTTGCAACTTAAGGCCAACTAAACTGCAGACCAAACCCGCTACGGCGTAATGCCAGTCAGTTAAGCTTGCAGCTGCCATCGGTTTGCCCACACCAACACGCCGTGAACCCAATCCCTGGGGGCTCCTCTCAGCCCATCCAGGGCTGAGACGGTTGGCTTAGGACAAACCGATTCCGCTTAAATGATTAGCTGCACGCTACGGCGGGTTTTGTTTTGTCCGGGCCAGCGGCTTACCTTGACATTTGTTAGCAGTACAAGTATAAATGCGAACCATTTACATTTATGCTATCTGGTACTCTATGAAGCCGTTATCTGCGCTGCCTGTCGCTTTACTTGTTTCCTCTTCGTTTGTTGCTGCTCAGCAGGATATTGAGCATATTACCGTGAGTACCAGCCGCAGTAATGCGCCGGTCAGCACGGTGCCGGCCACGATTACCGTTATCAGCCAGGAACAAATTGCCAGCCAGCTGGCGTTTACGCAGGATATTTCGGCGATTCTCGGCAACCTGTTACCGGGCTTTTCACCCAGCCGGCAAAAGCTGACTTCAGCCGGTGAAACACTGCGCGGCCGTGAACCTCTGTATATGATTGATGGCGTGCCACAATCTAACCCGCTGCGTAACGGCTCGCGCGATGGCAAAACCATTGACCCTGCAATGATCGAACGGATTGAAGTGATCCGTGGTGCTAATGCCATTCAGGGTATGGGCGCCAGCGGCGGTATTATTAATATCATTACCAAATCTGCCGGCGATAACCGCCATCAGCTGAGCGCCAGCTTTACCACACCCACCACCGGCGGCAGCGACAGCCAAAGCTACAAAGCCAGTTACCTTCATAGCTACCAGCAGCAAGGCTTTGCAGTGGTAGCCGGTGTGTCGGCCAGTGATACCGGCATGTACCGCGACGGCAATGGCGATTTAATCGGCGTAGATGGTACCCAGGGCGATACGATGGACTCGCGCAGTATTGATGTGTTTGTTAAAGCACGCCAGCAACTGAGTGAACATGAAAGCCTGCAGCTGATGATAAATCACTATAAATTGCGCGGTAACGGAGACTATACCCAAGTTGCCGGTGATGTCACAGCAGGTATTCCAGCCAAATCTGAGCGTGGTGAAACAGAGGGCATGGCACCGCAAAACAAAGTGACCACTGCAACACTGGATTACAGCAATACCGCAGTATTTGGCGGCAGCTTAAGCTGGCAGCTGTTTCTGCAGGACTTCGCCGCGCTATACGGCGGTGGCCGTTTTGACGCCTTTCAGGACCCGGCACTGGGCGCCAATTTTTACGATCAGTCACAGAATAAATCGACCAAATACGGCAGCCGTTTAACCTGGTTCAAGCCTAATCTGGCATTGAACGGGCTGGATTTAAGCGCCGGTGCCGACTGGCTGCAGGACGAAACCTACCAGGAACTGGCGCTGAGCGGCCGTAACTGGGTACCGGAAACTGAATTTACCAACCTGGCGCCTTTTGCCCAGCTGCGCTACAGCGCACTGCAAAACTTTACCTTTAGCCTTGGCGGCCGCTACGAATATGGCAAGCTGACAGTAAATGATTTCACCACGCTGGCAGCGTACGACAGCACCTTTGTTGCCGGCGGCGAGCCGGACTTTAACGAGCTGCTGACCAACGCCGGTGTAGTATGGCAATTTCACCCTAATGTACGTTTGTACGGTAGCTACAGCGAGGGCTTCAGCATGCCGGATGTAGGCCGGGTACTACGCGATATCAGCACGCCGGGCTTATCAGTAGACAGCTTTTTAACGCTGCAGCCGGTGCTGTCAGACAATCTGGAACTGGGCATTGAGTTTAGCTTTGACAACTGGCAACTGCGCGCCAGCGCTTACCGCTCGGATTCAGATCTGGGCTCGCGCCTGCAGGCAGATGCCGATGGCATTTACAGTGTAAGACGCGAGAAAACCGAAATAGACGGTATTGAAGCCGAAGGCCAGTATTACTTCAGCACTGATAGCCAGATAGGTTTTAGCTATGCCCGCACCAATGGTCAGTTTGATAATGACGACGATGGCAAAGTCGAAACCGATTTAGGTGGTGTTAATATCGCGCCAGAGCGGTTAAACCTGTATTGGCAGCAGCTGTGGTTGCCACAACTTAGCAGCCGGTTGCAGGCTAATATCCTGTTTAGCCATACGCTGAATACCGGTGAACAGTTTGACGGTTATACCACGCTGGATTTCAGCAGCAGCTATGATACGGCGTACGGCCGCTGGACATTGGGTATCGAAAACCTGGGCGATAAACAGTACTTTACCTACTATGCACAAAGTACACCTGCAGCAGCACGCTACTTTGCCGGTATCGGCCGTACGTTAAACCTGAGCTGGTCACACGCGTTCTGATATGCCAACCGCACGCACGCTGCACCGCTATCTGGGCTGGCTGATTGGCATCTGGTTGCTGCTGATCAGCTTAAGCGGTGCTGTGCTGCTGTTTAAAAACGATTTGCTGCGCTGGCAATATCCGCAGCTGCAAAACCTGGCGCTGCCGTCAGACATCAGTCAATGGGGGCCCTTGCTCAATCAGCTGCAGCAGCAACCCGACTTCCGTTACGTAAAGTATCCGGATCAGGATGCGCACTGGCTGGAAGCCGTCAGCCACAGCAATCAACGCCACTACTACAATGCCAGCCACACCTTACTGCTGACACGCACGCCGCGAGGCGACTGGATCGACTGGCTGTACGATTTTCACCTGCATTTGCTGGGCGGCAAAACCGGCCGTACGGTGCTGGGCGTCATCGGCCTGATTTGCCTGGTGCTGCTATTGGCGGGCATAGTGCAGTGGTGGCCCAAGCGTTTTAGCCGCCGGCTACTGGCACTGCCAAAACCCGCTCTGAATCCCCGCACACTGCGCCAGTGGCACAGCCTGTTGGCGTTAAGCTTTGCCCCATTGTTGCTACTTACAACAGTAACCGGCAGCCTGATGGTATTTAATGCGGAATTTCGCAATGTTCTGAGTATAATTTCTACTGCACCACAGCCGGCGCCACAACTCAAAACAGCAGGTTATCAACCACTGGCGACAACTGACTGGACTGCTGCACTTAGGCAGGCGCAGGCACAATGGCCAGATGCCCAGCTAAGGCTAAGCAGCCTGCGCACCGCCGCTGATCAGCCAATGAGTTTTCGCGCCCGTATGGCTGGCGAGTGGCACCAGAACGGCCGCAGCGTGGTGCAGATAGATGCACTTAGCAATAAGGTTATTTATGCCACGCCCGCCAGCGCTTTTGGTACTACCGGCGCTATCGCCAACAGCCTGTATCCGCTGCATACTGCCGCAATCGGCGGCAAACTATACTTCTGGGCGCTGGCAATAAGCGGCCTGCTACCGCTGTTATTACTGCTAACCGGCCTGTTGTACACCTGGGTTACCCGCCCCGGCAGCCGAACTTCAGCCGCCGCTTCGTCACTTAAACCAGAAAGCAACAGCTAATCAGCGCCAACCAGCACTTGCTGCACCCGCTGTTGCAGTATGGGCAGCAGTTGCCGGGCAAACCAGGGGTTACGTGTTAACCAGATATTGTTGCGTGGGCTGGGGTGTGGCAGCGGGATAATATCCGGCCAGTACTGCTGCCAGCCCGCAACGGCGTCAGTTAACGAATCTTGAGCATCTGGCAGATGCCAGGCCTTGGCATACTGCCCAATCACCAGTGTCAACTGTAAATGCTTAAGCCCGTGAAGCAATGCTGGCCGCCAG
>NZ_DATCSY010000395.1:0-28041 GCF_036568245.1 Rheinheimera sp. | reverse complement strand
GACGATATCACTGCACAGCGGAAACTCGCTTTCGTGCTCGCTCAGCGTGTATTTGTACAGATTCTTCAGTAAGCGGTGGGTATGTTCGTCCACCGTGTAAGCATGGAACAGGTCGAACTGCATCTGACCGACAATGTTACGCCACTGCGGCAGGTAGGCCGCCAGCACGCCGTAGCGGTGCATCAGAGTAATAGCTTTGTCCATGCCTCTTGGGTGACGGATAATGGCCAGAAATAGCTGACGGCAGGCTTCATAATCCTGTAAATCGCCCATCAAACGGCGCCGTACCTGACGGATTAAACGCATGGTTGAGGAGTGAACGCCGGTGATGTTTGAATTATTAGCGATGTGCCAGAATAACCGCAACAGGTTATCGCGTCTGGCGAACACGGCATTGTCGCGCGCGACAATTAAATGGCCCTGCAGCTCAAAGTAATCATCCAGGATCAGGGTTTTGACTTTTTCTTTATGGTTTAAAATGCTGCCATCAAAGTGCTGAAGCAGCATTTCATTCAGCTCACTGACGCGCTGTACGGTGCGGAAAAACCGTTTCATCATCCGTTCTACCGAAGCTTTACCGTCGGCGCCGAAGCCCAGACGCTCGGCTACGGCTGGCTGATAATCAAACAGAATACGGTTTTCATTGCGGCCAGCTTCCATGTGCAGCGCGAAACGCATCTGCCACAGGTAAGCTTCACATTCCATCAGCTCCTGATATTCATCTTCCGTCAGGTACTGGTACGCAACCAGTTCACGCATAGTGCGGGTTTGAAAGTGGCGTTTGGCAACCCAGCCAATGGTTTGAATGTCGCGCAGACCGCCCGGGTTGGCTTTTAAATTCGGTTCCAGATTGTAGGCTGTGCCGTGGTACTGGGCATGGCGCTGTTGCTGCTCGTGCCGCTTGGCCTGAAAGAAAGCCTGGCTGGTCCAGAAACTGTCTTTGCTGACTTCATGCTGCAGTTGCTCAAATAGCGGTTTATTGCCTGTCAGCAGGCGCATTTCCAACAGGTTGGTGGCGATGGTAATGTCGTCTTTACCTAATTTAACCGACTCTTTGACGGTGCGGACGCTGTGGCCCACTTCCAGCCGTAAATCCCACAGCAGGGTAATGAATTGACCAATAGCATCTTGCTGAGCTGCCGACAGCCGTCCTTCTGATAAGATCAGTAAGTCGATATCAGAACACGGATGCAGTTCGCCACGGCCATAACCGCCGACGGCAATCAGGCTTAAATCTTTACTTTTATGTAAGCTAAACTGATGCCACAACTGCACCAGTACATCGTCAATAAAGCGCGCTCTGGCTTTAACCAGCACATTGACCGGATGCTGCGAGAAACTTTTACCTAACCAGTCCTGAAAATCGGCAAAATGCTTTTTATAGCTGTCCAGGCTGTAACTGTCCGGAAGCGCTTTGCTATAGGTTACCGCCTGGCTCATACTGCTACTCCGTTATTATTCCGCGGTTAAAATGCGCTCAATGGTGTCATCGCTGCGCAGGGTTAATATTTCGCAGCCGGTGTCGGTCACCAGAATAGTATGCTCAAACTGTGCAGATAAACTGCGGTCTTTCGTGACTACAGTCCAGCCGTCAGCCAGTAATTTACTATGGCGGCCGCCGGCGTTAATCATCGGCTCTATCGTCAGGCACATGCCGGTTTTCAGCACTTCACCGGTACCCGGCCTGCCATAGTGCAGTACCTGCGGGTCTTCATGAAATACCGCGCCGATGCCGTGGCCACAGTATTCACGCACCACTGAGTAGCTGTGTTTTTCCGCATGTTGCTGAATAACATGGCCGATGTCACCCAGGCGGACACCGTTTTTCACTTTTTTAAGGCCCAGGTACATGCATTCCTGTGTTACGCGGATTAAGCGTTCCGCCATAATGCTCGGCTTTCCTACCACAAACATCTTTGAGGTATCACCGTGGTAGCCGTCTTTAATCACGGTAATATCAATATTGATGATGTCGCCGTCTTTGAGCTTCTTATCGCCCGGAATACCGTGGCAGATCACCTGATTAACAGAGGTACAGATAGACTTTGGGAAACCGTGATAATTCAGTGGGGCAGGGATAGCCTGCTGTTCGTTTACAATATAGTCGTGGCAAAGGGTGTTCAGCTCATCGGTGGTGACACCGGCTTTAACATAGGGCTCTATCATTTCCAGCACGTCGGCGGCAAGGCGTCCTGCTACGCGCATTTTCTCAATTTCGGCCGGGGTTTTGATGGTTGCTGTCATGCCTGCTCTCTTTGTAGTACTTAGCGTGATACGGCTAGCGCGTTGTGCCTGCCGAACTGCTGTAAAAATACACATTTGATTGTGTTTGTAAGGTGTCTATGGTATAAAGCGCGCCGCAAATTAGCAAATCGCTTTGTGGTTTATTACAGAACCATTTTGTTCTTAATTAGACCCAAAGGCTGCCTAATAAGCGTAATGTAAACAAAACACACATGTATCGACACATATTCCGGGGTGCTTTGCTCTGCACTGAACCACAGTCAGACCAGGGTCGGCATATGGGATACATGGAGGCTTAACCCCTTATACAGGAATTTAAATCATGGCAAAAGTTTCTATGCGCGACATGCTCCAGGCGGGCGTGCACTTCGGTCACCAAACCCGTTACTGGAACCCAAAAATGAAGCCATTCATTTTCGGTGCGCGTAACAAAGTACATATCATCAACCTGGAACAAACTGTTCCTATGATGAACGATGCACTGGCATTCATTCAGCAAGTTGCTGCGAAAAAGGGCAAAATCCTGTTCGTTGGTACTAAACGTGCTGCCTCTGAAGCTATTAAAGAAGCTGCAATCAAGTCTGATCAGTTCTATGTAAACCACCGCTGGTTAGGCGGTATGCTGACTAACTGGAAAACAGTACGTCAGTCAATCAAGCGTTTAAAAGATCTGGAAGCGCAAAGCCAGGACGGTACTTTCGACAAGCTGACTAAGAAAGAAGCTTTAGACCGTACCCGTGAAATGGACAAGCTGGAAAAGAGCTTAGGCGGTATTAAAGACATGGGCGGCCTGCCAGACGTGCTGTTCGTGATCGACGCTGACCATGAACACATTGCGATCAAAGAAGCTAACAACCTGGGTATTCCTGTTGTTTCTATCGTTGATACCAACTCTGATCCAAAAGGCGTTGACTTTGTAGTACCAGGTAACGATGACGCGATCCGCGCTATTCAGTTATACCTGAGCGCTGTAGGTCAGGCTATCCTGGAAGGTCGTGACAAAAACATCGAAGTTCAGGCTGAAGCCGAAGCCTTCGTTGAAGCAGAGTAATTTCTCTGTCATTAGCGCAGGCTAAGCTTGCGCTAAACAGTGCAAAATTGCGACAGGGGCCCCGGCCCCTGTTTGTCCAACCAGAATTATTTTGAGGAAGCTCCCATGGCTGTAACTGCCGCTTTAGTTAAAGAACTTCGCGAGCGCACTGGCGCTGGCATGATGGATTGTAAAAAAGCATTGGAAGAGACTGCTGGTGATATCGAAGCAGCAATCGACGCGATGCGTAAAAGTGGTCTGGCCAAAGCTGCCAAGAAAGCAGGCCGTATCGCTGCTGAAGGTACTATTATCACTCGCGTTGGTAACGGTATTGGTTTAGCAATCGAATTTAATTGTGAAACAGACTTCGTTGCCCGTGATGCCAGCTTCCTGGCGTTCGCTAACGCTGTTGCTGACTTAGCACACGCTAACAAGCTGTTCACTGCAGAAGCTATCTTAGCTGCTGACTTAAACGGTACTTCTGTTGAAGATACCCGTGCTACTTTAGTTGCGAAAATCGGTGAAAACATCAACGTACGTCGCGCTGCCGTAGTTGAAGGTGCGGTTATCGGCCAGTACGTGCACTCAGGCCGTATCGGCGTATTAGCCGTACTGGAAGGCGGTAACGAAGATATCGCTAAAGATGTTGCTATGCACATTGCTGCTAACAACCCAGGTTATGTTAACCCGGAAGATGTGTCTGCTGAAGTGGTTGAGCGTGAGCGCGAAATCCAAATCGATATCGCGGTTAACTCTGGTAAGCCAAAAGAAATCGCAGAGAAAATGGTTGCGGGCCGTATGAGCAAGTTCACTGGCGAAGTAAGCTTAACTGGCCAGCCGTTTGTTAAAGACCCATCAATTACTACTGGTGAGTTCCTGAAGCAAAATGGTGCTAAAGCAGTTTCTTTCATTCGCTTAGAAGTAGGCGAAGGTATCGAGAAGAAAGAAGAAGACTTCGCTGCTGAAGTAGCTGCACAAATCGCTGCTGCGAAGAAGTAATTTATTCTTCTGCCTGACGGCAAAAAACGCTAGAATAACCGCGGCTTTCGGTCTTAACCACCGGGCCGCGGTTTTTTTATCCGCAACATTCCTAACTTTATCCAGCACTACGAGGATGTCATGAGCACGAATCCAAAACCGACTTACCGCAGAATATTACTAAAACTCAGTGGCGAAGCGCTGATGGGGGAAGAAGGCTTTGGTATTGACCCTAAAGTGCTCGATAGAATGGCACAGGAAATCAAAGAGCTGGTCGAGCTTGGTGTGCAGGTCGGCATTGTGATTGGCGGCGGCAACATTTTCCGTGGCGAGGGTTTGGCTAAAGCCGGTATGAACCGTGTAGTCGGCGACCATATGGGCATGCTGGCCACGGTAATGAACGGGTTGGCAATGCGTGACGCTTTGCACCGTGCATACGTTAATGCTCGCATGATGAGCGCTATCCCATTAAACGGTGTGTGTGATAACTACAGCTGGGCTGAGGCCATTAGTTTGTTAAAGTCAGGCCGGGTGGTGATTTTCTCCGCCGGTACCGGTAACCCGTTTTTTACCACCGATTCTGCAGCCTGTCTGCGCGGCATTGAAATTGAAGCGGATGCGGTATTAAAAGCGACGAAAGTAGATGGGGTGTTCTCAGCAGATCCGGTAAAAGATCCTACGGCAACACTATACCATCAACTGACATACACTGAAGTGCTGGAGAAAGAGCTGAAAGTCATGGATCTCGCAGCATTTACTCTGGCCCGCGATCATAACTTGCAGATCCGGGTATTTAATATGAACACAGCCGGTGCCTTAAAACGCGTGATTATGGGCGAGCAGGAAGGCACAGTAATCGACCACGCAGAAAATTTACAGTAAACTACCTGGCTTGGTACTGCATCTGTAACCAGATGCAACGAATAAAAAAAGGATACAGATCGTGATTAACGACATTATTAAAGACAGCAAAGTACGGATGGAAAAAAGCGTGGAAGCGCTGAAAGGCCAGTTAACCAAAGTACGTACTGGTCGCGCTCACCCCAGCTTACTTGACGGTATTATGGTGTCTTATTACGGCGCAGATACGCCTCTGCGTCAGGTGGGTAACGTATCAATTGAAGATGCCCGTACGCTGGCTATCACCGTATTTGATAAAAGCCTGACTGCTGCGGTAGAAAAAGCCATTATGGCATCAGACTTAGGTTTAAACCCAATGTCTGCCGGTACCGTTATCCGTGTACCACTGCCACCGCTGACTGAAGAGCGCCGTAAGAGCCTGGTGAAACTGGTGCGCAATGAAGCTGAAGGCGGCCGTGTTGCAGTACGTAATATTCGCCGCGATGCCAATGCTGATTTAAAGACGCTGCAAAAAGACAAAGAAATCAGTGAAGATGACGAGCGTCGCGCAACAGATGAAATTCAGAAAATCACTGACAGCTTTATCAAGCGGATTGATGAAGTATTAGCAGAGAAAGAAAAAGAGTTAATGGAAGTGTAAATAACACTGCCATTTTATGGTATTAGCGTCGTGACGCTTGGGCTTTACGGCGCTTTTTTCTATTTGGCGTTTTATTTTGCATGGTAACAAGGTTAACCGGCTATCGTCTGATTAACCCGGGGGAAGGACAGGTCACATCTATGACTGCAATGACGCAGCTGGAACCGCAAAGTTTGCCAAGGCACGTGGCAATTATTATGGATGGCAATGGCCGCTGGGCGCAGCGCCAGGGAAAGCCGCGGGTATGGGGCCATAAAAGAGGCGTTGAGGCCGTACGCCGTAGTGTTAGTTTTTGTCGGGAACTGGGCATCCAGTCGCTGACATTATTTGCTTTTAGCAGTGAGAACTGGCGCCGTCCGGAAGATGAAGTATCAACGCTGATGCAGCTGTTTCTGATGGTGCTGCAAAGTGAAGTGAAAACACTGCACAAGCATAATGTCCGGTTAAAAATTATTGGCGATTTATCTGCCTTTAGCGATAAATTGCGTGCCAGCATAGCCCAGGCGGAGCAGCTGACAGCAGAGAATACTGCGCTGACGCTGAATATTGCCGCCAACTACGGTGGCCGCTGGGATATGGTAAATGCGGCCAGAGAATTGGCAAAGCAGGTCGGCCAGGGCAGACTTGACGCTGAACAGATAGATGAGCAGTTATTTGCGCAGCAGGTACAGATGCACGATCAACCGGAGCTGGATTTGTTGATCCGTACAGGCGGTGACTTGCGCATCAGTAACTTTTTATTGTGGCAGGCAGCTTACGCCGAGCTATGGTTTACACAAACGCTGTGGCCTGATTTTGACCAGCAAGTGTTTTCTGAAGCAATAGCTGCCTTTGTCAACCGAGAGCGACGCTTTGGCTGTACCGGAGAGCAGATCCGGCAGCTTGCGTTGCAAGGTAAAGGATAACGAGATTGTTTAAACAACGGGTAATTACTGCGCTGATTCTGGCGCCTCTGGCACTAATGGCGGTATTTTATTTGCCGCTGGCCGGGTTTGCATTGTTTATTTCTGCCGCTTTTTTGCTTGGTGCCTGGGAATGGAGTGGCTTATGTGGTCTTGCCAGCAAAGCGATGCGCGGGGTGTATGTAATACTGACGGCCATTATTTTGTCGCTGTTGTACTGGCAGTGGCCCGTGCCGCTGCAATGGCCGGTAGAGCACAATGTACTGCTGAGCAGTTTGTTACTGGCCGGTATCGGTTGGTGGATACTGGCGATAGTGCTGGTGTTGACCTATCCCAGGAGCCAGAAATTATGGGCGGGCAGTGACTGGGGCAAAGCACTGATGGGGTGGCTGACACTGGTGCCGGCATGGGTAGCGGTGCTGTTTATTCGCGCAACTGATTATGCTGCGTCAAATTATACCGGAGCCTGGCTTATTTTTTGTCTGCTGGCGCTGGTATGGGCAGCCGATATAGGTGGTTATATTGTCGGTAAGCCGTTTGGCAAACATAAACTGCTGCCTAAAGTCAGCCCGGGTAAAACAGTCGAAGGAATGCTCGGTGGTTTGGCATTGGTCGCGATAGTGGTAACTGTCGTGGCGTGGCTGCAGGACTGGCCTGCCCAAACCGGCATTTGGTACATTTCTGCTTTGTTGCTGACTGTGCTGTCGGTATTTGGTGACTTAACAGAAAGTATGTTTAAACGTGTTGCCGGCAAAAAAGACAGTGGCGCTTTTTTGCCCGGTCATGGTGGTATTCTGGATCGGATTGACAGTTTGACTGCAACTGCACCGTTGTTCGCTATTATCGTGGCACTGTATGGCGGCTTTTACTGATGCGTAATGTGGTGATCCTGGGCTCTACCGGGTCTATTGGTGTCAGTACTTTATCTGTGCTTGCCGCACATCCTGAGGCTTATCAGGTGCTTGCGCTTACCGCGGCCAGCCAGTGTGACAAGCTATTGCAGCAATGCCTGCAGTTCAAACCACGATACGCCGCTATGCTGGACGCACAGGCAGCAAAGAAGCTGGCGGCTGAGCTGAAGCTGGCAGGTTGCCCGACTGAAGTGTTAACGGGTTTTGATGCGCTGTGCCAGCTTGCTGCGCATGCAGATGCCGATATCGTTATGGCCGCTATTGTCGGAGCCGCAGGTTTATTACCGACCTTAGCCGCGATTGAACGGGGTAAAACGGTTCTGCTGGCAAATAAAGAAGCGCTGGTGATGAGCGGTGAACTGTTCATCAGTAAAGTGAAGCAACATGGCGCGACCTTACTGCCCATAGACAGTGAACACAACGCTATTTTTCAATGCTTGCCGGCGGCGTTACAACAACATACCCATGATCAGAATATTCAGGACTATGGTATCGGTAAGCTGTTACTGACCGGCAGTGGCGGGCCCTTTTTGAATACGCCGCTGACGGAGTTTCCGTTTATTACACCCGCTCAGGCGGTAGCGCATCCAAATTGGAGCATGGGGCATAAAATCTCTGTCGACAGTGCAACAATGATGAACAAAGGGCTGGAATTTATCGAGGCCCGCTGGTTGTTTAACTGTCAGGCCAGCGACATCGATGTTGTTATTCATCCGCAAAGCATTATTCATTCTATGGTGCAGTATACCGATGGCTCGGTTTTGGCGCAGTTAGGTCAGCCCGACATGCGTACGCCGATAGCACATGCTCTGGCGTTTCCTCAGCGTATTGCCAGCCCGGTGGCGCCGCTTAACTTTAAGCAAATGCGTGATTTTACCTTCACCGAACCGGAGCCGGAGCGTTACCCCAATCTTTATCTGGCGATGACGGCTTGCGCCGACGGGCAGGGGGCAACCACGGCTTTGAATGCCGCAAATGAGGTTGCTGTCGCGGCCTTTTTGGCCGGAGAAATCCGCTTTACTGATATCGCACGGGTTAATGCGTTGAGCCTTAACAAGTTCACCGGCTTTCGTGTCAGCACTCTGGATGATATATTGGCGCTTGATACAGAGGCTAGAGTGCACGCCCAACAACAACTGAGGAATTTGTCCTGATGTCAGGTGCGATCTGGAATTTACTGTCGTTTATAGTCGCGCTGGGTGTGCTTATCACAGTGCATGAGTTCGGCCATTTCTGGGTCGCCCGCAAAAACGGCGTGCTGGTAAAGCGTTTTTCAATTGGTTTCGGTAAGGCGTTGCTGCGTTGGCGGGATAAGCAGGGCACCGAGTTTGTTATTGCAGCTATTCCGCTTGGCGGCTATGTACGGATGCTTGATGAGCGCGTAGATCCGGTGCTGCCGCAGTTTAAAGATCTGGCGTTTAATCATAAAACTGTCTGGCAGCGTATGGCCATCATTGCTGCTGGTCCTGCCGCCAATTTCATCTTTGCAGTGTTTGCGTTATGGCTGATGTATATGTTGGGCGTACAAACGATGCGTCCCGTCATTTCCGGTATTGAGCCGCAATCGATCGCTGCTCAGGCTGGCGTGACTGCGCAGCAGCAGATTGTGTCTGTTAATCAACATGAAGCTACTGATGCAGGTAGTGTAAATCTGTTACTGGTTGAGCAAATTGGTAGCGACAGCATTACGTTAGGTCTCAAAGATATTACTACATTACAAGAACACAGCGTGGTGCTGGATACCCGTAACTGGCGGTTTGACCCTGAAAACCAGAGTGTGTTCGGCAGTCTTGGACTAAATTTAGCCCGGCCGCAGGCGTTGACTGAAATCGCTGTTGTGGCACCAAACTCTGCGGCGGAAAAGGCCGGTATCCGCGTTGATGATAAAATTCTGCGTATCGATGATGAGTTAATCGATAACTGGACACAAATTCAAACCCTAGTCAGCAACTCTCCGGAACAGCCACTTAATATAGGGTTGTTGCGTGACGGCGCAGAGATTGAGTTGCAGGTAACGCCTGGACGGGTTGAAACGGAGGATGGTTTCTCGCAAGGTATGCTGGGTGTTTCACCGAAAGTCAGTGAGTGGCCTGAAGGCGTGTTGTATACCCAGCGTTACGGTGTGTTTGACGCTATCACAGCAGGTCTGGCACATACCTGGCAGCTGACCCGGCTGAGCTTTGCAATGATAGGTAAACTGGTTACCGGTGATGTATCGGTCAAGCACCTTAGCGGTCCGATTTCGATTGCACAAGGTGCCGGCACCACAGCCAGTATAGGTTTGGTTGCTTTTTTATCGTTTTTAGCGCTGATAAGTGTTAACTTAGCCGTCATTAATTTGCTGCCATTACCGGTACTGGATGGCGGGCATTTAATGTATATGCTGCTGGAACTAATGCGTGGTAAACCTGTCTCTGAAAAGACGCAGGAAATAGGTTTCCGGTTTGGGGCGTTAATCCTGCTGACGTTAATGGGAATTGCGCTGCTCAACGATATTTCTCGATTGTAAATAACTAATCATAAGTAGTTCAAATAATGACAATTAAACGATTAGTAGCTGCGATGTTACTGGCCTCTGCCAGTAGCTCGGTGCTCGCTGAAGAATCTTTTACGGTTCAGGATATTCAGGTAGAAGGCCTGCAACGCGTGGCGCTGGGTGCTGCACTGAATAATCTGCCTTTTAACGTAGGCGATACGATTACAGAATTCAATCTGTCGCGTAGTATCCGCACACTTTATGCTGCGGGCCACTTTGACGATATAAAAGTATTTCGCGATGGCAATACTGTTATCTACCGCTTGCGTGAACGCCCTACAATCAATGCGATCGAGTTCGACGGTAACAAAGATATTAAGGAAGACCAGCTGACAGAAAGCTTGTCTGGCAATAAGGTTGAAGTGGGGGAACCACTGGACAAGACAATACTGAAAAGTATTGAAAATGGCCTGACAGAATTCTATCACGGTGTCGGTAAGTATCAGGCAACCGTAGATATTGAAGTCACCTATCTGCCTCGTAACCGGGTAAACCTGAAAATCAAATTTGAAGAGGGTGATCCAGCGTCAGTCCGTCAGATTAATATCGTTGGTAACAAGCTGTTTTCTGATGAAGAGTTACTGCAGGATATCGAATCGAAGCAGGACTTGCCCTGGTGGCGTTTTATGTCATCCGACCGTTATCAGAAACAAACACTGCAGGGCGATATCGAAAAGATTAACAGCTACTACCTGGACAGAGGCTACTTACGCTTTAAAGTCGACTCTGAACAGGTGTCAGTCAGCCCGGACAAAGAATCGGTATACGTAACACTCAACGTGACTGAGGGCGAAAAGTACACCATTAAAGGGGTTAAATTCGTTGGCGATCTGATCGGTCAGGAAGAATTTATTACCAAGGTGATGCCGCTAAAGGAAGGCCAGCTTTATAATGGCGCTTTGGTAACCTACACCGAAGAAAGTATCGCTAAATTGCTGGCGCGTTTTGGCTATGCTAACTCAAAAGTCCGCACCATCCCGCAAATTAATGATGACACCAAAGAAGTGGAGCTGACGATCAGCGTTGATCCGGGCAAACGCGTGTATGTGCGCCGGATTGATATGAAAGGTAACGCCACCACTAAAGATGAAGTGTTACGCCGTGAGCTAAGGCAAATGGAAGGTGCCTGGCTGTCTAATGATGCGCTGGAATTATCCAAAAACCGTATTCAGCGACTGCCATATATGGAAAGCGTGGAATTTGAAACGCTGCCCGTTGCTGGCGAAGATGACCTGATTGATGTGGCCTTTACAGTAAAAGAACAGCCATCAGGCAGCTTCAATGCGGGTATTTCCTACGGTAACTACATGGGATTATCGTTCCAGATTGGTGTGCAGCAGGAAAACTTCTTTGGTACCGGTAACAGCGCTGGGATTAGCCTGAATACCAACAAATACCAGAAATCGATTAGCATGACGTACACTGATCCGTATTTCACGCTGGACGGTGTCAGCCTGGGTGGTCAGGTATTCTACTCCGATGTTGACTACAGCAGTGCATCGTCTAACCTGGAAGCATATAACCAGACGCGTTATGGTTTTGGTGCCAACGTCGGCTATCCGATTAATGAATACAACCGGTTAAACTTCGGTGCAAACTACGTAGTCAACAAGATCAACTCGATCAATGAGTATGATCAGTTACGCCACTTCCGCGCAGTCTTGTTGGATGCTCAGAATCCGGATGGCGGCTACCATTTTACTAACTATGAATTAACTGCAGGTTGGGTTCGCAGTACGTTAAACCGGGGCTTGTTCCCGACTGCTGGCCATTATCTTGGGGCAAGCATTAAAGCGAGCACGCCGAATTCTGATTTACAGTTCTTCAAAACGTCATTTGAAGCGCGTAATTATATCCCACTGAGCAATGATCACGCCTGGTCATTCCTGTCTAAAATTGAACTCGGCTACGGTAACGGCTATGGCGATAAAAATGGCTATGATTACACACTGCCGTTTATCGAAAATTACTATGCTGGCGGGCAGAACCTGCGTGGTTTTGAAAGCCGTATTATCGGCCCGCATGCCATATACCGTTATGCCGATTCGGTGCCTGGATTACCAGGTGGTTCGGGACCTGGCAATTACCCCAGTGGCCCTGAAAACGACGTTTATCAGGTATCACAGCGTTCTATAGGCGGTAATGCTCTGGCGGTGGTCACGCTGGAGCTGATTACACCAACACCATTTTTAAGTGACGACTATCGTAACTCAGTGCGTACCAGTTTGTTTGTTGATGCGGGTAACGTCTGGGATACCGAGTTTGACATTAACCGCTACAATGGCCTGACGCAAATTCAGACCAGCCAGCAACAACCGCAACTGATAGATTATTCAGATGCAGGTTTGTTTCGGGCGACAGCTGGTGTATCTTTACAATGGATTTCGCCTATGGGCCCGCTCACCTTCAGCCTGGCAAAAATCATTAAAAAGCAGGAAGGTGATTTGCAAGAAAACTTTAGTTTCAATATTGGTACAACATTCTAGATTAGAAAAAATAGGGAATAAAAGATGTTAAATATGCGTGCAGTAAAATCGGCAATGATTCTGGTTGCAGGTTTATTGATGGCTGGCACAGTTGCCGCTAAAGAAATGAAAATTGCTTATGTAGACGTTCAGGCAGTAGCCGCTAAGATCCCTCAGTCAGCAGCTATGCAGGAAACAATTAAAAACGAGTTTGCGCAGCGTATTGAAGCCGTTGGCAAGCTGGAAAAAGACATCGGTTTCAATATTGAGAAGTTGCGCCGTGATGGCCCGACGATGAGTGAAAAACAGCAAGAAGAGCTGAAAGCTACTGTAACCAGCCAGCGTCAACAGTATGAGCAGTTGGCCCGTCCGTTGGATGAAGAAATCCGCACGCGTCAGGCTGAAGAGCGCAACAAAGTACTGGCGTTGATTAAAGCCGCTATTGATGTGGTCGCTGAGCGCGAAAAGTTTGACATGGTATTAAACTCTGGTGCTGCAGTGTATGCCAAGCCTGAATTTGATATTTCTGAAGCAGTTGTTGCTCAGGTAAGCAAAGCAAAATAATGGCAAGTTTTATTCTTTCTGAACTGGCTGAGCGCTTAGGCGCTCAGCTGATTGGCGATGCGGATTGCAGCATCGTTTCTACCGCAACACTGGAAAATGCTCAATCAGGGCAAATCAGTTTTCTCTCTAACAGTAAATACCGTAAATTTCTCTCCGAAACTTCTGCTTCAGCAGTGTTGATTACTCAGGATGATGTTCCTTTTTTAGCTCCTGGTGTGGGGGCGTTGCTGGTTCAGAATCCTTACACGGCTTTCGCCAGGGTAGCTCAGCTGCTGGATAATACGCCTGCAACTGCGTCAGGTATTCATCCTACAGCGGTCATTGATAACAGTGCTGTGCTTGGCGATAACGTCGCCATTGGCGCCAATGCGGTGATATCTGCAGGTGTGCGGCTTGGTAACAATGTTCAGGTGGGAGCAGGCTGTTTTATCGGCGAGCAGGCGAGTATTGCCGATAACAGCAAAATATGGCCCAACGCCACAGTATATCACCGTGTCCGTATAGGTCAGCGTTGTATTATACATAGTGGTGCTGTGCTGGGTGCTGATGGTTTCGGCTTCGCTAACGAGCGCGGTACCTGGCTGAAGATACCGCAAACCGGCACTGTCATTTTGGGTGATGATACTGAGATTGGTGCGAATACAACGATCGATCGCGGTGCCATAGAAGATACTATCATTGGTAATAACGTCATTATTGATAACCAATGTCAGATTGCTCATAACGTTAAAATAGGCGATCATACCGCTATTGCCGGTTGTACTGTTGTCGCGGGCAGCACCAAAATAGGACGCTACTGCATAATTGGTGGCGCAGTTGTAATTAATGGCCATATGGAAATTTGTGACGGTGCGAATATCACTGGCATGGCCATGGTTATGAAGCCGATCACAGAAAAAGGCATATACTCGTCGGGTATTCCTGCCACCACTAATCAAGAGTGGCGTAAAAATACGGCTAAGTTACGACAAATAGATCAACTATATCAGCGGGTTAAGCAGCTTGAAAAGCAGCTTGCCACTGTGCTTCCAGCGCAGGATGCTGACCACCAGACAGAGGAATAGCTTTGGCTAACCAACTTAACAGCCTGCAGATCCAGGAAATTATGGCATTACTGCCGCATCGTTACCCGTTTTTGTTAATTGACCGTGTGCTGGATTACACGCCGGGTGAAAGCCTGACTGCAATTAAAAATGTGACGGTAAATGAACCTATTTTTACCGGACATTTTCCTGGTATGCCTATTTTTCCGGGTGTATTAATACTGGAAGCATTGGCACAGGCTACCGGTATTCTCGGTTTTAAGACGGTGACAGAACGCTCAGAGAATGAATTATATCTGTTTGCCGCCATTGACGAAGCTCGTTTTAAGAAGCCTGTGTTACCGGGCGATACCATGGTACTGGAAGTGAAGTTTCTGAAAGAGCGCCGCAACATGTGGAAGTTTTACGGCGAAGCAAAAGTTGAAGGCCAGATTGTCTGCTCGGCTGAGCTGATGTGTGCCAGAAGAGAGCTCTAACGTGATCCATCCAACAGCGGTAATTGATGCCAGTGCTAAGCTTGGCAAGAATGTAAAAGTTGGCCCGTTTTGTTACATCGGTCCTAACGTTGTGCTTGGCGATGATTGTATTCTGGAATCGCATGTAGCGATTAAAGGGCCAAGTACTATCGGTAAGGGCAACCATTTCTTTCAGTTTGCCAGTATTGGTGAGGACTGTCAGGACAAGAAGTACAAAGGTGAAGCAACAGAGCTGATCGTCGGTGATTACAACGTCTTCCGTGAAGGCTGTTCTGTGCATCGCGGTACTATCCAGGATCAGGGTAAAACCATTATTGGTAGCCATAATCTGTTTATGAACACCACCCATATCGCTCATGACTGCGTGATTGGTGATCACACCATATTTGCCAGCGGTGCTCAGGCGGCCGGACATGTTCATATAGGAGACTGGGCTATTCTCGGCGGTATGACAGGTGTGCATCAGTTTGTACATATCGGCGCCCACGCGTTTTGCGGTGGTGGCTCTATAGTATTAAAAGATGTACCGCCTTATCTTATGGTGCATGGTGCACCTTGTGTGCCGGCCGGTATCAATACCGAAGGGTTAAAACGTCGTGGTTACGGCAGTGAAGCCTTGCTGGAAATCCGCCGCGCGTACAAAGAAGTGTACCGTAAAGGTCAGACGGTAGCTGAAGCGCTGGCAGCGCTGGAAGAAAAAGCAGCACAGGTGCCAGAACTTAAGCTGTTTACCGATTTTATTGCGAACGCCAGCAGGGGCATAGTGCGCTGATGCCGGCGGATAAACCACTGAAAATAGCCATTATCGCCGGGGAACACTCCGGCGATATTTTAGGTGCCGATCTGATCACAGCGCTAAAAGCTGAGCACCCTGATGCCACATTTTACGGTATTGGCGGGCCCCGTATGCAGGCACTGGGTTTTAATGCGCTGTTTGATATGGAAGAGCTGGCGGTGATGGGCATTGTTGAAGTACTCGGCCGTTTGCCACGTTTACTGCAGGTAAAACGTGAGATCCTCGCGGCGTTACTGACAGACAAACCTGATGTATTCGTCGGTATCGATGCGCCTGATTTTAATCTGCCGGTAGAACTAAAGCTGAAGCAGGCCGGGATTAAAACGGTACATTATGTTAGCCCATCCGTCTGGGCCTGGCGGCACAAGCGTATTTTTAAAATAGCCGCCGCAACGGATATGGTGTTGTCGTTGTTGCCGTTCGAGAAAGCTTTTTACGACAAGTATCAGGTACCCTGTACCTTTGTTGGTCATACGATGGCGGACAATATGCCGTTGGATGTTGATAAAGCAAAGGCGAAAGTTGAGCTGGGGTTGGATCCTGCAAGGCCGGTGCTGGCTATTATGCCAGGTAGCCGTACTAATGAAATTAAATTGCTGGCACCGGATTTTCTCCGGGCTGCGCTGTTACTGCAGCAGCAGATCCCTGAACTGCAGTTTGTAACCAATATGGTTACCGAGAGCAAAGCCGGGCAATTCAATGCCATTAAGCAACAGCTGGCGCCAGAGCTGGCTCTAACAAGCTTTATCGGCCAGGCGCGTCAGGTGCTGCTGGCGTCTGATGCGACTTTCATTACCTCAGGTACCGCAACCCTGGAAGCTATGTTGGCAAAATGCCTGATGGTCGTGGCGTATCGTGCAAACTGGCTGACGTATCAGATCGGTAAGCGGTTGGTTAAGCTTTCGCACTTCAGCCTGCCTAATTTACTGGCCGGGCATGGTATGGTCACAGAGCTATTGCAACATCAGGTCACCCCTGAGGCGCTAAGTGCCGCTATGTTGCCGTTACTCTCTGCTGACCGACAATCGCTGCTGACGCAATACCGGGCTATCCATCAACAGATCAAATGCGACGCCAGCGTTAAAGCGGCGCAGGCCATTTTACAGGTTATAGGAAATGATGTTGTACCAGCGGCCTGATGTCAGGTTAATTTGTGGTGTTGACGAAGTGGGCCGCGGCCCGCTGATCGGCGCTGTGGTTACCGCCGCCGTTATTCTTGACCCGACAAAGCCCATCAGTGGTTTAACTGACTCAAAAAAGTTATCAGAAAAACGCCGTTCGGAGCTGGTTGAGCAAATTAAACAGCACGCTCTATGCTGGGCGCTGGGCCGGGCTGAACCCGCTGAGATAGATGAGCTGAATATACTGCATGCCACCATGCTGGCAATGCGCCGCGCGGTGGCCGCGTTGTCAGTGCAGCCGGAATGGGTGTTGGTTGACGGTAACCGCACTACTGATTTTGGTATCCCGGCTTCCGCCGTTGTGAAAGGCGATTTGCTGGTAGCTGAAATCAGTGCGGCTTCTATTTTAGCCAAAGTGGCACGTGATGACGAAATGCAGGCTTTGCACCTGCAACATCCACAATTCGGTTTTGCCGATCACAAAGGTTACCCGACAGCGGCTCATCTTGCTGCTATTGCCCGTTACGGTGTATTGCCGCAACACCGGCGCAGTTTTAAACCTGTCAGATTAGTGCTGGAGCAGCAAAGCAGATGAGTAGCCCGGCTTTTATTCATTTGCGCGTGCACAGTGATTTCTCGATGGTGGATGGGGTTGCCAAGGTCAAACCTATCGTTAAAGCCGCACAAAAACTGAATATGCCAGCACTGGCCCTGACGGACCAAATGAACTTTTGTGGTCTGGTGCGCTTTTACAGCACAGCACACGATGCCGGCATTAAGCCCATCGTTGGCGTTGACTGCTATGTGCAGCACCCACTGTTTGGCAGCGAAAGTAGCCGCATGTTACTGCTGGCCGCCGATAACACCGGTTACCAGAATTTAAGCCAACTGATTTCAAAAGCGTATCTGCGCGGGCATCTTGATGGTAAACCACAGATCGATCATCACTGGCTGGCCGATTATGCTGAAGGTGTGATTATTCTGTCTGCCGGTAAAGATGGCCTGCTGGGTAAGGCATTGCTGAAAGAAAATCAGCAATCGGTCAATGAGTTAACGGCTTTTTATCAGCAGCATTTTCCTGATCGGTTTTATCTGGAGCTTATCCGTACTGGTCGTGCGGATGAAGAGTTATACATTCAAAAAGCCGTCACGCTGGCAGAGCAGCATGACTTGCCGCTGGTCGCGACCAATGAAGTGGTATTTTTACAGCCGGAAGATTTCCCGGCGCACGAAATACGCGTCGCCATCCACGATGGTTTTACTCTGGATGATAAGCGTCGGCCGAAAAACTACACCGAGCAGCAATACCTTAAATCTGAGCAGGAAATGCAGCAGCTTTTTGCTGACCTGCCGGAAGCGCTGGAAAACTCAGTCGAAATAGCCAAACGCTGTAACGTTACGATCCGTCTTGGCGAGTATTTCCTGCCGGCGTTCCCGACCGGGGGCATGACTGACGCCGATTTTCTGGTGATGAAATCACGGGAAGGCCTGGAAGAGCGGTTGGTTCAGCTGTTCCCTGATGAGAATGTCAGGCTGGAAAAACGTGGCGAGTATGACGAGCGTTTACAGATAGAGTTGGACGTTATCAACCAGATGGGATTTCCTGGTTACTTCCTGGTGGTAATGGAGTTTATTCAGTGGAGTAAAGACAACGATATTCCTGTTGGCCCCGGCCGGGGCTCGGGTGCGGGTTCACTGGTCGCTTATGCGCTTAAAATTACCGATCTGGACCCACTGGAATTCGACTTACTGTTTGAGCGCTTTCTTAACCCGGAACGGGTATCGATGCCCGACTTTGACGTCGACTTCTGTATGGACCGGCGTGATGAGGTGATAGAACACGTAGCCGATATGTATGGCCGCGAGGCGGTATCACAGATCATTACTTTCGGTACCATGGCCGCTAAAGCCGTTATCCGCGATGTTGGCCGGGTATTGGGCCATCCGTATGGTTTTGTTGACCGCATCTCCAAATTGATACCGCCAACGCCTGGTATGACACTGGAGCAAGCGTTTAAAGAAGAGCCGCGCCTGCCAGAGCTGTACGAGCAGGATCAGGAAGTGAAAGACCTGATTGATATGGCGCGTCAGCTTGAAGGCGTAACCCGTAACGCGGGTAAACACGCCGGTGGTGTGGTTATTGCGCCCACCAAAATTACGGATTTCTCACCGCTGTACTGCGATGATGAAGGTAATAACCCGGTTACCCAGTTTGACAAAAACGATGTTGAATATGCCGGCCTGGTAAAATTCGACTTTTTGGGTTTACGGACACTGACTATCCTGCAGTGGGCGGTAAATATGGCGAACGCGCGCCTGACGCGCGAAGGCAAGCCGCTGGTTGATATTAACAGCATACCGCTGACAGACCGGAAAAGTTACGATGTGTTGATGAAGGCGGATACCACAGCGGTATTCCAGCTTGAATCACGTGGTATGAAAGATCTTATCCGCCGCCTGCAACCTGACTGCTTTGAAGATATGATTGCACTGGTAGCGCTGTTCCGGCCTGGTCCGCTGCAATCAGGCATGGTAGACAACTTTATCGACCGTAAGCGTGGCCGGGAGGAAATATCCTATCCGGACGCAACCTGGCAGCACGAATCGTTAAAGCCCATATTAGAACCCACTTACGGCATTATCCTGTATCAGGAGCAGGTAATGCAGATAGCTCAGGTACTCTCTGGCTATTCGCTGGGCGGTGCTGACTTGTTGCGCCGTGCTATGGGTAAGAAAAAGCCAGAGGAAATGGCCAAACAGCGCGATACCTTCCAGGAAGGTGCGGCGAAAAATGGTATCGATCCTGATCTGGCGATGAAAATTTTTGACCTGGTAGAAAAGTTCGCCGGCTACGGCTTTAACAAATCGCACTCTGCCGCTTATGCCCTGGTGTCGTATCAGACACTGTGGATGAAAGCGCATTACCCGGCCGAATTTATGGCGGCGGTAATGTCGGCCGACATGGACAACACCGATAAAATAGTCACCCTGGTTGATGAATGCGAGCGGATGAAACTCAAACTTATTCCGCCTGATGTTAATGCCGGTGTCTATAAGTTCACGGTGAATGAGCAGGGGCATATTGTTTATGGTATCGGCGCGATAAAAGGCGTTGGCGAAGGTCCGATAGATGCCATTTTAGAGGCGCGTAATAAACACGGCAGCTTTACCGACTTATTCGACTTTTGTGCCAAAGTGGATTTAAAGAAACTAAACCGCAGAGTCATTGAGAAACTGATTCTATCCGGTGCTATGGACAGGTTAGGACCGCACAGAGCTGCACTTTCAGCAACGCTGGAAGAGGCGATGAAAGCAGCTGAGCAACATGCCAAAGCTCAGGCGGTAGGGCAGGATGATTTATTTGGTTTATTAAGCCCGGAGCCAGAGCATGCCGCTGCTGCCTTTAAGCAGGTTGAGCCCTGGGCAGATGAGGTATGGCTGGAAGGTGAGCGCGAAACCTTAGGGCTGTATTTAACCGGGCATCCGATAAACCGCTACCTTGATGAGATCCCCCGTTACGTCAATTGCCGCCTGGTAGAGCTGCAACCGACCAAAAAAGATCAGAGTGTTACAGTCGCTGGCTTAGTAGTGTCAGTACGGATCATGATTAACAAAAAGGGCCGGCGCTGGGCTATTGTGACGTTGGATGATAAATCGGCCCGGCTGGATGTACGATTTTTCCCCGATTTGCTGGAATCCTTTGAGCAACAGCTGCAAAAAGACCGTATTCTGGTAATAACGGGACAGGTCAGCTTTGATGATTTTAACGGTGGCCTTACAATGACCGGCCGCGATGTCAGCGAGATTACTCAGGTTCGCGAAAAATCTCTGAGATCGTTGAATATCACTGTACAATCGCCGCAAATAGACCACAATTACCTGCAAAGATTGCAGCAGGTGCTGGGCGAGTTTAAAGCAGGTACTGTGCCGGTGAAACTGCGATATCAGCGCCAGGAAGGCGAAGTAATGTTGCAATTAGGAACGCAGTGGTGGGTAACGCCGGCCGACGCTTTGTTGCACCAGTTAAAGCAATTGGCAACAATAGAACTGGAATTTAATTAATTAGGTAGTGACAGTCGATGATGCTGAATTATTTAGAGTTTGAGCAACCTATTGCTGAACTTGAAGCAAAAATAGACGAATTACGTAACGTCAGCCGTAATGGCGATTACGATCTGGGCCTGGAAGAAGAAATAAACAAACTAAAAGAAAAAAGCCTTGGCCTGACCAAAAAAATCTTTGCTGAACTCGGAGCCTGGCAGGTAGCGCAATTGGCCCGTCATCCACTTCGGCCTTATACATTGGACTACATCCGGCATATGTTTACTGATTTCGACGATTTAGCCGGTGATCGCACTTTTGCCAATGATCAGGCGATTGTTGGTGGCACGGCACGACTGGGAGATATTCCGGTGATGGTCATTGGTCATCAGAAAGGCCGTGATACCCGTGAAAAGATAAAACGTAATTTTGGTATGCCACGCCCGGAAGGTTACCGTAAAGCGTTACGGTTAATGGAAATGGCCCAACGGTTTAAAATGCCGATTATTACTTTTATTGATACGCCGGGCGCTTACCCGGGTATCGGTGCGGAAGAGCGAGGTCAGTCGGAGGCGATTGCCCGTAACCTGAAAGTGATGGCCGGGCTGAAAGTACCCGTGATCTGTACCGTTATTGGTGAAGGTGGCTCCGGCGGTGCTTTAGCAATTGGTGTCGGCGACAAAGTTAATATGCTGCAGTACAGCACTTACTCGGTTATTTCACCGGAAGGCTGTGCATCTATTCTATGGAAGAGTGCAGAAAAAGCGCCTCTGGCCGCTGATGCTATGGGCATTACAGCTGACAGGATAAAAGAGCTGAAGCTGATTGATGAAGTTTTTCCTGAGCCATTAGGTGGTGCCCACCGGGCGCCGGAACAGATGGCGCAAACGATGAAGCAGGCATTGCTGCGTGATTTGCAGAAATTGCAGAAAATGAGTGAGAAAGAGTTGCTGGATGTGCGCTATAAGCGACTGATGTCTTACGGTTATTGCTAAGCTTTGTGATTGCATTCGAAGCCAGTGCCTCTGCACTGGCTTTTTGTTTTATGCTAGCCTGAGCTGAATTGATAACGTCTGGCCAATAGAATTAACGTCATTATGCCTGAACTGAATCCACGTTATATTGTTGATACCGTAGCGATGCGCGCAGATAACCATTTGGTGCTGGCGTTAAGTGGCGGGCTGGATTCTATGGTGCTACTACATCTGCTGGCGCAAGCCAGGCAACTGCAGCCATTTACGTTAAACGCTGTATATATTCATCACGGTATCAGCCGGCACGCAGACAGCTGGGCAGAATTTTGTGCCGCACAATGTGCCATGCTGCAGGTAGACTTTGCGACGCGTAAAGTGAATATTTCCGGACCGGATAACCTGGAGCATAAAGCACGCGAAGCCCGCTATCAGGCACTGGCAGAATGTATCAGTACAGATAAACACATGTTACTGACCGCGCATCATGGTGATGATCAACTGGAAAGTCTGTTGTTGGCATTAAAGCGCGGCGCCGGTCCGGCGGGCCTTAGTGGCATAGCCCGCCAGCGCAGTTTCGCAGCCGGCGTGATGTTAAGACCTTTGCTAGAGTTCAACCGGCAGGAGCTGGAGCACTATGCCCGGCAGCATCAGCTGCAATGGATTGAAGATGACAGCAATAGCAATATGCGGTTTGACCGCAACTTCATCCGCCACCAACTGACGCCGGTTTTACGTCAGCGTTGGCCGCATTTTGCCAGGACAGCCGCGCGCAGTATGCAGCACCTGGCACAGTTGCAGCAACTGGCTGACTATCATACCGATAATGCGCTGCAGCTTTGTCAGCGTGGCAACCGCATCTTATTACCTGAGCTTACTACGTTCGTGCCTTTGCAGCAGGATTTGGTGCTGCGCCGCTGGCTGCATGGCTATGGTCTGAATCCTGAGACACAATGGCTCGAGACGTTAAAGCAGGATGTGATCAATGCACGCGAAGATGCCAGCCCGGTTTTAGTGTTAGCACAATACCAGCTGCGCCGTTTCGCAAACACCCTGTACCTGCTGACCGAAGCTGATATGCAGCAACCTGCAGCGACACTGTACTGGCAAGCTGAAGCGAGCATTATGCTGCCTTCTGGCTGTGGCCGGCTTAATTTTAGTGCCCGCCAGAGTGATGGCGCTGTGGCGCTGGCAGTGTCTTCGGGGCAGTGGGACTTTGGTAAACTGAGCCTGCGCTTTAAACCAGCCGGTGCCAGTATGAGCAAGCCTTTAAAGCAGTGGTTTAAGCTATGGCAGGTACCGCCATGGGAGCGGCAACGCGTGCCGCTGTTGATTATTGATGGCCAGGTGGCTGCCGTCGCAGGCTATGCCAGCAATACCCCGCCTGAGCATGCCAGTTGGTGGTGCAGTTGGCAGCAAGAGCCCTAAGCTACCCGTACTGTGCTTTTACCTGCTTCTTTTGCTGCATACAGCGCACTGTCGGCCGCGGCAAACAGCTGTCTGTTGTCTTGCTCAGGCTTTAGCAGCGCTAAGCCTGCGCTGGCACTGACGTTGTGTTGCTGACAGCGATGATGCTGATTAATTGCCCTGACCAGTCGTCTGGCAACCAGCTCCGCACTGCTGGTGTCCTGCCCCGACAGCAGAACAGCGAATTCATCACCACCAAAACGAAATAAGCTGTCGGTACAGCGCAGCATATCCCGCAATGTATCGGCTACCGCAAGCAGGATTTCATCGCCGGTGCTGTGGCCGGCGTTATCATTTACTTGTTTAAAATTATCCAAATCAAGCAGGATCAGAGCACAGCTTTCATTATGGCGCTTTGCCAGTTGCACCGTCTTATCAAAGCTGTCGTCAAAAAAACGACGGTTGCCAAGGCCTGTTAACGTGTCTTTCAATGCCATTTGTTGCAGTCGGCTTACCACGAGTGCGTTGCGTAATGCAAACAGCCATTCGCTTTCAAGCAGCAACAACTCACGCTGGATCATCGGTGTAAAAGCATAGTCGCTGTGGTAAATAAGTTCAGCCAGGCATTGCTGGTTTAGCACCAACACACTTTTATACTCAAAATCTGCCGCACAGGAACCACTGGCAGTAAAGTTTCCAACAGCGGTTTTAACCGTCAGTGACGACAGAGGCAAAACTTTGCCGGCCGCCATAGACACAATATTCAACTGCTGCTGAATATCCAGAGTGGTTTGTAACTGGCTTACCAGGCTTTGCTCAGCACATTCCGGCAGCTGTGGCCAGCTCTGTAACTTGGTTACTGCGGCGTAGCTGGGAGCTGTACTTAAAGCAACATCTTGTACTAGCAGGTATTCCATAATCATGGCCCATTATTGCGTTGATTTTAGAAAGCAAATAACAGGCCAATATGTTAATTGTTATATTTTTCAGCTAGATGTGATTATTCCATACTGCGGCAGTCAAAGCTTTGACTGCCGTACTACTTGTCCGTATCTGATGTTGTAAGAAACTGTAGTATGTTGTCCATCTGCGCGATAGCGTCGTTGTAACCGAGTTCTATCAAGCGACGGGTATAGCGCTGCTCAAACAACAGATAACTGGCCAGGCTTGAGTCTGAATGCTGGCGGATACCTGTCATTCTGAGCAGGGTGCGTACCGCCAATGGCAGCGACAGAAAATGCTCACTGGCAATCTGGCCGAAGTTCTGGCTGGGATTTATCAGTAAGCTTTGTACCGGCTTCAAATCAGTTTTGACACCATGCTGGCGCATAGTGCTGATAGTGTTGTTGACGCGTTGCATACGCTCTAAATCTGAATTCAGACTGTCGGTAAACACGGTGTCAAGCAGGTGGCCGGCAATAGTCGCCAGGTCAGGGTGATGCAACATCCGCTGGTTTGGCTCATTTTTTCTAGGGTCAGCCACTCCAATAATCAGAATTTTGTCAGCGCCTAAATGTATAGGCGCACTTAGTGGCGCCAACTGGTTAACGGAGCCGTCGCCAAAGTATTGCTGGTGAATACGTACAGAAGGAAACACCAGTGGAATTGCAGCAGACGCCATCAGGTGATGTACGCCAAGCAGAGTGCGCTGACCACAGCGTTTAGCCCGGCGCCATTCCAGCGCACTGTCAGACTGGAAAAAAGTGATGGAATCGCCGTTGTTATAGCAAGAGGCGGTCACCGACACGCTGGAGAGGTAACCTCCCATGATATTTCGGTCAATACGCTTTAAATCCAGTACCTTACTCAGCAGTTGGCGTAGTGGTTTGTTGTCAAACAAACTGACGGGTTGTTTATTGGCATAATCGGCCTGAAAAGCGCTGAACATTCCGCGCAGTAACTGTCTGAATACCCTGGGGTAGTCTGAATAGTACACCTGACTGGTGTGAAAGTTGCGCCAGATCCATTCCAGTTTTTTAACACCAAGATGAAAGCAGGATGCATAGCATGCCATTGCTATACCATTCATGGCGCCGGCTGAGGTACCGCTGATAATTTGAAACGGCAATTTACTGCTACGGGGAAACTGCTGCGCGATCGCTTTTAGTACACCCACCTGATAAGCTGCTCGGGCGCCACCTCCAGTTAACAGCAAAGCCGTTTTGGGGGCGGTGTGATTATTATGTTCAGGCATAACGAAGTTGAACTTTTTCCAGACTACAGGCTCATTGCTAGTATATTGCTGGAATCGTTGCAGAATGCAATGCTTAATCGTATTACCCTACCAGTCCGTTATCGAGGTTGTCATGGCAGAACAGGAACCAAGCAAAAATCAGCAGTTGTACCTATTAGCTATAGCAGGCGTTGTCATTGTAATACTTATTGCACTTTGGTTGATGTTTACAAAGGAGAATACAGTGGAGCCGCCGGTGAACCTGATGCCACCAGTGGTTAATGAGCCTGTGCAGCAAGCGCCGGAACCTGAACCGGTAACCGAAGCGGTAGAAACGGCACCTGAAACCGATATCACTGAACCTGTTACAGCAGCAGAGCCGGAGGCAACGGTTGCACCTGAGCCTGCTATTCCGGCATTGGATGACTCAGACACTGAGGTTCGTCAGCGCTTACTGTCTCTGGACTGGCGCCCGGGGCTTGCCTCATTGTTTGTTACAGAAGACATGCTGCGAAGTTTTGCCGTGCAGGTAGATAATATTGCGCAGGGGCAGTTGGCTGCCGGAAGTGCTGTATTGCAACCGCTGGAGCAGAAATTTACCGTAGAGGACGGGGCACAGCCGCAACTGGATGAAGCAAGCTTCAAACGCTATCAGCCTTACGTTCAATTGTTAGAGAGCGTCAAACCGGCACAACTTGTTGCGCTGTTTAACCGTTATGAGCCGCTGCTGCAGCAGGCGTATGCGGAGCTGGGCTACCCGGATCAGCTATTTAAAAATAAACTGATAGAAGCGATTGATGAGCTGTTGGCCACACCAGACGTCAATTATCCGCTGGCACTTGAGCGTCCGGCAGTGGTGTACATTTTTGCCGATCCGGCAATAGAGCAGTTGCCTCCGGCGCAGAAGCAAATGCTCCGGCTGGGGCCTGATAACCAGAAAAAGATCAAAGCGTTGTTACAGCAATACCGCGCATTACTGACCCAAAACTAACGACTTAACACGCAGCGGCAGAATAACTGTCGCTGCGTGCCCACTTCTGCAGTACTTTTTACGCCAGCCACTAAAAAAGCGCCTATGCTGATAATTGTTATGTAATTATCTGGCAGAGCACTTTATGTTAAACAACTATTCAGTAAAAAGCCGTTTGGCTGTATTGGCAGCGGTGCCTCTGGTCGTTCTGGTGATGGTAACGCTGGTTGCTCTGCAGGAAATGCGGCAACTGAACCTTGGTATAAACAGCCTTTATCTGGACCGTGTACAACCGCTACAGCAAATTAAGCAGGTATCAGATGCTTATGCTGTAACCATAGTGGATACGTTGCACAAATACCGCGGGAACATTATCAGTGCGAATGCAGCTAATGACAGCCTTGCGCAGGCACTAAGCAGTGCAGAAAGAGCCTGGCTTGCGTACAAACAGACTGAGCTTACCAGCGAAGAGCAAAAGCTGATGCAAGACGCTGAGCAGCAGCTGGCGCCGTTTTTAACTGCGATAGGCCAATACCAGAGCAGGCTGAATGACAACAGTCTGATGCTGGATAGTCCGGATAAATTTAATAAAGAACTTTACCAAATGGCAGACCCTTTGAGCTCTGCTCTGGATAAACTCATCCTGTTGCAACTTGATGAAGCTAATAAGTTTCGCCAGCTGGCGCATACGCAATACGAAAATTTCCAATGGATTTTTATGCTGGTGCTGATGGTAGTGTTTGTCTGCTTGGCCTTGTTAGGGTGGCTGATTTACCACTCTATTCACCGGCCGCTGAATTTACTGCAACATTGTATCGTTAGCGTTGGTAATGATTTGGATTTACGCAACCGGGCTCAGGTACAGGGGAAAGACGAAATTGCCGCTACGTCAACAGCGCTGAATACTACACTGCAACGGTTGCAACAGTTCTTTAATGAGCTGGGCCAGGCCATCACACAGTTAGCTGCAGCATCAGAACAAATGAGCTCTATAAGTGAGCAGGTTAGCAGTACAGCGATGGAGCAGGAGCAAAAAGCGAATTTGATCGCAACCGCGGTCACTCAGATGTCGGCAGCGATCCAGGAAGTTGCTTCCAGTGCTCTGCGCACATCTGAAAAGGCAAATGAAGCAGATAGTTTTTCACAAAGCGGCTATGACAAAGTCATGCAGAACATGCGCTCTATTGAACAGCTGTCGCTGACATTGACTGATACCGGCTCTGTCGTCAGTAACCTGAATAATGAATCAGATAAAATTACACAGGTTCTGGCTGTTATCCGCACTATAGCTGAGCAGACTAATTTACTGGCACTGAATGCCGCTATTGAAGCCGCGCGTGCCGGTGATGCGGGCAGGGGGTTTGCGGTGGTTGCAGATGAAGTGCGCCAGCTGGCAACCAATACGCAAAGTGCCACTGAGTCAATAAAAGGGATGATAGATAATTTACAGACTTCTTCCCGCCGGGCTGTCAGTTCTATGGATGAATCACGGCGGTATGCAGATACCAGTGTTGATAATGCAAAAGGTGCTGCGACGGTAATTGAACAGATCAAAGACTCCGTGACCAGCATAGTGGATATGAATGTACAAATTTCTACCGCTACTGAGCAGCAAACCATAGTGGCTGAAGATATTAGTAAAAACATCAGCGAATTTACTATCAGTATTGCTGAAGTCACTAGCAGCTCAAGGCAAAGCGCACAAGCCAGTGATATGCTGGCGCAACTGGCTGCGAAGCTACAAACTCAGGCCTCTGCATTCAAGGTTTAGTGTGTCGCGCTCTTGCAACGTTGGCCGGTTTTAAGCATAATGCGCGCCTGCTGATGGTTCAGCAGCGCAATGGTAGCCCCATTGGTCCTCTCGCAATACTAGTAGGCGAACCTGGTCAGGTCCGGAAGGAAGCAGCCACAG
>NZ_DATCSY010000394.1:0-4931 GCF_036568245.1 Rheinheimera sp. | reverse complement strand
TGTTGTGTCAGTTCAGTCCCGGTGAGTACCACCTGTATCCTGACATAAGCCTGGCGGTTGAGGCCGGCTTCCATCTGGTGACTGCGATGTTCCAGTGCCAGAACCGTATGCGGTATACCCGCCGGACTTTCGCTGTGCTCTGGTTGACGACAAATTGTGCCTACCAGTACGGTGCAATTGTCCATTAACGACAACTTACTCTTCGTTTGATACTTGCTCTTCAGTTTCGCGAGGAGCACGCTCACGACGTTCTTCACGTACCTTAGCCATTGGTGATGGCTCAACTACGGCACTGTCAGTGCGCATAATCAGGTTACGTAAAACAGCATCGTTGTAGCGGAAGTTAGTTTCCAGCTCATCAATCACAGTTTGTGGCGCTTCTACGTTCATCAGAACATAGTGAGCTTTATGCAACTTCTGGATTGGGTAAGCCAGTTGACGACGGCCCCAATCTTCCAGACGGTGAATAGAACCACCCGCTTCTTTGATCGCGCCAGTGTAGCGCTCGATCATGCCTGGTACCTGCTCACTCTGATCAGGGTGAACCATAAAAACGATTTCGTAATGACGCATTGTAGCTCCTTACGGTTAGTAAGCCTCGGGGGAACTCGGCCGGGGTTCTCATGGAGGCAAGGAACGTTAAGTGTATGGCCGAAGGTCGCGTATTCTACGGATTTAGCGGGTAAATAACAAGCAGATATTTGGACTAACTACGCTGGCGCACTGCTTCAAATAAGCAGATACCCGCAGCTACCGATACGTTAAGGCTGGAGACAGTGCCAAACATCGGAATTTTCACCAGGCTATCGCAGGTTTCACGCGTTAAGCGGCGCAGGCCTTCGCCTTCAGCGCCTAACACTATCGCGAGCGGGCCTTTTAAATCGGCATCATAAACCAGGGTTTCAGTTTCACCAGCGGTACCGACAATCCACACACCAGCATCCTGTAATTCACGTAAAGTGCGGGCCAGGTTAGTCACAGTAATAAAAGGTACGCTCTCTGCTGCACCACAGGCCACTTTGCGCACCACAGAGGTGAGCTTTACTGAACGATCTTTTGGTGCAACAACCGCATGCACACCGGCAGCATCGGCGCTGCGTAAGATCGCACCTAAGTTATGCGGGTCGGTTACGCCATCGAGGATTAAAATAAAGGGCTTTGCCTGTTGCTCAACGATAGCGGCCAGGTCGGCCTCGTTGCCTGAACTTTGCAAACGCGCTTTAGCGACTACACCCTGATGCTGGCCACTGACCATATCATCCAGCGTTTTACGGTTACAAAACTGCACCGACACGCCGTTTTGCCGGGCTAATTGAATGATCGGTTGCATGCGCTTATCGTCGCGATCTTTCATCACAAACAATTCCAGCACATCTTGCGGCGCACGCTGCAAAAACGCCTCTACCGCGTGAATACCAAATACCAGATCTGCGTTCATTGTTAGCCCTTGTTTCGCCAGTCAGAAAAATTGGCCGGCAGTTTACCTGAATTTAAAGCATTAACGAACCAGTTTGCCCACACCAACACGCCGTAAATATGTCCCTATAGGCTCGATTCAGGCATCCATGCCTTCAACGGTTGGCTTAGGGCAAACTGATTCGCTAAGTAGTTAATGACTTACTTCGCTTTACGCCGTGGCTTTTTCCGCGCGGTTATGTTGCGTGCGCCTTTAGGCTTATCCTCTTTTCTCGCTGGTGCTTTAGCACCTCGGCCACTACTGCTCTTGCCCGCTGCGGTTTTACCGGCTTTTACCGCTTTACCACTGGCTGCTAGTTTCGATGCCTTGATATCAGCTTTATTGACAAAGCGCTTGGGTTCACCCACCAGCACTAAATCAATTTTGCGCGCTTCCAGGTTTACCGCAGCTACTTTCACTTTCAGAATATCGCCCATGCGATAGCTGACTTTGCTGTGCTCGCCGGTTAATACATGCCGGTCAGCATCAAAGTGATAGTAATCGTTTTGCAGAGACGTAACATGCACCAGCCCTTCGATATACAGCTCAGTTAAGCGCACAAACAAGCCGAAGTTAGTGACAGTTGACACCACACCTTCAAACTCATCGCCCAAATGGTCCTGCATATACTCGCACTTGAGCCAGTCAGCCACTTCACGTGTGGCATCATCAGCCCGGCGCTCTGTCATCGAGCACTGCTCACCCAGCGGGGTAATTTCTGCCTCACTGTAAGCCCGGGCACCAACCACTTTCTGGCCTTGCTTCGCCAGTACGGCTTTAATACCACGGTGCAGCACTAAATCCGGATAGCGACGGATGGGCGAGGTGAAATGGGCATAAGCCTCTAGAGCTAAACCAAAATGGCCCTGATTATCACCCTGATAGACAGCTTGCTTCATTGAACGCAGCATGGTGGTTTCAATCAGTTCACGATCCGGCCGCTCGCCGATGCGGTTAAGCAATTCAGTCAGTTCCAGTGGCGTTGGCTCGTTTGGTAAGTCGGCTTCAATACCCAGCTCACCTAAAAAGCGACGAAAGTTATCAAAGCGATCGCCGTCCGGCCGCTCGTGCACTCGGAACAGGGTATGGGCTTCATGTTTTTCAATAAAACGCGCCGCGGCAACGTTCGCCATGATCATGCATTCTTCAATGATCTTATGCGACTCAACCCGGTGCACCGGCACAATTTGTTCAATCTTACGGTGACTGTTAAAGATAAAGTGCGTTTCCACCGTTTCAAACTCAATAGCACCACGCTGGCCGCGTACCTTGGCTAACTTTTTGTAGAGTGAGTGCAGGGTTTCAATATTCGTCAGGTTCGCATCGTATTGCTGGCGCAGTTCAGGGTCACCCTGCAGAATCTTGTGTACCTTGTTATAGGTTAAACGGGCACTGGAGTGCATTACCGCTTCGTAAAACTGGTAGCTTTCCAGCTTGCCTGCGGCACTGATATGCATATCCGCGACCATACACAGCCGGTCGACATGTGGATTGAGTGAACACAGACCGTTTGATAGTGCTTCCGGTAACATTGGCACCACATGGTCGGGGAAATACACCGAGTTACCACGCTCGAGGGCACTTTTATCCAGCGGAGTATCAGGCAGTACATAGCTACTGACATCAGCAATAGCTACCCACAAGCGCCAACCACCGTTGTCTTTCGCTTCAGCGTACACTGCATCGTCAAAGTCACGAGCGTCTTCGCCATCAATGGTAATTAAACCCAATTGCGTTAAATCGACCCGACCTTGTTTGGCCTCTTTTGGCACATCTGCACCGTATTTAGCCACTTGTTTTAGCACAGCATCAGAAAATTCATGCGGGATCTGATGGTTACGGATAGCAATTTCGATTTCCATCCCAGGCGCCATATGTTCACCCAGCACTTCTGTCACCTTACCGACCGCATTCACCCGTTTTGAAGGTCGCTGGGTAATTTCAGCAAGTACCACCTGGCCATGGCGAGCGGCCCCCTGCTCACCGTCAGGAATAACAATATCCTGGGAGATACGCGGGTCTTCCGGCACCACTACACCTAAAGCAAAATCTTTATAATAGCGCCCTACTACAGGTTCGGTACGCGGCTCGAGTACCCGTACTACCCGTGCTTCAATTTTATCTTTAGCGGAAATACTTTGCGCCGTGGCCAGTACCACATCACCCGGTAATAAGCGCTGCATTTCAAAATTGGGGATAAACCAGTCCGGCCCGCCCTGTTCCAATTTTAAAAAGCCGTAGCCTTCACGGTGACCGAGTACCGTGCCTTTAACCAGGTCCATATTGTCGACCAGGCCGTAGCGGCGATTCTTGGTGTAAATCAGCTGACCATCACGTTCCATTGCCCGCAGGCGTTTTTTTAATGCAAAGATGGCGTCATCGTCTTTCAGCCCCAGTTCTTCAACCAGTTCATCAAAATAAGCGGGGTTTTGGCGTTTTTCGATATGCTCGAGAATAAATTCCCGGCTGGGGATAGGGTTGTCGTATTTTTCCTGCTCACGCGCAAGATGCGGATCATTTACCGTCATTAAGTTATCTTTTGCTTCCTAAATTGTGTTAAGTGTAACAGCTAAACCTACTAATGAGTATGAACTTCATTTTACCGGCCGTTTCGCACTGGCAACTACCCGTGCCGGCATTTTCTTCGCCAGAGCTGAAAGTACCTGCTGAATTTGCTTATGTTTAGCACTATCAGCTGTTACTGCATGATGCAGCCAGCGGTAAGTTTGTTCAAAGTCTACCGGGCTACCGTTGCCATCAGCCAGGATCCGGCCTAATCGCAGCTGAGCGTTCAGGTTTCCCAGTGCCGAGGCTTCACGCAGGTAAACAATGGCTTTATCAATATCGGGCTGCACGAAACGGCCAATATGGTAATAACGCCCCACTTGTTCTAACCCTTCTGGTAAACCTTGCCCGGCCGCCTGCAGCATTAAGTCCCAGCCACGTTCAACATTACGTGGCACACAGACCGCATACGCCAGCATATCGCCGTACAAAAACTGATATGCTGGCAGTTGCATAATATCTGCCCTTGCCTCAATGTCGTTTACCAGCTGACAATCATCGGCTTTCACCCGCTTTAAATGACTGTTGGTACGGATCAAGGCCAGTAACTCATCCTGTGAGTACAGTTGCACGGCTTCAAGCTCCTGTGCAACTGCCGGAGTTGTCCCAACCAATATCGCTAACGCTAAGTAAACACCTTTGATCATCATTTGCGCCTGAAAATTGTCAGTTGTACCTTATCGGCTCTCTTAATCAGATATTAAGCAAGTTTTGCGCCTTAATGCTCATCATTCACTGTCCAAGGCGCTGACACTGGCATTTTAGCCGGCAACGAGCGTAATACTGCGGCGGATCTGGCAGAAACAGCGACATTACTGCAACTACCACTACGGATGTACTGCATGGCTTCAGCGTATAGCGGGTCATTCGCTATGCCCCAGTCACCGTTAATTTGCTCCGGCACCTGGCA
>NZ_DATCSY010000393.1:0-3352 GCF_036568245.1 Rheinheimera sp. | reverse complement strand
GTATTGAGCGGTTGTCGTGCGCCTTTTTTATGGCAGCTCAGCTTGATGCGACGGTGCCCTTGTTACCACTGCCGGCAGAGCTGGCGCAGCAAGCTAAAGGCCCGGCCAGCGACCCGCTTAACCCGCTGTTTTATCAGGTGGGGCAAAATGTGTTAAAAGGCCGGCTACGTTCACACCCGGATGTGGCCGCAGCGCACTATAATGCGCTACAACATGTGGTTTAACCGTCCATTTTAAATCGCCGCCGTTGGCGGCAGATTTTTATAGAAGAGCCCAATAATGAAATTTAAAACCCAATTGCTGCACAGTAGCGGCGGCGATCAGCAAACCGGCGCTTTAACCACGCCGATTTATCAAAGCAGTACCTTTACCTATGGCTCTGCAGCCGAGGGCAAAGCCCGTTTTGCCGGTGAGCGCAGCGGCTTTATTTACAGCCGCATGGCAAACCCGACAGTGCAGGCACTGGAGCAGCAACTGGCTGTGCTGGAAGGTGCAGATGAAGCCCTGGTCGTTGCCAGCGGTATGGCGGCGGTTAGCAGTATTTTTTATGCGCTGGCAAGCGCAGGCGATGAAGTGGCGTTTATCGACCCGGTATATGGCGGTACTGCGGCCTTTTTGGTCAACACCCTAAGCCGAGCCGGTATTAATGTAAGCCGTTATGCCAGTGACGATGACTTGCTGGCCAATATTCACCCGGCGACTAAGCTGGTGCTGTTTGAGCCGATCACTAACCCTAATCTGAAGGTGACCGACTATCGCAAGATCAAAGCAGCGGCGGCGAAAACCGGTGCGATAACGGTGTGCGACAATACCTTTTTAACACCTTACCTGTTTAAACCGCTGGAGCACGGCATCGATTTAGTGATGCACAGTGGCACCAAGTATTTAAGTGGTCACGGCGATATTATTGCCGGTGTTGTGGCCGGACGCATTGAGCTGATGCAGGCGGTGCGTACCATAGCGCTGAAACATATCGGCGCAGCGATTGGCCCGCAGGAAGCGTATTTGTTGCAGCGCGGGCTACGCACGCTGGCGCTCAGGATGGATGCACACCTTGCCGGTGCGGCCAAAGTGGCGGCGTTTTTGGCGCAGCACCCGGCGGTAAGCAAAGTTATTTACCCCGGCCTGACAACCGATGCCGGTTACCCGGTACTGGCGGAAACTGTGGGCGCTTTTGGTGGCATGGTCAGCATTGAGCTGGCAGGCGGCTTTGCCCGCGCTGAGCAGTTCTTAGATAAATTAGCGCTGTTTACCCAGGCCGTCAGCCTGGGCGATCTGGAAAGTCTGGCCTGCCACCCGGCCAGCACGACGCATGCAGCGATGGATGCCCCGAGCCGCTTAGCTGCAGGGGTTACTGACGATTTAATCCGTTTAAGTATCGGCGTGGAAGACCCGGACGATCTGATTGCTGATTTAGCTCAGGCATTGCAGGTGTAATACCAGTATGCTCAGTGGCGTTAGCGCAAAAAATACTTTTATATTCCATAAGTGAATTAATTTATATGTTTACCTGTTAAAAAGTTATATTAAGATGTTTGAGTAGGTTTTGCTTACTCCTGCTTGTCACCTGTCCTTCGCGGCATCTTATGATGCCGCGTTTTTTACAGCGCAGGATAACTATCCCGTTTGTCCGGCACAGGAGAGGTAATATGGCTATCAGTTTGTATGACGTGACCGTCCCGGTTTTTATTCGCAGTTTAACCAATTTGGCCAGTTTTTTACGCAAAGCGGGTTATCAGGCCGCTTACAAAGGCTACCCGGCTGCCCTGTTATTACAAAGCCGTTTGTACCCCGATATGTATGAATTGTCGCAGCAGGTTAAACGGGCGGCAGATATCGCCAGTGAAACCATTGAGCTATACAGCGGAATTAACAGTGTAACCTTTACCGAAGATGTGGTGACGATTGAGCAGCACATTGCTTATGTAAACCACAGTATCAGTTACCTTTTAACAATAGCACCGCGACAGTTTGCAGGCTTAGAGCAACAAAGTTTTACCCTGCCGCCGCAGCACGAGGAGCGTTACAGCGCTTTAGGCTATGCTTTGTTTTATACCTTACCCAACTTTTATTTTCACATTACGACGGCCTATAACATTTTACGCCACAATGGTGTAGAAATAGGTAAACAGGATTATCTGGGCCTGCACAATTATCAGCAAGATGGCTGGCATAGTGACGGCTCTGGTATCTGACCCGGCAATATAACCAGGCAGAATTCAGGCAACATATCAGGTTTTATTACAATAACAGCAACACTTACAAGGAATGACTATGGCATTGCAAACAAAACTGACTGTATCAATTGGGCTGGCGCTGGCAGCAAGTTATGCTGGAGTAGCACAGGCACAACAGGAACAGGCTGACGTAGAGAAGATTTCGGTGATCGGCAGCCGTTTATCGGTGCGCTCGGCCACAGAAACCAGCGCGCCGCTGGATATTATCGGCGCAGATCAACTGGCCGCCACCGGTGCACTGGAAACCGCAAAAGCGTTACAGTTGCTGGTACCAAGTTTTAACTTCCCGACATCTTCTATTACCGACGGCTCTGATGCGGTGCGCCCGGCCAGTTTGCGTGGCTTATCGCCAGATCATACCCTGGTGCTGGTTAACGGTAAGCGCCGCCATGGCACGGCGTTAGTGCACCTTAACGGTACTATGGGGCGTGGCAGCTCGAATGTCGATTTAAACGCTATACCCATGTCGTCTATTAAACGCATTGAGGTATTACGTGACGGCGCTGCCGCGCAATATGGTTCAGACGCGATTGCCGGTGTTATTAATATCGTGCTAAAAGACCAGACACAGGGTACGGATGTCGCCATCAGCACCGGCCAAACCTATGAAGGTGACGGCGAATATTATAAAGCCAGCTTTAACTCGGGCTTTCAGTTTGGCCGCGATGGCTTTGTTAATTTCAGCGTAGAGCAGCAGCATAAAAATGCGACCAACCGCGCAGGGTTAGACCCACGCCAGCAATATGCCACCATAGACGGCGAGCCTGATCCGCGTGAGGCAAGCTTTAACCGGCTGAACCATGTGGTGGGTGATGCGTCGTTTGAACAACAGGCGGTATTTTTCAATGCAGGCTGGCGGCCGGACAATATACAGTTTTACGGTTTTGGTGGCGTAAGTCATCGTGAGTCTTCATCGGGTGCGTTTTACCGCCGAGCAGTGGACGATCGCAATTTAACTGAAATTTACCCGGACGGTTATTTACCGAAAATTGCACCGGAATCGACAGATTACTCTGTCACCGCTGGCGCCAGGTTCGAGCTGGCAGACTGGCAATTTGATGTATCGGCCGGTATTGGCGAGAGCGAGTTTGATTATTATGTGAATAATTCACTTA
>NZ_DATCSY010000392.1:0-3197 GCF_036568245.1 Rheinheimera sp. | reverse complement strand
CAGACGAATTTGTCACTTCGCTGCTGGCGCGCTCACTCAGACACTCTGTGTCGACTTTTCCGGGATTCCAACCTGTGCTATCAAGTCAAGCTGACATCGACAAGGGAGGCCCGATGCCTCTTTATGTCATCACAGAGTGTCTGAGCCCTGCCGTAGGCATTAGGGCGAGTTGCTGTGATGAGCAGAAAGAGGTTGTCGGGCCGGACTAAACAAGTAATCCAATAGAAGAGACCATTTTTATGGCTGTTCCTCAAATAAAAATCCCCGCCACTTACATGCGGGGCGGCACAAGCAAAGGTGTATTTTTCAAACTTACCGACTTACCCCAGGTAGCACAGATGCCTGGTACAGAGCGTGACAACCTGCTGCTTAGAGTTATCGGCAGCCCCGACCCATACGGCAAACACACCGACGGTATGGGAGGTGCCACATCCAGCACCAGCAAAACCGTGATATTAAGCAAAAGTGCCAAAGCTGAGCACGATGTCGACTACCTGTTTGGTCAGGTTGCCATAGATAAGCCTTTTATTGACTGGAGCGGCAACTGCGGCAATTTAACCGCGGCAGTGGGTTCGTTTGCCATCAGCAATGGGCTGGTGGCTGCTGAACGTATTCCGCACAATGGCATCTGCACAGTACGCATTTGGCAGGCCAATATTAATAAAACCATTATTGCCCATGTGCCCATCACCAACGGCGCAGTGCAGGAAACCGGTGACTTTGAGCTTGATGGCGTAACCTTTACTGCCGCTGAGGTACAAATAGAGTTTCTGGACCCGGCAGCAGATGAAGGCGAGGGCGGCGGCGCGATGTTTCCTACCGGCAATCTGGTGGATGATTTAGACGTACCAGGTATTGGCACTTTTAAAGCCTCGCTGATCAATGCCGGTATTCCAACCATTTTTGTCAATGCGGCTGATATCGGCTATACCGGCACGGAGCTGCAAGAGGCAATAAACAGCGATAACACTGCGCTTACACGCTTTGAAACTATCCGCGCTTATGGCGCAGTAAAGATGGGCCTGATACAGGATGTCAGTGAAGCAGCTACCCGTGCCCACACGCCCAAAATAGCCTTTGTCGCGCCGGCGCAAAGCTACACAGCCTCAAGCGGCAAACAGGTTAACGCAACTGATATCGATTTGCTGGTACGGGCGTTATCAATGGGTAAATTACACCATGCCATGATGGGCACTGCTGCAGTGGCGATAGGCACCGCAGCGGCTATTCCGGGCACTTTAGTAAACCTGGCAGCAGGCGGCGGCAAGCGCGAAGCTGTGCGCTTTGGCCACCCATCCGGCACCTTACGTGTCGGCGCAGCCGCAGAGCAGGTTGGCGGACAATGGACAGTGACTAAAGCCATTATGAGCCGCAGCGCCAGGGTGTTGATGGAAGGTTGGGTAAGAGTGCCGGGCGATTGTTTCTAACCAAGCAGGTTTAGCTTAACAGGGCGCTACGGCGCCCTTTCTTACAGCAGTTGTGACAGAGGGCTTTGCACGGCATTCCCGCCTTGTTTTAAGACATGAGTATAAATTTGAGTGGTTTTTACATCGGTATGCCCAAGCTGTTCCTGCACAGTGCGAATATCCATACCCGATTGTAATAAATGCGTGGCAAATGAATGGCGCAAAGTATGGCAGGTAACCGGTTTATCAATAGCGGCTTTGTGCGCTGCACTGCGCACGGCTTTTTGTAAACCAGATTCATCTAAATGATGGCGGCGCAGAAGTTTAGTCGCAGGATCAATACTCAGCGTGTTAGATGGAAAAAGATACTGCCAGCCTAATTCTTTTGGGGCACTTGGGTATTTTTTGGCTAACGCAAAAGGAAGCCAAGCACCAGCATAGTCATCGGTTAGTAAGTCTTGCTGATAATATGCCTCAGCTAATGCTATCTGGCGTTTTAGCGCTGGTACAAGCTCGGGAGCCAAGGTAACTCTGCGGTGTTTTCCGCCTTTGCCATGCCAAACCATAATCGACAAATAGTCAAAATCAATGGCCGCAACCCTTAACCGAACTGCCTCCATTAAGCGTAAGCCGCTACCATACAGTAATTGCGCCAATAGCAGGTAAGAGGGCGCTATTACCGTTAATAACCTTTTGATCTCTTCTTTGGTTAACACCACCGGCAACTTACGAGGCTTACTGGCCTGATTAAAGTTTAGATTTAGTGCCAAAGGCTGCTGCAAAATAGCTTTATACAAAAAACTCAAGGCATTGAGCGCCAATGCCTGAGTTTGCACCGCAACTTGCTGTTTTACCGCAAGGTGAGTTAAAAACTGTTCAACATGCTGCTCGGCTAAATCTTTTGGGTGCTGCTTTTTGTGAAATAAAATATAAAAACGGATCCAATGCAAATAGGTTTCAACTGTGCGTTTGGCATAGCGGCGCTTATACATCTCTTCAGCGACAAAATCTAAAAATGGTGATTGAGCTGTCATCTTACATCTCCCGATTTTCACTGTTTAAGTATACAGTTGTTTCGAAAATGTCAAGCGCCCCTTGTTAGACGGATATTTCCGCATTTGTCCCTGTTTGTTATTAATTAATCCCCATAAGATATTGTCTACATGTAGTTTTATAGTTAATGTGTCACGCAGTAAATTTACAATTACAGAAATGTCCGTATTTAAATACGGATTTTTCCGCCGAATAAGCGTTATAGCGTATGAGGTAGTTTCAATGTTAGGCCCGAAATTAAAGCACAAAATTTTTTCCACAGTATTGTTCTTTATTGCTGCATTACTTTTTGTAAGCGTAGTGAGAAAGATTGATGAGCATGGAGCGGTGTCTTTTGAAACGGTTTCAGGTTCTGGTAGTGTATTATTTGTTTTGTCTATCGCATTAATTCCTGAGTTTGCTTTTTTAAAACTCACTGAAGCTTTCAAAGTAAGAAAGCAAAGCGGCAGGGAAAAGATTTCAGAAAGGCTTGTTTTAATAGGTATGGTGTTAGTAGTTATCGGGTTTATTGGTAATGTCGCGCTATAACAAACGCCTAAAACAACGCGGCCTGTGGCCGCTGGACTCGCAACAAGTTGCTCGCCGCTTAGGCGGGCGTTATATGCAAAGGATGTTCATGCTCAGATTCTTAGTTTCTAGCTTTATTCTGGTGGCCTCAATTTTTTCCGCTCAGGCCAAAGGTGACTGCGATATTTCGGGTATTTGGAATCACTCAGATAAGCCTGCAAAACTATTAAT
>NZ_DATCSY010000391.1:0-6834 GCF_036568245.1 Rheinheimera sp. | reverse complement strand
CAGCGAATCAAAAATTTCGCTCGACTGCGAATAGTTGTAGCTGCTGCCCACGGCCGGATCGAAACCGGCTGCCGGCAACACATCACTGGCCGAGCTTAAGTTCAGCGAAAACGCCACTTCCGTTGATGCCTCTGCCGGTATATTGGCCGCTTCAATTTTCAGGTCGGTTAACACACCCGGCACCAGGTTACCCTGCGCATCAATGCCGTAACCCTGCAGGCGGTTGCCGCTGCTGTTAATAATGTTCTGATCTTTGTCCAGATCAAAGCGGCCAGCCTGGGTGTAGGCCATACGGCCATTTTCTGACACGACAAAAAAGCCTTTGCCGGTAATGGCTAAATCCAGCGCCGAACCGGTGCTGACAACACCGCCTTCGCGGCTGAAATTTTCTTTGATGTCACTGACATCTACGCCACCACGCTGACCACCGTTATAGACGGCGGCAAACTCAGCGCTGCCACTTTTAAAACCAGCGGTACCAGAGTTAGCAATATTGTGACTGGTTACTTCCAGTGCTTTCTGTGTCGTTTTCAGGCCGCTTAAGCCGATATTGAACATAGACATAGTAAAATCCTTAGCTGTTTCCACCCAGCGCCAGCTGGTTGGTATCCAGCAGCGAATGATTACCTAAACCATTAATCTGTAAAATAATGTCGTCTTTATTGCTACCCAGCGACACCCGTTCCACTTCACCGCTAAGCAGGGTTGTCAGCGGCTGCGGCTTACCAGCGATGATGGCATCAGCCTGCACGTAGTAACCGCCTGCTGCCTGCTCATCAAACGCGAAACGCAGCGTACCCACGCCGCTGTAAGCCAGGCTTTGTTGTTGCATCAGCTTGCCTTCGGCGTTATACAGCCGCAGTTCAACAGCGTCTGCTTCACCCCCCAGGTTAATGGCGCCTTTAATCTCGCCACGCTGCTCCAGCACTATGCTGTCTGCGGCAACATCCACCTGCTGGCCGATTAGCCCGGTAGCCTGCAGTGCCTGCTGACTGGCCTGCAGTTCCAGATTTTTGCCTGAATCAATTTTCAGGCTTTGCAGGCTTTCCACATTGGCAAATTCTGCCAGCTGGCTGACATACTGGGTGCCATCCATCGGATCCAGCGGGTTCTGATGGCTGATCTGTGCCACCAGCAGTTCAAGAAACATGGTTGATAAGCCTTCAGCGTTATTGCCATTACCGGCGATAGCGTTGCTGGCGGCGTTGTTATTGCTGGCACCTAAGCCACTGATTGCACTCACGCTGTTACTCCTTTACTGCTGGCCAAGACGCAGCACACTTTGCTGCATACTGGACACCCGGCCCATCACTTCAACTGACGTCTGATAGCTGCGTGACGCAGCCATCATGTCCGCCATTTCTTCCAGCACGTTGACGTTGGAATAAAATACGTAGCCGTCAGCGTTTGCCAGCGGGTTATTCGGCTCGTAGCGCTGCTCTACCGGCCGGCTGGAGCTGGTAATGCCCAACATCTGTACTTCTGCCGCCAGGCTTTGCTGTTCGGTAGTCTGTTTGTACAACGCAGCAAACACCGGCTTTAATGCCCGGTAAGCACCGGCTTCTGTACTGGCTGCGGTGTCAGCGTTGGCAAGGTTAGAGGCGATAGTGTCAAGCCGCATCACCTGGGCGCGCATTGCACTGCCGCTGACATCGTAAATGCTGTTAAAAGACATCCTTATTCCCCTTTAATGGCTTTTTGCAAGCCGCTGATTTTCATATTTAAAAATGTCAGGCTGGTTTGAAAATCCATAGTGTTGGCAGCGAAGTTTGCCTGCTCAATATTCAGCTCTGCCGTGTTGCCATCTGCCGAGGCCTGGTAAGGTGTGCGGTACAGTAGCTGATGGCCGTCTTCGGCTGTCGTCAGCGGCCGGTTCTGGCCGTGCTCTACGCGGTACGCCACGTCCTGCATGATTTGCTTGTAATTGATATCCCGCGCTTTAAAACCCGGTGTATCGACATTGGCCAGATTGCCTGCAATAATTTCGGCTCTGTCCATGCGCAGTTGCAGTGAAAACGGGTGAACACCGAGCGCTTTATCAAACATGTGCAGATTACTCACTTAGAAACAGGTTGCCATTGCTGTCATTGGGTTTTACAAGCTCTGTGCCACATTTTAAAAGTGATATTTATCAATGAATTACCCAACACCTTCATCTCTTGTCCGGCCAAAAGCGGAAGCGTTACTTCCGCAGCGGAAGCGTGGTACTTTCCTTGCGGTCACGCTGATGGTTCTGCTGTGGCTCTCAAGCGGCACAGTGCTGGCAGTGCCGGTGGAAACGGCGCTGAAACAGCAGGTTGAATCAGAGCTTACGCAGTATCTGCAGCAGCTCGGTGTCAAAGCGCAGCGACAGGACATTCAGCTCAGCCTGCCCGGCTCGCTCGATGAGCGAAACTGCAGTGAGCTTGACATTAAAAGGCCACAGCAAAGCGAGCCCCCACTGGGCCGGCTCAGTTACAGCCTGGCCTGCACGGCCCCTAAACGCTGGCAAAGCCGCGCTGTGGCACAGGTAAAACTGTGGTTACCGCTGGTGGTGACAACCAGAACACTGGAGCGCGGCGAAGTACTGAGCGCCGACATGTTGAGCATACAACCGCAGGAAGTCAGTACCCTGCGCCACGGGCTGGAATTCTCTGCTGCGCCGCTGCTGGGCATGATAGTAAAGCGCCGCATCAGCGCGGGCGATGTGGTTAGCAGGCACTTGCTGCAAGCGGCGTATCTGGTGCAAAAAGGTGCTCAGGTTACGCTGCATTACCGTGGCGATGGCTTCGCCGTCAGTACCAGCGCCATCGCCCTTAGCGACGGTGTACTGGGCGAGCGTATCAGCGTGCAGAATATCAGCTCCGGTAAGGTGCTGGATGCCATCGTTACCGCAGAAAATAACGTCGAATCTGCACAGAAATAAATTTAAGTTTTACCGCCAGGGCGCCGCTTATTATTAACAGAGCAGAATTGCAGGAACCCCCAGTATGAAAATTGAGCCTAAACACAGCTTGCAGGTGAACCCGGTAAACCGGCTGACACAAGAGCAGCAAAACCCGGGCACGGCGAAAGCAACAGCCAGCCCAGCCGGAGCCGACACCCCGGCCAGTAATGTCAGTGGTGCCAGCCGCGCGCTCGAACAAAGCTTTGCCAATATGGCCAGCCACGACGGTGTCGATATGAATAAAGTGCGTCAGTTGCAGCAAGCCATTGCCCGGGGTGAGCTGGTGCTGGACGAGGATGCGCTGGTCAACGCTATTGTGGATATGCATAAAAAATGAGTGCCGAGCTGCTGAAGCATTTTATCAGCAGTTTGCAACAGGATGTGCAACGGCTGGACACCCTGAGCCAGTTACTGGACCAGCAATACGAACTGATGAGCCGGCGCAGCAGTGAGCCGCTGCAACAGTTGAATCAACAAGCATTACAACTGATGACAGCGGTACAACACAGCCACACTGCGCGCGACAGCTTGTTGCAGCAGTTTGGTTTACCCAACACGGCTGCCGGTTTACGCCAGTTAGTCAGCCGGTTACCGGCACCGCTGCAGCATGGTACCCGCCAACTGCTGCAGGAGCTGACGTTAAAATCGCGCTTATGTCAGGCCAAAAATGAGAAAAGCGGTAAATTACTGGCCAGCCAGCGCCAGCTGATGCAGAAACTGACCGGCCTGCAAAGCCGCACCAGCTACCCTGCTATGCCATTGTAACCCTATAACGGGCTTGCCACTGCAGCCTGGCAGTGGCATGCTCAGTCAGGTTACCAGCCAATATTCAGCTGCGCACCGCCGCAGTATGCCAGGCAGTCAACGTTGAGGTTCAGGTGCATCTGTTCGTTTTATTACCCTTACCGCTTATTTTACTGTTGTACTGGCAGTTTCCGGCGCAGCTGACGGCTGTCAGTGCGTTATTTCCTGCATTGGTTTACGCAGCCATAGGGCTGACGGCGGCACTGGCCAGCCTGATGCGCCAATGGCACTGGCTATACAGTTTGTGCTTGCTTGGCAGCCATTATCTGGTGGTGCAGCAGGCACTGCAACGCCCGTTAAGCGACGAGCGCACTTTAGCGCTGAGTGTTTTTTTGCCGCTGTGTTTTACCATTATCGCCCTGCTGCTACAGTTGCAGCATAAACCGCAATTGCTAACCAAACGTGGCCTGGCGCTGCTTGCAGTGGTGCTACTGGCGCCACTGACGCTGCTCTGGTTACCGCTGGCTAGTTGGCAGGCCGCCCTGCCATTGCCAGCGGCGTTTTTTCAGCCGGTGTCAGAGCGCTTTTTATTAGGTTGGGGCCAGTTATGGTGGATAGCCGTCGTCGCCAGTTGCTGGCTGGGCCTGTTGAACTTTTACGCGGCCAATAGCCAGCGCTGGGGCCAGTTTGGTGCCTGGCTGGCCGTAATGGCGTTCTACCTGTTTATCCAAGAGCCCGATATGTCGGGCTGGATGACGCTCGCCGCCTGTTTAATCCTGCTGCTAAGCCTGAGCAGCCAGATGCTGCAACTGGCCTACATTGATGAGCTGACCCAACTGCCCCAACGCCGTGCGCTACTCAGCCATTTGAGCCGGCTGGGCCGGCGTAGCGCGATCACCATGCTGGATGTTGATCACTTTAAAAAGTTTAACGACACCTATGGCCACGATGTTGGCGATCAGGTTCTAAAGCTGCTGGGTTCAGTACTGGCCAGCGAACGCGGTCTAACCGCTTACCGTTATGGCGGTGAAGAGTTTACGCTGGTGTTCAGCCACAATAAAACCGAGACCTTGGCAGAAAAACTGGAACAGGTACGGGCCCGCGTCGCCGACTACCCGCTGGTGATCCGCCAGCAGGACAGACCGAAAGACAGTAAAAGCGGCAAGCAGCAACGCGGCAGTAATGCGGGCAGCAAAACCGTGCACGTAACAATCAGCCTGGGCTGCGCTATCCGCCGAAGCGGCGAAAGTACCGAACAACTGCTAAAACGCGCCGACGAAGCGCTGTACAGCGCGAAAAAAGCCGGTCGTAATCAGGTGGCGTTTGCGCGCTAAGCTAACGCCCCCAAATCGGATTTGTTAACGACTGACCGTATTAACTATGCTAAAATCGACGCCATATTAAACAGATAACAGGTGTAAATCAGCAAGATGGCGCGTCGCACCAAAGCCGAAGCCGAAAGTACCAGAGCAGCTATTTTAGATGCCGCTGAAGTATTGTTTTTTCAGCATGGCGTTTCCCGTACTACGCTGGAAAAAATCGCGCTGGCCGCGAATGTCACGCGTGGCGCTATTTACTGGCACTTTCAGAATAAAGCCGATTTATTTAACGCCATGCTGGAGCGGGTACGGCTGCCATTTCACCACCTGCTGAATGAAGTTGATAGCAACCCGTCTGACGACCCTTTTGGCCAAATCCTCGAACTGTTTACTAACGCTCTGCAGCTTATTGCCAGCAGCGAACAGCACCACCGCGTACTGACGATCGTATTTCACCGCTGTGAGTATATCGACGAGCTAAACCCGGCCGTTACCAAGCAGGATGAGCTGGATGAGCAAACAGTCGCGGTACTGCAGCGGGCATTGGAACGGGCAGAACAGATGGGATTGCTGCGTGAGGGTATATCGCCGCGGCTGGCCGCTTTTTCACTGCATATGTATATCGGTGGTATTATCAGCAACTTTCTACTGAAACCACAGCAGTGTGATTTGCATAAACACGCTGGCGCTTTGATAGATGTGATGCTGCAGGGTTTGAAAAAGGCATAAAAAAACCGGCTGCTCGCGTGGGGTTGAGACAGCCGGCAAAGGTACAACCTGTTGGCAGCATTACTGCTGCCGTTAATGCGTGTTACACAGTTTTAATATCCGACGCTTTCGCGCCAACCAACTTCATGATCACCAGATAAAACACCGGCACCAGGAATACCGCCAGCACCGTGGCCGAAATCATCCCGCCCAGTACACCGGTACCTATTGCATTGCGGCTGGCTGAGCCCGCACCCGAGCTGATAACCAGTGGCAGTACGCCAAGCGAGAACGCCATCGATGTCATAATGATTGGCCGCAGCCGCAGCCTTACCGCTTCCAATATTGCGGCCGTTAATTCTTTACCCTGCTGCTGCAGCTCGCGGGCAAATTCAACTATCAAGATAGCGTTCTTCGCCGCCAGCCCCATCGTCGTTAACAGGCCGACCTGGAAATAGACATCGTTACCGAGGCCGCGCATATAAGCAGCCGTCAACGCACCGACAATACCCAGCGGCACCACCAGAATAACGGCAAAAGGCACGCTCCAGCTTTCATACAGCGCCGCCAGACACAGAAATACCACCAGAATTGATAACGCATACAATGCTGGTGCCTGTGAGCCGGACAGCTTTTCCTGATACGAAGTTGCCGTCCATTCAAAACCTATACCCGGCGGCAGCTGGCTGATCAGTTGCTCCATCGTCGCCATCGCATCACCCGAGCTGGTGCCTGGTGCCGGTTCACCCTGGATCTCCATCGCCGACACACCGTTATAACGCTCTAAACGCTGCGGGCCATAGATCCAGCGGCTGCTGGAGAACGAGGCAAAGCTGACCATGTCACCATCGCTGTTACGCACGTGCCAGCGTTTGATGTCTTCCGGCGTCATACGAAAATCGGCTTCTGCCTGCACGTACACCTTTTTCACCCGGCCACGGTCAACAAAGTCATTCACATAGGTAGAGCCCCAGCCAATCGCCAACGTCTGGTTGATATCGCGCAGTGACACACCCAGCGCCTGGGCTTTTAGCTGATCGACGTCAATTTGTAACTGTGGCGCATCTTCCATACCGTTGGGGCGCACACTGACCAGATTAGGTTGTTGCGCCGCCATACCCAGCAGTTGGTTACGGG
>NZ_DATCSY010000390.1:0-17934 GCF_036568245.1 Rheinheimera sp. | reverse complement strand
TATCTTAATGTGGAAATGATAATGAGCCAGTTTGCACAAGATCCAAGTTTTCAGCGTTTTGTTGAAGAAGCCAAAACTCATGGCGTAGTGTATGTCCTTGCCGATGGTGAAGATTTACTCGTCGTAGAGTCTGTCGAGTTTGAAGACACCGATGTGATGCCTTTCTGGTCTGATGAAGCCTCGGCTAAAGCGCATTGCTCTGACGAGTGGGCAGTGTATAAACCTGAAGCTATTCCGCTGGATGTTTTCTGTGAAGGATGGCTCAAAGAGATGTATGACGACGGCGTCCTGATTGGGACCAACTGGGATGATAGCCTTAATGGCCCGGAAGTTGAGCCACGGGAGTTGCTTGAAGCCTTGTCTTTAGTACAGTAGCCTGCCTCCATCTGGCCCGAAGCTTTGGTTTCGGTGCCGGAGTCAATCATAAAAATGGCAAAAAAATGACATTCTCCGTAAACTAGCGGCTTTGACGGCACGTATAACAGTAATCGACGTCGGGTTGGGAAAAGTTATGTTATCAGAAGAAGCAAAGGTGGTGCGCAGCGCGCTTGAAGCCCAGGGGCTTGAAACCCCTATGGTAGACAATGGTCTGTCGCGTGACCAGAAGTACGATAAAATCAATGCACTGATGACCGAGGTGGTCAAGACACTCGGGTTGGATCTGAATGATGACAGCCTGAACGAAACCCCGCATCGTATTGCGAAAATGTACGTGGACGAAATTTTTGGTGGGTTGGATTACAGCAACTTTCCGAAAATGGCACTGATAGAAAATAAAATGCAGGTCAGAGAAATGGTAAAGGTAAAAGATATCAGCTTTACCAGCACCTGTGAGCATCACTTTGTTACCATAGATGGCAGTGCCACCGTGGCGTACATCCCGGATCAGCGTATTATTGGCTTATCAAAAATTAACCGTATTGTACGTTTCTTTGCACAGCGCCCGCAGGTACAGGAGCGTTTAACCCAGCAAATTCTGGTTGCACTGCAAACCTTACTGCAAACAAAAAACGTTGCCGTTACGATGGAAGCTGTACACTACTGCGTGAAGTCGCGCGGTGTCATGGATGTCAACTCGAAAACCCAGACTACTGCACTGGGAGGCATCTTTAAAGAAGATGGCCGCACACGGGCCGAGTTTCTGGCTCGCTTCTAAGCGTTAAACCCCATACCGGGAACTCTGTAGAGTTCAATCCGGCTTTGCAGTAACATCGTTAACTGGCAAAGCGTGCGGACAACAACAGATGATCCCGGTAGAACTTATTTTACTTGCATTAAGCCCGGTGTTTCTTGGTTTTATCGCCTGGGAATGGCTCAGTTCACGTAAACTGACCCCAGCACGTTATCGCTGGCAAGACAGTGCAGCGAATGCGGTACTGGCATTATTACATCAGGGCAGCGATATGCTGGCACTGTTGCTGTTGATGCCGTTCTTTATCTGGTTGCATCAGTATCGCCTGTTCGAGATAGAGCTCAGCGCTGGCACGATTGCCTTCGCATTTCTGCTGCAGGACTTTTTGTATTACTGGTTTCACCGGGCATCGCATCGTGTTCGTTGGTTATGGGCCTCGCATGTTACACATCACAGCTCGCGCCTGATGAATTTCAGCACAGCGCTGCGGCAAAGCCTGACGTACCCGCTATCAGGTATGTGGCTGTTCTGGACACCGATGATCTTGCTTGGTTTTCCACCCACTTTGGTGTTTGCGGTGGTGGCACTGAACCTGGCATTTCAGTTTTTTGTCCACACCCAGGCGGTTAAAAAGCTGGGGTTGTTGGAGTGGGTGCTTAACACGCCTTCACATCACCGGGTTCACCATGCCTGCAATGCCCGCTACATTGACAAAAACTTCGCGGGTGTCCTGATAATCTGGGATCGGCTATTTGGTACTTTTGTGCCTGAGCAAGACAATGCTCCTTGCCGTTATGGTATTACTGATGATTTCAACTCCGACAATCCATTGAGCATCACCTTTTACGAGTGGCGCCGCATGTGGAATGATGCCCGGCATATCAGATCCTGGAAGCAGTTGCTGATGGTGATGTTCGGTGCGCCTAAGCGTCAGACAAGTACAGTGGATAACGCCAAAGGTTGCGACTCAGTGGAAACATAACTGTACTGTTTTTACTGGCTTATTACGCTAAAGCGGCGAAATGAACGGTTATGCACTAAGCTTGGAGCAAACCAGTAACGCCTTAAGGTGTAATATGAAAACTTACATACCAGTGGTCGTTGTTGTAATGCTTATCCTCTCAGGCTGTAAACCTGCCCAACAAAATGAAACCCAAACTGTGGCACAAAGCCAGCCCGCCGCCGCACCTGTAGCGGTTGAACAAAATGATTGTGAGCTGACACTTGGCATGGACGCCTGGGAGCCATATCAGTACATGACGGTCGGCAATACAGTTGCCGGCCTGGATGTTGAGATAGTGCAAGCCGTAATGGATAACATGGATTGCAGTCTGAATGTGATTCAGGGCAGTTGGCTTGAATTGCTGACATTGCTCAAGCAAGGTGAAGTTGATTTTGTGTTAGGCGCGTCTAAAACCGATGATCGTGAAGCTTTTGCTTATTTTTCTGAGCCATACCGTCAGGAAAGGTTTCAGCTATACGTGCGTAAAGACCAGGCTAACCTGCCTTATGCTGATTTAGCTGCATTTCTGGCGGATGGTCATAAAGTCGGCGTGGTCAATGAATATTACTACGGCGATGAAGTGGCGGCTTTATATGCCGATGAAACGCAGCGTAGCAAATTCGTCGGCGCTATTATCAGTGAACTGAATATGGCCCGTTTACTGGATGAAGAAATTGACGGCCTGTTAGAAGACAGCTTTGTCGGTGCGTCAATTTTACGCCGTAAAGGTCTGGATAAATACATACAGCCACACAGTATTAGCCTGGGCAGTTCCGATGTTTACGTCATGTTTAGTAAAGAGTCGGTTTCGCCAACGCAGGTCGAGCAATTTAACTCAGGTTTGGCGCAACTGCGTGACAATGGCAGTTATAGCCGCATCATGGAAAAGTATAGCCATTAACCGGGTGCAAACTGCTGTGCCAGCAAGCTTGCCGTAAAAGCAGCTTTAAGATAAAAGCCCCGGGGCAGGGTTCTTATCGGCTCGCCGTGCGCGCCTACAGCGGCCGTCAGTGCACGGCTGTTGGCTGCCTTGGGTCTAAGCTGTAGATGCTTACCCTGGGCACCGCGGATATTGGCAATACCACCCAGCGTAATTTGCTCCATCAGCTCTTCCCAGTCCTGCTGCAGTTCCTGTAACTGTTGCGGATTGGGTCGCCATAAAAATGCCGTGCCGATCATTCGCTCACGAAGCGGGATCTGCCGTTCTGCCAGGATTGGCACCCACAAGACATGCTGCAATTTACGGCATACCCATGATTCGTGCCACTGTAAGCCGCCAACATCAGTCAGTGGTGCGACGCAGACATAAGTGCTCTCAAGTGGCTTACCATCCCGGTCAATAGGTAAGGTTTTCAGTTCTACGCCAAGGTGAGGGAAATCAGGCTCGGCTTTAGAACCTGCGCTGGCGCCCAAAATTTGTTCCAACAGCTGGCCGACCCAGCCTTTGTCTTTTTGCAGGTTTAGCGGTACCGGCAGTTGCAACTGTGCAGCAATCTGGCCCAATGTTAAGCCAGCTAATGCCAGACTGCGGCGTTGTAGTTCAGCTAATGAGGCCGGAGATGAGTACATGGTTGTCATAATCAGCAAATATAGGAATACGCTAACATTTTTCTGTCGCTTTGGCTGCTTAAAAACGCAGCAAACTGACTTGCACACAGCCATTGCGGCAGATTAGTAGAATATTGTGCTATGTAACTTATTGATATTAAACATATCTGACTGCAATGGTTATAAGTTGATATTCATTGTATCTCAGTTATTCAGTGGTTAAATGTTGTTTTTGCACAGTGTTATCAACACGCTCTGTGAAGAAGTGCACATGGAGGTGCTGTCGGTATGTATTATTGTGGATAAGTCTGTAAAAGGTGTGCTGAAAATACCGTTTGCCCAAGCTCCGACTTTATGAAAGAATCTTTTGCATATTGTTTAAGATCCGCCAGAGGTTTGTGTGATCGATGCCGAAGGGTTTCGGGCCAATGTCGGCATAGTGATTTGTAACCACCAGGGACAGGTGTTTTGGGCAAAACGGTATGGTCAGCATTCCTGGCAATATCCGCAGGGTGGTATTGACGACGGTGAAACACCGGAGCAAGCCATGTTTCGTGAACTAAACGAAGAGGTTGGGCTAAGTGCCAAAGATGTGGAAATTATCGCCACAACTAAACACTGGCTACGCTACAAACTTCCTAAGCGTTTGATTCGTAAAGACAGTAACCCGGTGTGTATTGGTCAGAAACAGAAGTGGTTTTTACTTCGGCTGACCTGTGCTGACGAGGATGTAAACTTACTTAAAACCACGCATCCGGAATTTGATAGCTGGCGTTGGGTCAGCTACTGGTATCCGGTTAGACAAGTGGTCGCGTTTAAGCGCGAAGTTTACCGAAAAGTCATGAAAGAGTTTGCCCCGGTCGCTTTGCCGTTTATACGCCGCGAAGGTAAGAAAAAGAGTTAGCAATACAGGTTAGGCAATTAGCTAGACTGAAAAAGAGGCTCTTATGTTAGGCCAGTTAAGGCGAATTGTTCAGGATGTAGCACAAGAGCCGGTGCTTCAAAACGCATTAGCTGGCTTAGTCTCGAGTGTAAAACAGGCGCTGGCAACAGAGTGCTGCTCGGTATACCTTGCCGATTATGAACAGCAGCATTTTATGTTGATGGCTACTGACGGCCTCAATCCTGATGCCATCGGTAATATAGCTATTGGCTTCTCCGAAGGCTTGATTGGCTGGGTAGGGCAACGCGAAGAGCCCATTAACTTGGCCAAAGCCCATCTTCACCCCCGCTTTAAAGTGACGCCGGAAGTTAGCGAAGATCGCTTTTCTGCTTTTTTAGGCTGTCCCATTATTCATCATCGTAAAGTGTTAGGTGTACTGACCATTCAGCAAGCCGCTGAACGGGTGTTTAGCGAGGACGAGGAATCGTTTCTGGTGACACTTGGCGCGCAGCTGGCATCTGTACTGGCCAACGCGGAGATGCGTCAGGCAGTCAGCCAGAGTAGTCCAAGCCAAAGCCAGTCGAGCCAGCTGAAAGGGTTACCGGGGGCGCCAGGTATCGCCATAGGTGAGGCGTTTGTACTGGAGCCGGCAAATGACTTTAACGCGATTTCGCTTAAACGGGCAGATGACCCGGACAAAGAGCTGGCGCATTTTTACCGCGCAGTAAAAATAACCAAGGCGGAGTTTAACCGGCTGGCAGAGCGCATGAGTGGCCATATGCCGCCAGATGCGCTGGCTATTTTCGATGTGTACCATCAGCTGTTGGATGCCGCCAGCCTGGGCCGGGAAATTGAGCAGCAGATTGCAGAAGGCTGGTGTGCCAAGAGTGCGCTAAAGCGCGTAGTGGAAAAGTTTGCCCGTCAGTTCGACGATATGGACGATGCCTATCTGCGCGAAAGAGGCACCGACATCCGCGATCTGGGACAGCGCGTACTGAATAACCTGCTGGATACCGAGCAACGCAAAATAAAGCTGCCGCAAAAGGTAGTGCTGGTCGCCGATAATGTTACCGCGACTATGCTGGCCGAAGTGCCGCGCGAACAGCTGGTGGCCATTGTTTCGTTAAAGGGTTCTGTTAACTCGCACGCTGCTATTATGGCGCGTGCGCTGGGTATTCCGGCGGTGATGGGCGTAAGTGAACTGCCATTGCTGCAATGGCAGGGACAGCGCCTGATAGTTGATGGCTATCAGGGACAGATACTGGTATCACCAATTGAAGCCATTTGTCATGAGTATCAAAGACTTATTACAGAGGATGCTGCGTTAAATGCACGTTATCAGGCAGAAATTGCCCTGGAGTCATGCTCATCCTGCGGTGCGCCTTTTAACCTGATGGTCAATTCTGGCCTGGCAATAGAGCTGGAAACCACAGATCCGAAGTATACCGGCGGAGTGGGGTTATACCGTACGGAATTTCCGTTTATTATGCGCAGCCGCTTTCCGACAGAACAGGAACAGATAGAGCTGTACCGCAAGGTGCTGGAAAGCTATCCTGACAAACCGGTCATTATGCGCACGCTGGACGTTGGCGGCGATAAAGCCTTGCCGTATTTTAGTCTGGTTGAAGAAAACCCGTTTCTGGGTTGGCGTGGTATCCGCTTAACGCTGGATCATCCGGAGATTTTTCTGGTGCAAATCCGCGCCATGTTAAAAGCCAATCTGGCACTGGATAATTTGCATATACTGCTGCCGATGATTTCCGATCTGGCAGAAGTGGACGAATCGGTCAGGCTGATAAAACAGGCCAGTTTTGAGGTCAGTGATGAGCTGTCTATTGAGCTGCCCAAGCCCAAGATTGGCGTTATGATTGAAGTACCATCCATCATGTATCAGTTGCCAGAGCTGGCGCGTAAAGTCGATTTCTGCTCAGTTGGAACAAACGACTTAACTCAATACCTGTTGGCAGTTGACCGCAATAATCCAAGGGTTGCCAGTTTGTATGATGCGATGCACCCGGCTGTGCTCAGAGCATTGTATCAATTGTCGCAGCAGGCGCAGGGGCTGCAGTTCCCGGTTAGTGTTTGCGGTGAGCTGGCCGGCGAGCCGGCAGGAGTATTGTTGCTAGCGGCGATGGGGTATAACAGCTTTAGTATGAACAGCAGTAACCTGGCGAAAATTAAATGGTTATTACGCCGGGTTCAGATGTCTGAGCTGGCGCTGCTACTGCCGGAAATTCTGGCATGCCAGTCAGCGAAGCAGGTCAGGCTACATATTCAGCGCTTTTTAGAACAAAAGCAGCTGCTCAGTCAGTTACGGGCTTAAGCGCGTGCCGTTATACTTCCTTCGCTGTTATACTGCAGCGCCTTGCATAACTAAGAGATTGCCGTGTTAACTATCGTTGCTATTACTCTGGTACTGGGCGCCGTAGTGGGTTTTCTCGCCGGATTGCTGGGTATTGGTGGCGGTTTAATTGTGGTGCCGGTGTTGCTTATGCTACTGCCGGGCTTTGACATAGTGGCGCCCGAGCAGGCCATACTGGTTGCCATCGCTACATCGCTGGCGTCGATTATTTTCACTGCCACTTCGTCAGTGCTGGCGCATCACCGCTGGGGTAATGTGCCCTGGACAACTGCGACCTCGATTATGGTTGGCGCTGCGGCAGGGGCCTGGCTGGTGGCTTACCTGGCGCACAACATCAGCCCCGGCGTATTGCAAATGCTGTTTGGTATAGCAGTGCTGATACTGGCACTGCGTATGTTGGGATCACGCAGCGCCATAGGTAAAAGACAACTGCCTGGCGCTGCTATTTTAGCGGTTATTTCTGCTGGTCTTGGCGGGATAGCCAGTTTACTGGGTATTGGTGGCGGCGCTCTGTTCGTACCTATGTTGAATTACTACTCGGTTGATATGCGCCGTGCTATTGGTTGTGCCGCCGCCAGCGGCATTGCTATAGCGGCTTTTGGCTCGCTCGGTTACGTCATTGCGGGCTGGCAGCACTATCAGTTTGCACAGGGGTTTGTTGGTTACATTTATCTGCCTGCGTTGTTGGGGATTGTCTGTACCTCAGCCTTTACTGCGCCGCTGGGGGCGAAACTGACACAGCGGTTGCCTGTGCTGACAATTAAACGGGTATTTGGCATATTATTGCTGCTTATCGCAGCGAAGATGATTCTGAGTTAAGGGAAGTTATGTCTGCAAGTTATATTACGTTTCCGCAAATAGATCCGGTTATTTTTTCGCTCGGCCCGGTCAGCTTGCGCTGGTATGGCCTGATGTATCTGGTTGCTTTTGCGCTGGCCTGGTGGCTGGCCAACCGTGCGGCCAAAAAACCGGGTTCAGGCTGGAGTGAACAACAGGTCAGTGACTTATTATTTATAGGCTTTTTGGGCGTCATTCTGGGCGGCCGTATAGGTTATGTATTGTTTTACCAGTTTGAACTCTTTGTCAGCGACCCGGTGTACTTATTTAAAATCTGGACCGGTGGTATGTCATTTCACGGTGGCTTATTAGGGGTGCTCAGTGCTATGGCATGGTTTGCCTGGCGCAATAACAAGCGTTATCTCGAACTGGGTGACTTTGTTGCACCGCTTATTCCACTTGGCTTAGCAGCGGGCAGGCTTGGTAATTTTATTAACGCAGAGCTTTGGGGCCGGCCGACTGATGTGCCCTGGGCAGTGCTGTTCCCGGGGGCAGGGCCGTTGCCGCGACATCCGTCACAGTTATATGAGTTTGCACTGGAAGGCGTAGTACTGTTTATCATTATTATGCTGGTGCGCCGCTTTAACCCGCCAACCGGCACCTTGGGAGGCATTTTCCTGGCAGGTTATGGCAGTGCGCGTTTCTTTGTCGAATTTTACCGCGAACCCGATGCGCACTTAGGTGTACTGTCTGCCGGTATGTCGATGGGGCAATGGTTGTCTTTGCCAATGATTATTGCCGGTACCGGGCTGATTATTTATGCCTTTAGCAGGCACCCACAAGCAGAAAAACAGGTTTCAAAAGCATGAAGCAGTATCTTGATTTAATGCGCCATGTGCTGGAGCATGGCCACAAAAAAACTGACCGCACCGGCACCGGCACTATCAGTGTATTTGGCTATCAGATGCGGTTTAATTTAGCGGAAGGTTTTCCGCTGGTTACCACCAAGAAATGCCATCTGCGCTCGATTATCCATGAATTGCTATGGTTTTTAAAAGGTGAAACCAACATTGGTTACTTAAAAGACAATGGTGTCTCTATCTGGGATGAATGGGCGACAGAGTCAGGTGAGTTAGGCCCGGTCTATGGTGCGCAGTGGCGTAGTTGGCAGGCGGCTGATGGCGGTGTGATCGATCAGATAAGCCAGCTGATCGCCGATATTAAACGCACGCCGGACTCGCGGCGTTTAATTGTCAGTGCCTGGAACCCGGCATTGTTACCGGATACGTCAGTATCACCAAAAGAAAACGCTGCCAGGGGTAAGCAGGCCTTACCGCCTTGTCATACGCTGTTCCAGTTTTATGTTAATGACGGCAAGTTGTCCTGTCAGTTGTATCAGCGCAGTGCAGATATTTTCCTGGGGGTACCATTTAATATTGCCAGTTATGCCCTGTTAACCCTGATGGTGGCGCAGGTGTGTAAGCTCGAACCAGGCGATTTTGTGCATACTTTTGGTGATGCGCATTTATACCTGAACCATCTGGAACAGGTGAATACACAACTGGCTCGTGCACCTTTCCCTATGCCACAAATGCAGCTAAACCCGGCTGTTGATAATATTTTCGATTTTACTTTTGACGACTTTACGCTGTTAAACTATCAGGCTCACCCGCATATCAAGGCGCCGGTAGCGATATAGCGTCAAAAGCTTGCCGATGCTTCTGGCCTGTAAATTGCTTAGCGTTTTCAGTACAGAAGCTGAGGTTGCTTATGAAAATATTAATTTCGGTAATAATATTACTGATTGCTGCAGGTTGCAGTATAAAACCCGTAGCTCAGGAGAATAGCCGCGCTGAGTTGAGTAAATTTCCGCTACATGTTTACACTCAGCAGTTAGCCGACAATCTGTTTGCACAGCTGCCTCATACCGGTAGCGTAATGCAGCCCGCGGCGCAGATAGCGGTTGCCAGTTTTGTGCCGGTCAATAGTTTGTCGCTTAGCGCTGTCGATGAAGCAGAGAAACAACTGGCTAATCAGCTCAGCGAGAGCATGTTAACGCATGCCCGCCAGCATGGTTTCGCTGTATTCGATTACCGCTTAAGGCAGCAGCTGCTGCTGCTGGATGATCACACGCAAGCGTTGTCGCGTCAGCTCGAAGATATCAGTGCAGCAAGCGATGCTGATACGTTACTGGCCGGCACTTATACCCCTATGGAGGACGGCTACATGCTAAATGCACGTCTTATCAGTGTCGCTAATCAGAAAGTGCTGGCGGCAGCCAGCGGCTATATACCGGCAAACGTGTTGTGGGGCCAGCGGCAGGTCGTCCAGCAAGGCGATATGCTGTACCGGCGCTCAATGTCAGGAGAGACAAAATGAAATATGCATTAACGCTGCTGTGCAGCACCATACTGTTAGCGTCCTGCGCGTCACAGCAAAACCGCCAGGTTGTCAGTACAAAACCGCAAGCTGACCGTCTTGCCGCGCCTGCATATCAATTACCCAGTCAGCAGCTGAATTCGGATAAGCAACCGATGCTGACAATTAATGAATACTCGAGGGCTCTGGTACATGAGCTGATGTCTAATCACAGAGCAGCAGAAGAGACCGGCATGGTTGGTGTGACCGACTTTAGCTATGTTGACAGCAGTTTGGATAAGGGCTCTGTGCTGAGCAATCACCTTAGCGAAGCAATTATGTATGACTTACATAAGTTTGGTGTCGCAGTGCTGGACTATAAAGTGACGGATTATATCCGTGTGACCCCCTCAGGCGATTTTGCCTTAAGCCGCGACTTTAACGAGCTAAGTGCTGAGTTGCCTATCCGCTTCGTTGTCACCGGCACAATGACTGCACATAAAAGCGGAGTGTTGCTTAATGCCAGACTGATCCGTATTGACACCAAACAGGTCATTTCTGCGGCGCGCACTTTTGTGCCGGAGTCCGTGGTTAATGCTGTTATCAGCAATACCGGTAACGATAAATTACAGTTAAAACAAGGGTAAGCAGCTAAAGAAAACCTCTGTCGTTGCCGATACTGTAGAGAGTGCAGATGCAGACAGAGGTTTAAATGAAAGTAGGGATATGCTTAGCGGCAGTCGCAGTATTATCGGGCTGCCAGTTGCTGCCTGAGTATCAGAACAGTTGTATGCCTTGCGCGCCGTCAGCCATTGCAGACGGCGGCGATGCTTCGGCAAATCCAATCAGCACAGGTGGCAATTACTTGCCGTCTGTTACCGATTACCCGCCCCGGCCCACAAAACCTTTATCTGATTACGCTGCCGATCTGGCTTTCCAGCTGCTGCAATCTATGCAATACGTGCTGCCAGAGCAACCTGTTGCCATTTCAACCTTTGTAGAATTTGATCAGCAACTTAGCAATACTACTGCGGTAGGTAACCAGCTGGCTGAGCATATGTATTATCAGATGCAACGCTTGGGTATACCTGTTGCCGATATCAAATTGTCCAGCCAGATCCGGGTCACGCCGGCTGGTGAGCTGGTGTTCAGCCGAGATAGTTATCTTGATACAAAACAGCGGGTAAATTATGTGCTGGCTGGCACGATACTACGTGATAGTGCCGGTCTTGTCGTCAACGCAAGGGTGATGCATATGCGCACAAAAACCGTTATCGGCAGTGCTCAGCTGCATATCCCGGATTTTGTGTTGGCTGCCCCAACAGGAATCGAACATCCAGATATACCAAGGGTTAGCGCCATATTTTAAAAAGTTGTGGTGCAACCTGTGGTGCAAAAAATTTTGCTCGGGTTTACTAACACTTTGCGCGGGTATCGCGCAACTGTCGAACTATAGTCAAATTAATGGCAGTGGACAAGTGGCAGTTGTATTACTCTTCTGTGATGAAGTTTCAGTATAAATTTCTATTCACAGAGTTAATTGCTCTTAGTTGTAACGACTTTCTAACTGCTCTTTAAGCCTTGCTGTGCCGCGGCGTAGCCATGATTTTATCGTATTCAGATTGGTGCCTAAAGCTTCTGAAAGCTCTTCTCTGGTATAGCCATAGAAATACGCCAATTGAATGCTGTTTTTAAAGTTATCGTTCATAGCGTTTAAATGTTTTTCAATGTCCTCGCCAAACATTAACTGCATGCATTGTTCTTCGGGTTTATCAGTGCAGGGGGTGTTGAGTAATATTTCCTGCTCTTCTTCGAAAAGCGGCCGATTACGGTGATTCTTTTCACGGCGGATTTTATCGATTGAACGATACCTTACTATGCTGCTCATCCAGGTCATGGCTTGTGCTTGCTGCGGATAATATTCGTCTGCACTATCCCAAATTTGTAAATAGGCATCTTGCAGTACTTCTTTGCTGTATTCCTGACAACCAACAATACGGTAAGCAACCGTATTTAAGTAGGTTGAAGTATTGCGATAGAGCTGCTGCAAGGCTTTTTGATCACGTTTTGCACATAGTGCAATTAAACGTACTAATTCATTATTATCCATGATCCCGACTCAGTAGTACTCACAAAAGCGCCGTCAAAAACGTCACTTGCTAGCTGTTAATGGGACTAGTCTACTGAGTCAGGGGGAAAGGAAAACCCGACAGATGGGGGGGCGAAAGCGGGAAATCAATGTGTTAGAATCGCGTTAATTTGCGTGTTTGTGCTGTGTCGCATTAATTAAAATGGATGGCAATTAAGGCTGTAGCAAGGCTGTTTGCCCGGTAAAAATGACTTACTAACAATAACCACAAACATGAAATACGCGTCTGCACTTATTCTTGCTTTAATCTGGCTTAATGTCATTACCTGCCTGGTTTCACCTATGGCTTATGCATCACCATCAGATGAAAAGCCTACGCTGGAACTGAATGACCAAAATCAGGCTTTTCGTTTAAACGCGCAAAAACAAGCGGCAGCCTATTTTGAAGTGCCTGCAAATACCGGGCTTGGAAATATAACCTCGGTCATACAGCAGATTGCGGCGGATTCAACGGTTACTATTCCCAACTTCGAGCAACACAGTCACTATGGCTTGTTCATCGCTTTAGACAACTATACCCATACGTCACAATGGATATTGCATGTTAATCGGTTTTTGATAGACCAGATTGAGGTTTATGTTATCACCGAAGACGGCAACTCATACTTTGCCGCTAATTTTAAAGATGGCAGTGACAACGACGCCATCAGGAGTGTGTTCGGTCACGGTATTCCGATTTCGTTACCGCGTGAATCTACAGCCAGGGTGCTGGTGATACTGTCGGCAGACAGCTTTGTACCACCTGTGTCGCTCGATTTGTATAGCAGTGGAAAATACGCGCGGGTGACGGAAAAAGCCAACGCGTTGTTTCTATTTACGATGGGTATCGTTTTTTCCAGTATTGCGGCGTCTCTGGTGTGCTTTTTCTTGCTGCGTGAAATGACATTTTTCTGGTTTGCCATCTCGTCGTTTTTAATGGCGCTGATTACGCTGTCGCGCAGCTATCTTGGCATTGTTTTCTTTGGGCTTGATAACGGCTTGCCAGACTGGTTCTGGCTGCTGATCTGTGTAACTGAAATCTGCTTATTGAAATTTGTACTGTCATTTTTATCATCTGACAAGGATCCACTTCCACTACGCCGCTTTTACAACCGCAGTTTTATCATTATCAGTAGCTGTATATTTATGAGTTTGCTGCTGTCAGAGCTGTTCCTGAAGCCGGAAACCATGATCATGGTCAGTATTTTCTATGGCCTGTTAGTCACGCTGTTCGCAGTGGTGTTGGGGGTTATATATGCGTTTAAGCTGCGCAAATATTATGTGTTGTTTGTTTTAGGTTGGTTACCGATATTTTTCCGCATCGGTGAAAAGGCATTTGCGCTGAATGTAGACCCCAGTTACAGCAGCGACGCGATAATATATAACCCAGGTTATGACCCGGTTTATCAGGCGATACATTTTTTTGGTCATCTGGTCGCTATCTTGTTACGTTTTGCAGACCATAAGAAACAGCAACTTGAAGCTGAAACCCGAAGCCTCGCTAAAACGATGTTTTTGGCATCAGTGAGTCACGATTTACGCCAGCCTATACATTCCATGCAGTTACTCACCGGTCATCTGGAAGGGGAAGTTCAAAGCCAGCAGGGCAAGTCCATATTAAGTCAATTGCAGCAGGTGCAAACGACATTTGACGAAACCTTCAATGCACTGATGGATTGGAGCCAGTTGGAAGCGGGCAAGGTTAGCGTTAGCCTGGAAAAAACCGACATCAGCAAACTGTTGCATGACGTTAAAGCAGAATTCACGTCTATGGCAGTGCAAAAAGGTATTGAGCTGAGAATTCAGGCGCCGTCATACGTGGTCACAACCGACCCGTTATTGTTAAGGCGAATAGTACGTAATCTGTTGTCCAATGCGTTGAAGTATAGCCAGAGCGGCGCAGTGTTGATGACTTGCCGTTGCCGTAAACACAGCATAGTGATTGAAGTTTGGGACACGGGGTGTGGTATTCCCGAACATGAACAGCCGATTATTTTCGATCTGTATCAACGCGCCAGACATTACAAACATCAGGAGAGTGGTTCTGGTATTGGGCTGGCTAATGTCAAACAGCTGGTTGATGCACTGGGGTATAAAATATCGCTCAAATCCAGAGTCAATACAGGCTCTGTTTTTCGTATTGAAATACCCGATGTTGAAAACTGCATAGCGCAGAAAAACAATCAAAGTAAAGAGCGCATACCGCGCTTGACCATTGCTAACCTGATTGAAAACGTCGAGCTGAAAAACAAGGTGAATAGCTATTTACATAAATGGGGCTATACCACGACTAATGCAGCCGATATCAGTCGTGACAGTATCGCGGACTGCATCTACTTTACTGATGAATCGTCTAACCTGTTTGAATTTTTGTCTAATCATATTCAGCAGCCCGATGCGGCAGCAGTACCGCAATTTATTGGTTCATTTTCCACTTTGCCGTTTAACAATGCGGCGACGGATAAGCTGAAAGTGCACCGTTTAAATCCTGGTGTTGAACCAGCAGAACTAAGAGCTTTTATACGTTACGTTGAAGCCCAATACCTATCTGTTTAATTTTTCAGGTATAAAGGTATAATCCGAACGAGAGTCTTATCATTAAAATTGGTAGCCAGTGACATTAAACCAGTGCTTGGTTAAAAAAGGTGTGTTGATTGCAGAAGATCATGATCTTTATGGTGATGGTGTGTCCCTTATTGTGCATGAACTACTGCCTGGCGCTGAAATATTCAGAGCGCGGGACATTCAACAGTCACTGATTTTGCTTAGCCAACAACCCAGCATCAACCTGGCCTTGGTTGATCTTAAAATGCCTGATGCCAATGGGCTTGATGGCATTAGCACGATAAAAAGCAGTTATCCCACGTTAACGATGGTGGTCATTTCCTCATTGGATTTCGAAACCAATGTACGCAATATTATGAACCTGGGGGTAAACGGCTTTATTTCCAAAGCATCTGCCAAAGCCAAAATGTTAAGCGCGCTGGATAAAATTCTGCAGGGCGAAATTGTCGTTGAACCGCAGCTGCAACCTAATCAGTGCATTATGTTATCTACCCGTCAGGAACAAACACTGCATTTTATGGCGCAAGGCAAGACCAACAAAGAAATCGCCCGCGCGCTAAATATTTCGCCACATACCGCAAAGGAATATGTGTCAAAAATTTTAGAATTGTTCGACGCAGATAACCGCACCCAGGCTGTTCAAAACGCCGAAAACAAAGGCTTGCTGCTGTCCAGGCTAACTAAATACTAACTCCACTGCTCTTGTCTTTGCGCTACCGCAACCATCTTGCCGGTTATGTATTGCTATTGAATGATACGTCGTCTAACAGCGTAAAGTTGCAGCGTTATCGAAATACAGCGCACTGCAACCTTTTGCGTTGGGTTTGCGTATATTCCACTGTGTTGAAAAGTGCCGTTAATCCCTAACGCAATGCAGCGTAATGACAAGTGAGGAAACGTGTTTTTGCTACTAAATAAAACCATCAAAGCAGTTCTGTTATGCGGTATCACCATGACGTTGTGTGCATGTGCTACAACCGGCAACAGCGGGCCATCAGCTAAAACACTGCCTACATCGGAAAACGGTGTAAATGAGCAGAATATTGCGCTAGTTGCTGAAGCCGGCTTAACGCCCAGGCAGCGCATGTCAAAATCGATTCAGCAACTTGAACTGGGAAATGCTGATGTCGCAAGCGTGGAGTTAAATGAGTACCTGCTCAGTACACCTGATAGCAGCCGTGCCAGACAATTATTAAAACAGATTAATACGCCGGCTAATGACTTTTATCCGCCAGAGTTTTTCGTTGTTGAACTGGCGTTTGGCCAAAGCATCAGTACCCTGGCACAGCACTATTTGGGCAATGCGCTGGAGTTTTATGCGCTGGCAAAATATAACGGTATTGAGAACCCCAGCCGCATTAATACCGGCAGTAAGATCAAAATTCCGCTCACCGCGAATGCCAGGTCTGTACGCGAGAAAGACGCGCAACTGGCACAAAAAAAGCAGCAAGGCACTGAACCACAACAGGCCGCTGTGGCAACAGACATTGTAGCGTCAAAAGAAGAGCCGCAGACCACCAGCGTTGAAGATGACAGCAGTGAAGTGCTGGCTGAAAATGTACCGGAGTCGCCAGCGACTATTAAAGCCAAACTGGCAGATGCGAACAGAGCAGGGGACTTTGCGCAATCAGTATCACTGCTCGGGATACTGACGTCGCAGAATACTGAATTCGATGCCAGTACGCGGCTATTGGCAAGCGAGGCATTGGTTGGCAGAGCTGATATGATTAAAGCTAACCAAGCCTCAACTGCGGCGCAGCTGTACACCCAGGCGGCTGATTTTATGCAGCAAAATGGCGATGACATCAGTGCTTTTGATTATTTCAGTCTGGCTTACGCTACTGATGCCAGTAATTCAGAAGCGCAGCAAAAAATGATGGAGTTGCAGCAGCAGATTGTAAGTAAATACCATCGTGAGGCCTCTATCGCATTTCGTCAGCAACGTATTGAAGAGGCCATTAAAAAATGGGACATCGTATTGCATGTTGACCCGTCAAACACCGATGTGTCAGCCTATCGTAGTCAGGCAGTTGAGCTGCAGCAGCGCTTAAAAGCACTTAATCCATAATCTCAATTGATGTCTGAATTACTCAGGTTCAGACATCAACTCAGATCTACAAGATGTCATTTTACCAGTTAAAACCAAAACGTTAGTTTTGGCTTTTCTTTATCTGCTTAAGATTCTTGCTGATGGTGTGTGCACGCTGTAATTGCTGGCCTGCGCGCTGGTTAGCGGCATCAATTGATACGGCTTGTTCAAGCAGCTTTATCGATTGCGCAATGTCGCTGGTAAACAGTTTCATTGCCTCGCCATAAAGCCGATCTGATTCCTGTTGGCGTATTTGAGTGATTGTATGTGCCAGGCTTTGTTTGTCCGCGTCAGCGGCGAACCTGAGGGCTTTGTCGTAGCATTGCAAAGCTTCGTTAATTTGGCTTTGGCTAAGCTTATGTTTTGCAAGGCCATTCCAGGCCGTGTAGCGGTAATGTTTGAGGCTGGGGTGTTGCGGTGCAATATCCTCAATTGCAGCAACAGATAGCAGCAGCTGTTCAAAATCCCCTTGTACGCTTTGTTGCTCGGCTGTGGCAAGTATACCATCAAGTGGATCCAACACTTTCACTGGTGCGCTAATGGGGTTTTTCGGCATTGGTTTATTAACCGGTAGCGCTTTGCGTTCTGCTCTGGCCAGCTCATGTCTGCTGTCGGCATGTTGCAGGTAAGCAATCGCAGGTTGGTAATCCGGTTTTAGTGCCAGTATTTTAAGCTGCAAGTACTGCTGCTGTTTACTGCCGGATGCACGTGCTCCCAGCTGTGCTATTTCCTGCTCAAGGGCGCTTACACGTAATTCAATCTTCTGATTTAAATCGGTCATTTGTTTTTTTATCTGAGCATTGTCGGCATAAAGCAGCGCCAGAATGCGCCACTGCACTAAAGCCTCTGCCCATTGCTGTTGTTGTTCTAACTGCATGGCATAGCTGTACCTTGGGTCTTTAGCCGGGGCCGACTTAAACGACAGCCCGTCGCTGGTGCTAACACAGGCGTTGAGGGCAAATGTCAGAACAATAAGCGCAGTATTTCTCACTTTAGATCCACCCGCTCAAAGGTGTTCAGGGCGCGTACAAACTTACTCAGGCTGTCGCCACCATAAATCATGGTGCGGTTAATTAAATATCGGTCTGA
>NZ_DATCSY010000389.1:0-2633 GCF_036568245.1 Rheinheimera sp. | reverse complement strand
AATAAGAACCAATAATTTAGCCGCTGAAAAAAAGCGGCTTTTTTTCGCCCGGACGGCTGAAACTTAGTTGCCAATTTGGTAGAATCCCCGCCTAATTTTTTCCATGATGTAGGAACCATGGCCAAAAACGTCGTAGTGCTCGGCACCCAATGGGGTGACGAAGGTAAAGGTAAAATTGTCGATTTATTAACAGATAAAGCAAGCTATGTGGTGCGCTATCAAGGCGGTCACAATGCGGGCCATACGTTGGTTATCGATGGTGAGAAAACCGTATTACACTTAATTCCGTCAGGCATTTTACGCGCCAATGTGAAGTGCGTAATTGGCAATGGCGTAGTGTTGTCACCGGAAGCATTCTTAAAAGAGATGAGCATGCTGGAGCAGCGTGGCGTGCCGGTAAAAGAGCGCTTGCTGTTAAGTGAAGCCTGCCCGTTGATCCTGCCTTTCCATGTTGAGCTGGATAAAGCGCGTGAGCTGGCGCGTGGTGATAAGCCTATCGGTACCACGGGCCGCGGCATTGGTCCTGCATATGAAGATAAAGTTGCCCGTCGTGGTTTACGCGTTGGTGATTTATTTAACCCGCAGCTGTTTGCTGAGAAACTGAAAGTATTAATGGATCTGCATAATTTCACGCTGACCCAGTACTACAAGGTACCGGCAGTGGATTATCAGACCACACTGGATAACGCTCTGGCTATCGCCGAAATTCTGAAGCCACTGGTTGTTGATGTGACTGACTTACTGGACCGCGCCCGCAAAGCTGGCCAGGAAATTATGTTTGAAGGCGCTCAGGGTACACTACTGGATATCGACCACGGTACTTACCCCTATGTAACGTCGTCTAACACTACTGCCGGTGGTGTGGCGACCGGTGCTGGCTTTGGCCCACGTTACCTGGATTATGTGTTGGGTATCGTAAAAGCCTACACTACCCGCGTCGGCTCTGGCCCATTCCCTACAGAACTCGGTTGTGAAGTGGGTGAGCATTTAGGCGTAAAAGGCCATGAGTTTGGTGCAACAACAGGCCGTAAGCGGCGCTGTGGTTGGTTTGATGCGGTAGCGGTCAAACGAGCGGTTCAGCTTAACAGTATTTCCGGTTTCTGTTTAACCAAGCTGGATGTACTGGATGGCCTTGAAACCGTGAAAATCTGTACTGGCTACAAAGATGCTGCCGGTAATATTACCGATGTTCCGCCGCTGGCTGCAGAAGGCTATGAGCTGGTTACGCCAGTACTGGAAGAAATGCCTGGCTGGACAGAGAGCACTTTTGGCGTACAAAAACTGGAGCAATTGCCTCAGGCTGCACGTAACTACATTGCCAGACTGGAGCAGTTAACTGGTGTGCCTATTGATATCGTATCAACAGGTCCGGACCGTGTTCAGACGATTGTGTTGCGTCATCCGTTTGCCTGACACATCTGAGTAATGGTTTATCCCGTATAAAAACGCTGCCATCTGGCAGCGTTTTTGCTTATGCTGATAACCACAGCACTACACGGGGTACAGATTATGCGTGCAATAATATTGCTACTGACTGGGTTTATGCTCAGCGCCTGTGGCGGAGGAGGCAGCAACGGGGGTAATACGACAGCACCGGTGAATATTTGCCAGCGCAATGATATTAATGCGCAGGTGTATTGTGCCCTGCAGCAGGATTACCTCTGGTACCGTGATTTACCAGCCTCCGTTAACCCTGATAATTACGCTTCACCCGCAGCTTTGCTGCAGGCTGTGGCAGCACCACAAGATCGATATAGTTTTATACTTACTGCCGAGGAATATCAGGACCGTTACATTAATGCCACCTTCTTTGGTTTTGGTTTCTCCAGTGTGCGGGCCAACAACGATAGTGCACTGCAAATCGCTTTTGTCTACGATGATGGCTCCGCAGCTCAGAATGGCCTGCGCCGCGGCGATAAAATCACCGAAATTGAAGGTGTCAGCGTTTCACAGTGGTTAAGCCGGTTAGATGCCGGTGCTATTAGCAGCGAAGATATCTACGGCCCCAACGAGAGCGGTGTGGTAAGAAACTTTGTCTGGCAGAAACCCGATGGCAGCCAGGTCAGTGCCGACTTTATCAAAAGTGATGTCACAACCAATACCGTGTTACACCGCTCTGTCGTGCAACAAGATAAAAAGCGGGTTGGTTATTTGGTTTTTAACAGCTTTATCGAGTTGTCCGAGTCGGAGCTGCAGCAAGCTTTTGCTTATTTTGCCGCACAGGGAGCAAATGAGCTGGTGCTGGATTTACGCTACAACGGTGGTGGCTTGATCCGCGTTGCTAATCAGTTAAGTACGCAGATAGCGCAGCGCAATGTGCAAGGGCAGGTATTTGTTAAATACCGTTACAACGATAAGAACACTGCTAAGAATAACACCACACTATTTTCGCTCGGCGCAGGCAGCACCAGTTTAAATCTGGACCGGGTATTTATTCTGACGACTGCCGGTAGCTGCTCATCCAGTGAGCTGGTAATCAATGCCTTATCACCTTTTATCGATGTTGTACAAATTGGCGGCACGACCTGTGGTAAGCCGGTTGGTCAGCAGCCGGATCAAATAGGCAATTATGTGCTGTTTGCGATTAACTTTCAGACAGTAAATGCACTGGATCAAGGGGATTACTTTGATGG
>NZ_DATCSY010000388.1:0-10837 GCF_036568245.1 Rheinheimera sp. | reverse complement strand
TGATTATATTCGGCCTGTGGTACGCGATACCAGCGAAAACAAACTGAGTTTATATTCTGCCAACATTAGCGGTGAACTAATGGAATTACCCGCTGGCGCACTCAGTTTCGCTTCCGGCTGGGAGTACCGTAAATATAGTGGCGAATACAATCCCGACGCTCTCACTGTCGCGGGTGAGTATAATGGCGTAGTCTCTCTGCCAACCGCTGGTTCGCTTAATGTTAACGAGTTATTTGTTGAACTCAATGTGCCATTGCTGGCAGATCTGTCGCTGGCAAAACAACTGGATTTAAGTCTCGCCAGCCGGTATTCCGATTATTCAACCTTCGGTAGTGAAACCACCAGCAAACTTGGTTTTCGTTGGCTAATGCAAGATGAGCTGTTATTCCGAGGTAGTTGGTCTGAAGGTTTCCGGGCACCGAATATCGGCGAATTATTCGGCTCAGCCAGCGGCTTTGATGCAGTACTGTCAGATCCCTGCTCACAGCCAGACGCCGCTCTGGTGGCAAATTGCGCCGCTCTTGGTGTGCCGGCTGATTATCAGCAGCCTAACCCGCAAATCAGTGTGGTAACTGGTGGTAACCGCGACCTGGCACCAGAAACATCAACCAGCTATAACCTGGGTATGGTGTTTAGTCCGGAATTTGCCGCAGCAACAGCCTGGTCAGAACGATTGGACATTGGTGTCAGTTGGTACCAGCATGAGTTGAAAGGCGCTATTCAGGCATTGGATGCACAAACCCAACTTAATCTGTGTGTGCAAACACTGTCTGACACTTTTTGTAATGGTATAGGCCGCAATCAGCTGGGTGCTATCGACCAATTTAATAACGTTCTGACTAACATTGGTAGCATAGACACTTCAGGCCTGGATTTTGATATTGGCTGGCTGTTGCCGCAAACCGGTTTTGGTCAATTTGATGTGAAACTGCGTGCCACCCTGGTTGAAGATTACAAAGTGCTGGATGCCAACGGCCAGCAACAGCCAAAAACTGTCGGCATTGAAGCAAACGACTCTGCAATTCCTGAATGGAGCGGTAATCTTGCATTAAACTGGAAACATGACGCCTGGCAAGCCAGCTGGACGATGCGCTACACCAGTGATCTGGAGGAAAGCTGCGGTGACGCTGCCAGTTTTGCCATTTGCCGTAACAACCCAACAACAGGGCAAAACAGACTGGGTAGCACCACTTACCATGATGCACAGCTAAGCTGGCGCACCGATGCTGTTTTATCAGGCATGCAATTAAGTTTCGGTGTTAATAACCTGTTTGGCAAAGAACCGCCTGTATGTTTATCCTGTTCGCTGAACGGCTATGACCCTTCAACTTATGATATGCCAGGTAGCCGTTACTGGTACCTGCGCGCATCTTTTAGTTTGTAAAAGCTACCCATAACAAAAACCCCCGCATTGCGGGGGTTTAAAAAATACCAGGCTCTAATCAGTTATTTTGCGCGTATTGCCGTTCCAGGCTAACCACTTTCGACTTCAGTGCCATCAGGTTACCCCGTTCAGCACTGATTTTTTCATCATACAGCTCAGTTAAGCGATCTATTTTTTGCTGTAACGCGGCCAACTCTTCAGATTTAGGAAAACTGCGCCGCAGCTTATATAAATCGGCTTTCAGCTCATCTAACCGCTGTTGTTTTTCCTGCTCCAGTTTACTTATCTGAAACTCAACAAAGCGGCTCTGCCGCCTTACGGCATCGACCTGTTGCTTAAACTCGCTGCGGGTACCAATCATTGCCGTGCCAAGCGGACGCATGTCCACCTGCTCAGCTTCCTCTGCACATGGGAACTGACTAAACTCAACGACGCCATTCTGTTCACACTTATAAACAGCGGCTTGTACAGAAAATACGCTGAAAAACAGCAGGTAACTATATTTCATCATTTGGCACCCCACACATGAACAATAAATGTACAGAAAGCTTGCCAGTTACGCAAGCAAGGCCGTACATTTATTTTATGTTCAGTCTGGGCTAAGTAAAGCCTGTCTACTCCGATAACGCTTTATGCATAAAATTAGGCCAGGCTGACGCCGCTTTATGCACAGCTACATTGTAGTATTCCGTGGTAAAAGGTGCTGCAGCTGCATCGGCTTCACGGAAGCCATCAAAGCTCGAGCCTTTACGGGCTAAGGTACAGGTCCACCAGCCAGACGGATATACCATTTGTGGAAATAGCAGCGTTTGCAGTGCATCAAAACCGGCATCCTGCATAGCCTGGCGCATGTCTTTCAGTAATGGCATATGGATAAGCGGTGATTCACTTTGTTGCACCAAAATACCGCCCTGACGCAGCGCTTTACGACAGCTATCATAGAAAGCGCGGTTAAATAAACCTTCACCCGGGCCAATCGGATCGGTTGAGTCGACGATGATGACATCGACTGATTCCGGCGCTGCGTCGCGCATATATTTAATGCCATCATCAAACTTCAGCGTGGCGCGCGGATCATTATTCGACGCACACAGCTCCGGGAAGTACTTTTCTGACATCCGCGTAACCTGTTCATCAATATCGATTTGGGTCACACTTTCTACACCTGGGTGTTTCAATACTTCACGCAGGGTGCCGCAGTCGCCGCCACCGATGATGACAACATTTTTCGGATCAGCATGCGTAAACAGCACAGGATGACTAAGCATCTCATGGTATAAGAAATTGTCCCGGCTGCTGAGCATGATAACGTCATCAATTACCATCAGATTGCCGAAATGTGTGGTTTCGTACATCTCAATTCTTTGAAACGGTGACTGTACTTCATCAAGCTTTTTAGTCACTTGCAAACCAAAAGCACTGCCACTTGCTGCAAAAACTTCTGTGTACCAATTGTTGTTAAAACCCGACATATCTCTTTCCCTTACTGTAACAGGGCGCGTATTGTGCCCTTTACTGGGGCTACACTCAAATATTTCGTGTTTTTTGCTGCACCTGAACGGTATTCGCCTTAAACTATGCACATCTCAATTTTAAAGGAACGACAATGGCCGACTGGGGTACTGAAAAAGCGCGCTCTATCTACAATGTAGCTGTCTGGAGTGAAGGGTATTTTGACGTCAATGCTAATGGTGATCTGATCGCCTTCCCGGATCAGGATCACAGTAAAACCGGTATCAGTTTTCCGGAGCTGACAGCACGCTTTAAAGAAGAAGGCTTAACCTTACCAGTACTGGTGCGTTTTACCGATATTCTGCAGCACCGGGTCGATACGCTGATCAAATCGTTTATGCGCGCCAAAGCAGAAAAAGACTATCAGGGCCAGTACACCGCCGTTTATCCAATTAAAGTAAACCAGCAGTTTTCTGTGGTTAAACGCCTTATCAGCCACGACAGCGGCAAAGTCGGCTTAGAGGCTGGCAGTAAGCCAGAATTAATGGCCATTCTTGGTGTGACGGAACAACCGCTGCAAATCGTCTGTAACGGCTATAAAGACAGCGAGTTTTTACGTTTGGCCACTATAGGCCAGATGATGGGGCACACTGTCTACGTGGTGGTTGAGAAGCTGTCCGAGCTTAAAACGTTGCTGCGCGAAATTGACAACCTGGGCGCTGCGCCGCGTATTGGTATCCGTATCCGCCTGAATTCTGTTGGTAAAGGCAAGTGGCAGAACACCGGCGGCGAGAAAGGCAAGTTTGGTTTAACAGCCACTCAGGTGCTGCAGGCGATTGATATACTGCGTGACGCCGGCAAGCTCGACTTGCTGCAGTTGGTGCACTTTCACATCGGCTCACAAATTGCCAATATCCGCGATATCCACAACGCCATCCGTGAATGTGCGCGCCATTATGCCGAGCTGCGCACCTTAGGCGTACCGATCAGCACTGTAGATGTTGGCGGTGGTTTGGGTGTGGACTATGAAGGTTCGAAATCCCGTTCGGCCTGTTCGATGAACTACACCATGTACGAGTATGCGCGTAACGTCGTGAATGGCTTAAAAGAGGTCTGTGACGAGTACGACCTGCCACACCCGAATATTATTACCGAGTCTGGCCGGGCGATGACCGCGCACCACGCGGTACTGGTGACCGATGCTATTGATATTGAGCGTGCGCCAGGCCTGGTGAACCTGCCAGAGCCGGGTGAAGACTCGCCTACTGTCATTCTCGGCTTGTGGGAAGCTTATCAGAATGTCACGCCGCGCACGGCAATTGAAGCATACCATGATGCCGTGCACTATTTTACTGACGCCCATGCGCAATACGTACATGGCCTGCTGACACTGCAAGACTGGTCTTTGCTTGAGCAAATTTACTTTGCCACTATCAACAAAGTAAAAGCAAACCTGGACATGACAGCCCGCTCACACCGTTCAATCCATGACGAATTGAACGAAAAGCTGGCAGACAAGCTGTTTGTTAACTTCTCATTATTCCAGTCAATGCCAGATGCCTGGGGTATTGATCAATTGTTCCCGGTAATGCCACTGGAACGGATGAATGAGCCGCTGGATCACCGCGCCATTATTCAGGATATTACCTGCGACTCAGACGGCCAGCTAAAAAGCTATGCTGACGGCAATGGTATAGAACCCAGCCTGCCACTGCCATTATATAAAGAAGACCAGCAATATCTGCTGGGTATGTTTATGGTTGGCGCTTATCAGGAGATCCTTGGCGACTTACACAACCTGTTTGGTGATACCGACTCTGTGCATGTTGAACTGACTGACGACGGCGGCTACAAGCTGACCAACATCATCAAGGGCGATACCGTGGCCGATGTGCTGCGTTACGTGCAGTTTGATGCCAAGAAGCTGATTGCATCCTACACTAAGCAGCTGTCTAAACTGGATATGGCCGATGGGCGCAAAGACGAGTTGCTGGACGAGCTGAAAGCCGGTGTTTATGGTTACACCTACTTTGAAGATTAAGGTACACTAGCTACTGATCCGATGTGTTAACAGCAGGCTCGCCTGCTGTTATCATTTTTACCGGTACTGTTTCCGGTCATTGTTATCAGGTGCTGCTATGCTACATTTTTTACCGCGTCCGCTTACGGGTGCCTTGTCGATGCTGTTGTACATTCTGAACACCCTGTTCTGGTCTGTCCCCATTATGATATTGGCGCTGTTAAAACTGCCGCCTTTAACGCGCTGGCAAAGCTGGATGACCTATCTGCTGGACGCCTGTGCTGTCTCCTGGATCAGTGTGAACAACTTCACCACCCGTTTATTCACCCGCATTCGCTGGCACATCAGCGGCCTGGAGAAACTGTCGCGTAAAGACTGGTATCTGGTATTAGCCAACCATCAGTCATGGGCGGACATCCTGGTGCTGCAAAAAGTATTCAACCGTAAAATTCCTTTTATTAAGTTTTTCCTGAAAAAAGAGCTGATTTACGTCCCTGTTATAGGCCTTTGCTGGTGGGCGCTGGATTTCCCTTTTATGAAACGCTATAGCAAAGCGTTTTTACAACGTAACCCGCATTTACAAGGTAAAGACATTGAGACGACGCGCAGAGCCTGTCGCAAATTCCGCTTTAAACCAGCCGCTATTATGAATTTTGTTGAGGGCACCCGCTTTACCCGCGAAAAGCACGATAAACAGCAAGCTCCGTATCAAAACCTGCTAAAACCCAAAGCCGGCGGTGCAGCTTTTGTTCTCGGCGCCATGGGTGAGCAACTGCATAAAATTCTGGATATTACTATTCGTTACCCTAAAGGCATCCCGACCTTCTGGGATTATATCTCCGGTAAAGTTCGTGATATAACAGTGCAGGTTAACGTGCTGCCAATAACACCCGATTTGCTGGGCGACTATAACGACAACCAATACCGCGAACGGTTCCAGCAATGGATTAACCAGTTATGGCAGCAAAAAGATCAACAGCTGACCGCACTGAAACAAGGAGTTAAGCAGTAATGTTAAGTTTTCTACCCGGCTGGCTGTTACTGCCGTTCAGTTTTACGCTGTTTAGCTGTAACCTGGCCCTGTGGGGCATACTGGTAACCCCGCTTGGCTTAATCAAACTGCTATTGCCATTTCCGGCAGTGCACCGCCTGACTGCGCTGGCAGGCAAAGGCTGTTACCGCGGCTGGACAACAGGCAATACAGCGCTGATTAATCTGTTTAACCGTGCAGACTGGCAAATTACCGGTGCGCAGGAACTGGATAAAGCCAGTTGGTATTTACTGATCTCAAACCATAAAAGCTGGCTGGATATTCCGGTCGTCAGCACAGTCGCGCATAGCCGGATCCCGGAACCGAAATTCTTCTTAAAAGACGAGCTGAAATGGCTACCATTTTTAGGCACAGGTTGCTGGGCACTGGATATGCCCTTTATGAAACGTTACAGCGCGGCACAACTGGCAAAATACCCGCATTTAAAGGGTAAAGACATCGAGACCACCCGCCAGTCGTGTCAGAAGTTTAGAACCGTCCCGACAACTATTATCAACTTTGTTGAGGGCACCCGTTTTACTGAAAATAAAAAACTACAAAAACGCAGCCCATTTCACTATTTGCTGCCGCCCAAAGCCGGCGGTATTGCCTTTACGCTCGCCAGCATGGGAGAGCAGTTTAACGCGATTTTAGACTTTACCCTGCTGTACCCGGATAACCAGGATAATGTCGCGCTGGATATGTTAATGGGTAAACTGAAGCGCGTCGTGGTGCAGGTAGAGGTATTGCCGGTCGACCAGCAGGTGATTGGCGACTACTTTAACGATGAACAGTTCCGCGAGCGCTTTCAGTTGTGGCTGAACCAGCGCTGGCAGCATAAAGAGCAGCTTATTGAGCAGTTTTATCAGACAGAAACCGTCAGAGCATCCGCGGAGCAACTACCATGTTAAATGATCTGCTTACTCTGCTGGCCAACAGCGTCATGCTGCCTGAGCGCTGGCACAGCAGCTTTATCCTCGGCTGCAACATTCTGATTGCCGTGGTCGTCGTAGCCCTGTGCTTTATGTTCGTCAGGGCCTGGCTGCGGCCAATCCTGGCAAGTGTGCTGGATAAACTGGATGGCCGCTTAACTCACGAAACTGAGCGCGAGCGTCGCAGCCTGGCAAGCCATCTGGCACATTTACTTCCGGCTCTGGTGCTACAGGCGCTGCTGCCGGTATTGTTTAATCAACACGAACATTTGTCTGCCGTGCTGGGTGTGCTGGTATGGCTCTACCTGTATTTGTTCCTTGGCCTGGCGGTAGCCGCTGCTATTACGCTGATAGCGAAAAGCTATGCCCACCTGGTGCCTAATCCTACCATTCCGTATCAGGGTATTTCACAGCTATTAAAACTGCTGACCTTTATTGTGTTCAGTATCCTAATTATCAGTACCACCCTGGGTAAATCACCGACGCTACTGCTCAGCGGTTTAGGTGCACTAACGGCAGTGTTATTGCTGGTGTTTAAAGACGCTATTCTCGGCTTTGTCGCCAGTATTCAGATCGCCGTCAACAATATGGTCAATGTCGGCGATTGGATAGAGATGCCTAAATACGGTGCTGATGGCGATGTAACAGAAATCGCGCTGACAACGGTAAAGGTGCGGAATTGGGATAACACCATTACCACCATCCCTACTTATGCACTGATTTCAGACTCATTTAAAAACTGGCGTGGCATGCAGCAATCCGGCGGCCGGCGTATCAAGCGCGCAATCAATATCGATATTAATACTATCCGCTTTATTAAAAGCCCGGAGCTGGAAAAACTACAACAGCGCCAGCGGCTACAAAGTTTTTTTCAACAACAGGACGTGCGAGATCTGCTGGACAGTGATGACGTCACCAATATTGCCTTGTTTCGTTATTATGTGCGTTGGATATTACGCCAGCACCCCAGCATCAATCAGGATATGACACTGATGGTCAGGCAGCTGCAACCGACAGAAGTGGGGCTACCCATTGAAATCTATTGCTTCAGTGCTGACAAAAACTGGCTGAACTATGAAGCTATTCAGGCTGACATTTTCGACAAATTGTTTGCCATACTGCCGGTATTTGACCTGGCGGCTTTCCAGCGCATAGGCTCACGTCAGTCACTGACACAGGGCAGTTAATTCTGCTTTATCGCGCTAAGCAGCAGGTTACGGGGTGTAATGTGGTAGTCGCACAGCTCCGTTAAGCGAACCTCATAACCGTGCTGCTGCAGATAAAGCGCCTTATCCAGCATCAACCATAGCTCCAGCGGCCGTCGGAACAGGTGGCGTACCAGCTCAATGCGCTGCACCAGCTGCAGCCGCCTGGCCCCCCGTTGTAAGTAATGTGTCCAGTCGGTATTTGCCGGCAAAGTAAGCTGATGCTGGGCGGCAGCCCAGTGCGCAAAGCCGGTGAAATCCGCGCTGAACCAGTGCTTGCTTACTGATGCCAGCGGCCGGTATGCGCGCTGACTGCTGATATCCGAACGTAGCTCATCATACGCCAACCGCCATAGTACCTCTGTGCCACGCAGTTTTTCAATGCGCCCGCCAGCAGTGACCTGGCCCTGCACTATCAGCTTTAAATCGTCTTTCGCCAGGTCAAGATCCTGCGTAATACCGATTGCTGACATTGGCTGGTAACAAGGCTGTGGGATCAAATGATAACAGCATGGTACCAGCAGTAACTGCTGACAACCTGCCTGCACTGCCTGCTCTAACATCGAAATATGTAACTGTCCGCAGGCATGCAGGGCAACCAGTTGCTGCTGTGGCTGCAACAGATGCTGCAACGAATCATTAAGCACATCGGCGCAAATAAATTGTTGCGCCAGCTTGTACTTACCTGCCAGGTCTTCACCTTGCCGGCACAATGCTGCCTGCCACTCAATACTGGTCACCGGCGCGGTAAAGCGGTGCGCCAGGATCCGGCCAAGGTGTCCCTTACCGGCGCACCACTCTACCACCGGCAGAGCCTGCTCTGGCCAGTGCTGGCAGACAGCATCGATTTGCTGCAGTTTGCGCCCGCCGATACCGTTTTCCAGCCAGAATGGTAAAGGGCTGAGCGGTTGCTCTGCTGTCGGAACAGTCAACTGAGGTAATGCATACAGCGCCGGGAAAAACGGCGCGAACACCTGTTGCTGCAACTCGCTGCTATTATCAATTTGCTTTAGCTGTTGCTCATCTAGCGCCAGCAGGCACTGCTGCAATTGCTGATCAGCCCACGGCAGGGTATCGCAAGCAAAAGGCAACAGTTGCCAGTATTGCCGGTACTGCTGCAATACGGCTGTTAGCTGCTCAAACTGCTGCGATAAAGAGGTTTGCATAATTGGCTGCCTACTGTTTTTGCCACACTCAAGCTTGTGCTTTATAGTAAGGCTGTCACTGAATCTAAGGTCGCTATGATAATTCAACGCGTTAGCAGTACCAGCAATTTTATCACCTGGTTCGGCAGCTTATTGCTGCTGGTGTTCTTTGGCTGGCTGGGCTGGCAGGATTATCAACAACACCAAACCACTGATGTGCTACAAAAGTGGGCATTGGCGTTTTTGGTCAGTGAACTGCTGCTATTGCTGTTGTTATCAGATATGCAACGGGTAACACGGCGTCTGATGCGTGAACTACAACAATCGCAGGAGCTTAAGCAGCAGCGCGAAACCCAGCAGAATAAGCAATATCAGCAAGCTTTAAGCACACTGAACAATATTGCCGCCAGCTTTAACCCGGACTGGCGCGAGCAGTTACGTCAGGCTCTGTTAGTTGCTGCTGATTACCTGCACCTGCCGATCGCCGTACTGAGCAAGATAACCGGTGATGACTACCAGGTGATAGTACATAGCGCGCCATCGGGTTTACTACAGGACGACACGCATTTTGAGCTTGGCCAGACATACTGTAGCTTAACGCTGGCGAGCAACAACGTATTTGCTGTGCATCATATGAGCGACAGCAAATACGCCAGTCATCCTTGCTTTAGTACTTTTGCGTTGGAAAGTTATATCGGCGCTGCCGTACAGGTAGAGGGCGCTCCTTTTGGTACCATCAGTTTTTCATCTGCCAAGCCTCGGGTGCGGCCTTTCAGTCAGTTAGAGCGCGACTTTGTCAGCCTGCTGGCACGCTGGATTGGCAGTAACATCGAACGGCGCCGTTATCTGGACGCGCAAATTGAAGTGGCAGAACGGCTGAAAAAAGTATCCAGCCAGCTTCCGGGCATGGTGTTTCAGTTCAGGCAAACCGCTGAGGGCAACTTCAGCTTCCCTTATTGCAGTGAAGGTATTAATACTCTGTTTCATCTGACACCCGAGCAGGTAAAGCAGGATGCCACACCGCTGTTTGCTTTAGTTCATCCTGATGATCGGGATTCAGTACAGCAGGGCATAAGGCAGTCAGCCGAAACATTATCACTGTGGAAACAGGATCATCGCATTCAGCATCACGACGGTGAAGTAGTCTGGCTGGCTGGTCGCGCGGCGCCGGAGAGCCAGCCAGACGGCAGCATACTGTGGCATGGTTTTGTCAGCGATATTACCGAGCGGAAAAAAATCGAGCGGTTAAAAGATGAGTTCGTTTCTACCGTCAGCCACGAGCTGCGTACCCCCCTGACAGCGATTAGCGGCGCCATTGGGCTACTGCATGGTCAGGTGTTTGGCCAATTGCCAGCCCAGGCGATGCAGATGACTGAGCTGGCACAGGCAAATGTGAAGAAACTGCAGATACTGATCAATGATTTACTCGACATGGACAAACTGATCGCCGGTAAGATGCAGTTTGATATACAGCCGCAGCCACTGTTACCGGTGATAGAGGCTGCAGTGCGGGACAACCAGAGCTATGCTCAGCAGTATCAGGTGCAGTATCAGCTAAAAGCCGACGCCACTGACTTATGGGTCAATGTCGACAGTATGCGTCTGCAACAGGTAATGACTAACTTACTGTCTAACGCGGCAAAGTTTTCTCCCGCCGGGGCGGATGTCG
>NZ_DATCSY010000387.1:0-10542 GCF_036568245.1 Rheinheimera sp. | reverse complement strand
GCGCCGGCGCTAAAGGCAATGCAATATCTTTTGTCAGCCGCGAAGAAGAGCAAACCTTAAAGCGCATTCAAAAGCTGATTGGCAGCGATATCAAACGTGTAGTGAAACCGGGCTTTGAAGTCAGCAACCGCGAGTCACTGCTAAAGAGTATTTCGCGTAAGGTACTAGCCGGCCGCGCTAACAAAGCCAGTGAAACGCAGATTGAGCTAAAACGCAGTAACAAAGCAGCGCCGAAGGCCAAACCGCGTCGGGCGAAATAGGCGCTTAAAGCTTATCCGGATACGGCGTTGGCAACAGCGCCGTTATCTTGCTTAGCGCTCTGTCGCCGCATCCAACCGAATAAATACTACCTTCGCTGCGTTGCTGGCACTTAGCTGCAAAGTGCCTTTTTCATTGCTTAGCAGCAGGCTGTGCTCCGTGTCTAAAGTAAAACGCTGGCCGTTAACAGCAGCTTCTACGCCGCCTTTTGCTACAAAAATTATTGTTTGCCCACCAAGTGGCAATAGTTGCGCTTCGCTGTTTAGCGTTAACACCTCAAGTGATGCTGTTAACGCACCGCGCCTTGTCATCAGGTTAAAATCGCGCACAGCACCATTTATCAAACTGCAATGAATGGGCGTTTCACCTGCAAACGAGAATGGTGCAAGAGGCGTAGCAAGCAGTTGCGGATTATCACCGACGCCCATAAGGCTAAAGCCTGCACCTGCCAGCAACATAATAACTCTGTCTATATTATCAAAGCGGGAAAATGGCCCGTCAGTCGCGACTTCAGCCACAGATACCCGCCATAACAGGCCCTGCTCATCGTCTTTCCGGCATAGCTGATGGGTAATGCCACCACCATTTTGCCAGCGCTGGGTTTGCCACTGCTGCGGTGTAATAATTTGAATACTCAAGTTACGTCCTTAAACCACTCAGGCACTTCAATTGTTGCTGACATCATATACCCGCCACAACATCATTATTACCGGTATTGCTTCGCAGCTTACCGCTGGCTTTAAGCTTGTGGCCAATACAGACAATAGTATCCAGCGCAGGGATAAATTCATGCCCAAGCTCAGTGAGTTCATATTCTACTGATGGCGGCGAGGTTTCACGAACATGACGGCAAATCACACCGCGCTCTGTCAGCTCGGCCAAACGGGTCGACAGTACCTTGGCTGAAATTGGCGGAATATCGATACGCAATTCGTTAAACCGGCGCGGGCCAGCCCGTAAACACCAAATCACATTCGGCGCCCAGGCTCCGGCAAATACCGCCAGACACTCGGTTAGCATACAGGGCTCTGGCGGCGTGGGGCTTTTATTCTTTCTCACTTTCAGTGACATAGCAGTTACCAGGTTTCTTGGCGGTAACCCGATTTTACGCGCAGAACAAAGTTACTTCTAGTAATCTACTCTCCTATGGTTATCATAATTATGCTTTCAGTCAACTTCAGGAACTTCAATATGAAACTGTATTACAAACCGGGCGCTTGCTCATTAGCAAGCCATATTGTGCTGCACAAACTGGCTATTCCGTTTACGTTAGACCGCACTGATACTGCAAAGGGATTAACTGAGCATGGTCAGCAGTATGCAGACATTAATCCCAAGGGCTATGTCCCGGCGCTGGAAGTAAAGCCTGGAGTGGTGATCACCGAAAACACCGCCATTTTGGAATATCTGGCCGATATCAAGCCTGAAGCGAAACTGGCTCCGGCGCAAGGCACCCTTGAGCGGGTGCGCTTAAGAGAGTGGTTGTCGTTTTTATCGTCTGAGCTGCATAAATGCTTCAGCCCGTTTTTTAGTGGTACAACATTAGATGGCGATGCGCGTAAGCTAGCCCTGCAAAAACTGGCACGCCGGGTAGATTATCTGGAACAACATCTGGCGCATACTTCCCCCTACCTGTTAGGCGAGCAGATGAGCGTGGCCGATATTTACGCTTTCGTTATTTTAAGTTGGGCTAAATATATTGGCGTATCACTCGAGCAGTGGCCCAATGTGCAGGCGTTTTGTCAGTTATTCAACGCCGATCCAAACGTAGAACAGGCGTTGATTGCCGAAGGTTTGTTAAAGCAGGAGGCGTAACCATGGCCGCCTTTGCTGAGATACAGCAGTTACTGCAGCGTTATTTCGATTTACTGTACAGCTGCGATATGCGCCTGTTTGACGAGGTATTTCACCCCGGTGCAGTGTATGCCACCGCAGATGAAACGCCGTTGCTGCAGCGGGATATGGCAACGTATCGTGATGTGTTGTCAAAACGGGAGAGCGGCGCAGCGCGCGGCGATAACAGGCATGATGTTATTGATGCCATCGAATTTGCCGGAGATAACACAGCTTTTGCCCGCGTGCGTTGTAGCATTGGTCAGCGACACTTTGTTGATTTGCTAAGCATGGTGCGCACTAATGGCCGCTGGCAAATTATCAGCAAGATTTTTCATATCGAAAAAAATAAGGACGAGTAATGCCATATGTAAATATAAAGGTAACGCGTGAAGGCGTAACCGCCGAGCAAAAAGCGGCGTTAATTCAGGGCGTAACGCAGTTGTTGGTGGACGTACTCAATAAATCTCCCGCGACCACGGTTGTCGTCATTGACGAGGTAGCATTAGACAACTGGGGTATTGGTGGTTTGCCTGTCGAGCAATACCGTAACAGCTTGTCAGGTTCAGCTTAGTTTTACCGCAGGCAGTAACATCAGACCGTATAGTGTCTGTTGTTACTGCCTCTGTTTCACTGCTCAGTGCGATGCCAGAATTGTCCTTGTGTTAAACGCCTGTGTAATAAGCAGCATATTGGCGATAAACCACAGATCTTTAACTAAAAACACTCCACTGCTGCTGAGTACAGTAAAAGCCTGCCACGCCGGTGTAAAAGTAAATAAAAAGCTTTGTGTAGTAAGGAACACAGCTAAACACATGGCGAAGCCAAGATAAAATGCCCCACGCCAGTAATATCCTGCGGCCAGTAGTAGCAACGCCAGCCAGTCGAAAACACCGATAATATTTGATACTGTTTGCACCGACCACAGCTGATACATCCAGCTCATCAGCGGTGAGCTTTCAACCAACGGCACTATACCCTCGGCTTCAAACGTTAAAAACTTCATGCCGCCAATCCACAGCAGCACTAAGGCCACAGGCACATAGTTCAGCCAGAAACGTTCAGTGGCTCCGGCGTGCTGCCAGCGCCACAATGATGACGCCAACACCAACAATGCTGCGAACTTAATTACGCCCTGACCTGAGCCAAGAATTGGAAAACCGCCCAGCGCAGCCATATATTGATGGCTGCCAGACAATGACACTAACGCAATAAACGAGGGAACAAGCAGCAATAGTGCGGCAGCCTTCTGTAAACGAACTTCACGTAGCGCTGCCAAACATACCAAAGCACATAGCAGCAGATATGCTCCGGTTAATTTTGCAAACAGCAGCAGCTGTGGCGTTGGCGTATAAAAGCTGGCAATCGCCTTAATTGAACCTGTTTCACCGGATAATAGCGCTACCGCTATTAAAACCAGAGAAGCACTGATAAGCAGTAATATAGCCGGTCGCATAGTATCCTCATTGTCAGGCCGTTAAAACCGACGGATAAGAACGGCACAAGCACCGTTTTATTTCAGCTGCTGCAGTAATACTTTGCGTGACTTACCCTTGCACCAGATATTTTGCAGCGACTTTAAGTGCATGTTTGCGCAAAGCTTTTAATTGCGGGCTTTCGGTTTGCCAGTAGTGCCAGTACAGTGGTGTATCCAGCGCATAACCGGGTTTAAACAGCGCCAGCTCACCTTTGGCTATCGAATCCCCCAGTTGAATTTGCGGTAACAAGCCGTAGCCGAGGCCTGCAATCATGGCTTGTTTAAAGCCCTCAGGGGATGGGCAGTAATGGACAAACTCTGGCTCACACTGTGCTAATTCGTGTAAAAACTGGTGTTGCAGTTTGTCGTGTTCATCAAACACCAGACAAGGTACTTTTGCTAACTCAGCGCCCACGGCAGAACCATAGCGCTGAATAAACACCGGGCTGGCTAAAGCCTGATAACGCAAAGCGCCCAGCGGACTTACCAACCCACCGTTTACCGGTTCGGCAGTGGATGAAATACACACCATGACCTCGCCGGCTTTCATCCGTTTTAAAATAACCGACTGGTCTTCCACCACCAGTTCAAACCGCAGTGTACCGTCAATATCAGCGTGTGGCAGTGCCAAAGCTTCTGGCAGCCAGGTCGCGAGTGAGTCGGCATTGGTTGCCAGTCGCACGGTCAGCGGCGCATCATCACTATAACGTGCGTTTAACGCATTGATCCCCAGGGCGACTTCTAACTGCATGACCTGCTGCAAGTGGTTTAGCAAACGCTGCCCTGCAGCAGTGGCTTTGGGCGGTTGGCTGCGCACCAATACCGGTTCACCCAGCAATAATTCCAGCTGCTGAATACGACGACTAACTGCTGATTGGGTAATAAATAATTTTGCCGCCGCTTTTTCAAAACCGGCTTCGCTGATAACGGCATGCAGCGCTTCCAGTTGCTGATAGTTAATCATGATTTTTTCTCATGATACCAATTTATTATTCATTAGATTAATGCAAACACTGCACTAAAATGCAAGACGTTCATCACAGCAGCGGAGCAAAAGTGGAGTCATTCGCCAGTGGGTTACTGCTAGGGCTAAGCCTGATTATCGCCATAGGCGCGCAGAATATCTGGGTGCTCAGCCAAAGCATGGCCGGCGCAAACCGTCTGGCTATAGCATTCTCATGCATGCTGTGTGATGCCGCCCTCATTATGCTCGGTGTATACGCTGCTACAGAGGTAAAACAGTTGTTGCCGAATTTGATGCCTTACCTGACGTATGGCGGCGTTGCCATGCTGCTATATCTGGCTTTTGCTGCCGCAAAACGTGCGGCAAACGGTAGCTCGGGCCTGAATACGCAACAGGTCGTAAAGCGCAGCTGGCAAATAACAGCACTACAAGCTATTGCGATAAGCTTGTTAAATCCGCATGTTTATCTGGATACTGTGGTGCTGCTGGGCAGCATAGGCGCGGTACAAAACACGCCTGTTATGTTTGCTTTAGGGGCCTGCCTTGGCTCAGTTTTGTGGTTTGGCAGTTTAACAGCCTTTGCCCCCAGGCTTCGGCGGTTACTCAGTTCAGCGCGTCGCTGGCGGGCTTTTGACGCCGGCATTGCCGCAATTCTGACTCTGATGGCCTGGCAGTTAATTACGCTGGCCTGAATCAGTGTTAAAAACTCAGCGTCCTTTATCTTAAGTTCGTCTTGCAATGAAAGTTGCTCAGAAGCAGCAGGCCGTTCAGCAGCACAGAGACTTGCTGAAACAAGGACGCTGCAACACAGCAGCGAAAAGTTTTGTAAAGCTGATAGTTTAAGCATCATCTTGGTTCCAGTGAGTTAATCTGGAACTTAGATGCCTGGCGGTATTCGTTTGGATTTAACACCGGCAATTATTTTTTCAGGTAAATCAGAACCTCTGCATTTTGTAGATTTAGCACCATTATTAACACCGTACTCTCTTTATCGTCAGAATAATTAACATCAAACGCCGTTACAGGCTGGCTAAAAGAAAGGATCCGCAACTAAAACAAATATTTATTTAAAATGGAATGTTTAATGCTAAGCAGCTGACTGAGCGCAGCAGTGAAGGTGCTTCTCGTTATCAACTCAAAGGGAAGAAAAAAATGAAAAAACTATTGTGTATTTTTGCACTATTCATCACCAGCTTTAGCCAGGCAGATGTCATTGTATTAGACTTCGAGGGCTTAGATGATCTGGAGTCTATTGGAGGGTTTTATAATGGTGGCACCAGTGAAAATGGTAACACAGGCCCTAACTATGGCATTGAATTTTCTGGTAATACCTTAGCTATACAAGATATAGATGCCGGCGGAAGCGGTAACTTTGGTGGCGAACCCAGCCCGGATACCGTTATGTTTTTTCTTAGCGGTGCCGAAGCTATTATGAATGTTGCTGCCGGCTTTGATACTGGTTTTTCTTTTTTTTATAGTGCGGTCAATAATGCCGGTTCTGTCAGTGTGTGGGATGATATAGGCGGTACCGGCAACTTGCTTGCGACATTATTTATTGCCATCACGCCGTCTGATGGCGGTGATCCGAATGGTGATTTCAGCCCTTTCTTTGCAATAGGTGTAGGCTTTGAGGGAATAGCTAAATCTGTTTCATTTGCTGGCGTTGCAGATCAGATAGCTTTTGATGATATTACCTTTGGCTCAGTGACTCCCGGCACAACGCCAGTGCCAGAGCCTGCCAGTATAGCTATTCTGGTGCTAGGTCTTGCCGGTTGTGCCGGATTTAGAAAACGCACCTGATACAAGGTGGCAATACATGTACCTTAGCGCGGATGATTTCGCGCTTTTTTATGCCTGAAAACAGTGAACATCTGGCCACATTAGAGAGGCCACCATGATATCTGTAGAAATAAGCCTTAGCTTATTGCTGCGCTATTGCCATTAAACGGCCTGCCTGCTGTTTTAACGCCTGTTTCAGCTCTGGCGGTTCGATAATACTGAAATCGAAAGGTAACTGACTAAGCCACTGCGCCAGATGCAGGCAGCTGTCGGTGCGACTATTTAGCAGTAATCCATCAGCATGGGGTTTTAGCATAGAAGCGGTAAGGCCTATTACCTGCGCGGCGGTCTGTTTGTCAGTATGAAATACTATCTGCACAGCAAGATTACCCGGCATGTCAAATAAACTGCGGTTGAAGTACTCGGCGGAATCAAAATCCGCTGGCCGCTGAAACTGATGTGGGTGCCGTTCGATACGCTGTAACCGGTCAAGTCTGAACGTGCGCAGTTCACGGCGCAGATGGCAGTATGCGCATAAATACCAGCGGCCAAGACGGAACAGTAAACCGTAAGGGTCAACCTGCCGTGCGACAACGGATTGCTGATAAGCCGCATACTGTATAATGACCGAACATTGCTGCTCCATTGCCTCTAACAGCGGTGCCAAATGTTGGCCTGATGTTTCTGCTTCTGCCGCCGGTATTATCACCTTGATGTTGTCGGCGATGGCCCTGGTGCGTGACTTTAGTTTTGCCGGCATTACCCGTTCAAGTTTGGCCTGAATGCTGCTGATAGCGGTATCAGTATCAGGTAGTTGCAGATTTTTAGCTGCCAGCAAGCCCAGTGACAGCGCCAGCGTTTCATCATTGGTAAACATCATCGGCGGCAACTTAAAGCCCGCGACCAGCATATAGCCGCCATCACGCCCCTGCTCTGTTGTTACCGGAATGCCAAGATCTTCCAGCGCGCGGATATAACGGCGCACCGTGCGTTTATCAACGCCCAGCCGCGTCGCTATTTCGCTGCCGCTTAAGCGGGCATGCGATTGCAACAGCTCCAGCAAACTGAGGACGCGAATGGTTGGGCCGCTCATACTGATCTCCGGTTAAACACAGGCTGCTCCAGCTATCACGATAATATTAAAAATATAACCGATAATTAGGACGCAATCTGTCCTATTTAGACTCTATCTTAACCTGGTAGCGACAAAAACAGCTATTTACGTGATTGATAACAACATCTGTCAAAAGGAAAGCTCCGATGAAACCATTAACTTTTTATACCAACCCTAACTCGCGCGGCCGCATCATCCGCTGGATGCTGGAAGAGTTGAACCTGCCTTACGATGTTGAACTGATGCATTTTGGCGGCAATCTGAAATCGGCGCAGTATCTGGCACTCAATCCTATGGGTAAAGTACCAGCCATTCAGCATGGCGATACCGTAGTCACTGAAGGCGCCGCTATATGCGCCTACCTGGCCGATCAGTTTGCGGATAAAGGCCTGGCGCCGGCACCTGATAGCAGTGACCGCGGCACCTATTATCGCTGGTTGTTTTTTGCTGCCGGCCCGCTGGAAATGGCCACAACCGCCAAAGCTTATAACTGGCGCCTTGACAGAGACAACTGTACCTCGGTCGGCTGCGGTTTATACAACGATACCCTTAATGCGTTAGAAACAGCACTGGCTAACGGGCCCTACTTGTGTGGTGAGCAATTTACAGCTGCAGATGTCTATGTTGGCAGCCATATCAGCTGGGGTATGCTGTTTGGCACTTTAGAAAAACGACCCGTTTTTACTGATTATATACAGCGATTACAAACGCGGGAGGCATACATTCGCGCCGCAGAGCTTGATGATGCGTTGGCCAAAACGATGGAGCATCAATAAACCGGCACTTTGAAGCGCCCGGCAGCAGCAAAGCTGTCGGGATTATATGGGTACGCCTACTTTGGTAATAGCAAGGGCTCTTCAATAGCAATAAAACGGCTGGCAGCATTGCTCAGCGCCTGCGCTGTTAACCCTGCTACGCCGTATATCTCAACTTCAGTGAGGTACTTAGTAATGAGGGTTTCGGCCAACAAAGCAAAATCGCCATCGCCGGAAGCCAGTACCAACACATCGCTGCGCTGGCCGTATTCAATTGCATCAATTGTTATGCCGACATCCCAGTCGCCTTTAGCAGAGCCATCGGCGCGCTGAATGAAGGGCTTTAGTTTTACTTCAAAACCAATGGCACGCAGAATATTCTGAAACTGGCGCTGTTTTTCATCACCCCGATCTATCGCGTAAGCAATAGCTTTCACCACAGTGCGATCAGCGCTAACCTGACGCCAAAAAGCGTTGTAATCAAAATTACGCTGATACGCTTCACGGCAGGTGTAATAGATATTTTGTACATCGACCAGAATAGTCACGCTGCGCATAGTAAGCCTTACGTTACCAAGATACCGCTAAGCTAACCGGCAGCGCCCCGGGAGGCAATCTTTTATTTTGAATGTGTGCAGCCAGACAGTGCGCCGTAAGGCAAGCGCTAAGGCTATAAATTTTAATCAGAAAAAACGATTAGCACGATAGTCAAAACTGGCTTTCGCACTGTTCTCTGCCGGTCTATAGTCTATGCATTAACAAAAGCGGGTACATGCAATGGGCCCAGTGAAAACCAAGGTTGCAAGGAGTAATATATGGACAATAACAACAGCTCGGCCGGTAAATGCCCGGTTATGCATGGCGGTAACACCAAAGTGGGAGGCCGGGGTACCAGGAACATCGACTGGTGGCCAAACCAGCTGAATATCAAAATACTGCATCAGAATGACAAGAAGTCTAACCCTTTGGGAGATGACTTTAACTATGCAGAAGCGTTTAAAAAGCTTGATCTGGCTGCGGTCAAGCAAGATTTAGCTACGTTGATGACCGACTCACAGGACTGGTGGCCGGCAGACTATGGCCACTATGGTCCTTTTATGATCCGCATGGCCTGGCACGCAGCCGGCACCTACCGCACCGCTGATGGCCGTGGTGGCGCCTCTACCGGCAATCAGCGTTTCGCGCCTCTGAACAGCTGGCCAGATAACGGTAATCTGGACAAAGCCCGGCGCTTGTTATGGCCGGTTAAACAAAAATACGGCAGCAGTTTATCCTGGGCCGATCTGTTCGTTCTTGCCGGTAATGTAGCACTGGAAACCATGGGTTTTAAAACCTTCGGTTTTGGTGGTGGCCGGGCCGATATCTGGGAGCCGGAAGAAGACGTATACTGGGGCGCTGAAAAAGAGTGGCTGGCTACCAGCGACCGTGAAAACAGCCGTTACTCCGGTGACAGAGAGTTGGAAAACCCGCTTGCAGCAGTGCAAATGGGCTTAATTTATGTCAACCCGGAAGGGCCGGACGGTGAGCCTGACCCTATTGCATCGGGGCGCGATATACGCGATACATTTGAGCGTATGGCCATGAATGACTATGAAACCGTGGCGCTAACAGCTGGCGGCCATACTTTTGGCAAAGCACATGGGGCCGGCGATGCCAGCCATGTGGGCGTTGAGCCGGAAGGCGGCGCCTTGCACGATATGGGCTTTGGCTGGTTAAGCAGCTATAAAAGCGGTAAAGGCCGTGACACTATAACCAGCGGCATTGAAGGCGCCTGGACCCCCACACCAACACAGTGGGATAACAGCTATTTTGATGTACTGTTTGGTTATGACTGGGAGCTGACAAAAAGCCCTGCCGGTGCCCATCAGTGGGCGGCAAAGAACCTGGCAGAAAAAGACCACGCGCCGGATGCAGAAATCGCCGGCAAAAAAGTCGGCATCATGATGACCACGGCTGACATGGCGATGCGGGAAGACCCGGCCTATCGCAAAATATCACAGCACTTTCACCAGAATCCTGACGAGTTTGCAGATGCCTTCGCCCGCGCCTGGTTTAAGCTAACTCACCGCGACATGGGCCCTAAATCCCGTTATCTGGGGCCGGAAGTACCGGCGGAAGATTTAATCTGGCAAGATCCGGTACCTGCGGTTAACCATGAACTGGTCAATACTGCCGATATCGCCAGCTTAAAACAGGCAATACTGGCATCAGGTTTAACAGTGCCTGAACTGGTCTATACCGCCTGGTCGTCCGCGTCAACCTTCCGCGGTTCAGACTGCAGAGGTGGCGCCAATGGGGCCAGGGTCCGGCTGGCACCGCAGAAAGACTGGGAAGTTAATCAGCCTGCACAGCTGAAAAAAGT
>NZ_DATCSY010000386.1:0-27316 GCF_036568245.1 Rheinheimera sp. | reverse complement strand
AGGTGATGCGGCACGTAAAAAATCGACATGCATTTTTTTAAAACTGGTACCATCAGGCAGCTTATGCTCCACGCTCTGCATTATCGGTTCAAACTGGTAGCAATGCGGACAGTAAAACGAGAAAAACTCTTTCACTTCCGGTTTGCTGGTCGCGACATCAGCCACCACATCGTATTGCTTGCCTTGCTCATACTTCGCTTCGGCGCAGGCCGTCAGCGGCAGCAGTAAAGCCATTGCTAACACAAACAGTTTTTTCATGCTCAGTAATATCCTCTGATGCAGTAAGTTGGACACAGCTTAACAAAAACTCAGTAGTCTGGCACTAATGAAAGCGGCGGCTGCTGTAACAGAAATAATTGCTCTTTTAATGCCAGCACCTGTTGTTCCCAGTATTTGTCTGTACCGAACCATGGAAAGTTCATCGGGAAAGCCGGATCCTGCCAACGTCTGGCCAACCAGGCCATGTAATGTATCATTCGCATTGCCCGTAAAGGCTCGATCAGCTTGAGCTCGGCCGGGTCAAACTCACAGTACTGCTCGTACTCTTCCAGCATCATTTCCAGTGTATCGCGCTGCTGCTGGCGGTCACCGGATAACATCATCCATAAATCCTGAATTGCCGGGCCCGAGCGGCAGTCATCCAAATCAACAAAAAAAGGTCCCTGCTCGATGTAGAACAGGTTGCCGGCGTGGCAGTCACCGTGCAGCCGGATCATATTAGTGGGTTGGTATTGCTCTGCGCACAATGCAATGACCTGATCCAATACGCTATCAAATGCCGGACGCAGGTAGCCGGGGATCAGCGACAGTTCAGCCAGCAGTTGCCGGCTTTGGAGTAAATGACTATCGATACTGAATGCCGGACGATGCACAAAAGCAGTTGCTTTACCGACCTGATGTAAACGGCCGAGAAAACGCCCCAGCATGGCCAGTTGCTCGTCATTGTCTATCTCGAGCGTGCGGCCACCACGGCTTGGAAATAATGCAAAAGAGTAACCGGCAAACTGTAGCAGGCTGTTACCCTTTACTGCTAAAGGCGTAACAACCGGCACATCGGCCGCTGCCAGCTCTGCTGCGAACTGATGCTCTTCCAGCAATTGCGCTTGTGTCCAGCGCTGTGGCCGGTAAAACTTGGCGACAAACTTTTGTGGCTTGTCATTGCCGGCCTGATACGCGCTGAACTGGTAAACGCGGTTTTCATAACTGTTCAATGCCAGCAAGCCTGAACATACGTCCAGGCCTTGCTCGGTCAGCGCATCCAGGATCAGATCCGGCTGCAGTGTACTGTAGTCAAATGTGGTCATCGGTTGCCCAGGAAAAACTTCGTTGCCTGCTGCAGCTGAACTTCAGCGTTATCCTGCTGCTGAACGGTAAACGTAATTTCCAGTGAGCGCTCTTTCGTGCTGTAGGGATCCAGTGCCAGACTGATTGACACACTACCGGTTTCACCACCATTTAAACTGACCTGATGCGGGCCTATCCAATTAAAGCTGGCATCTGCCGACACGCTTAAATCAAACACCACTGTATGCTGGGATTTATTGGAAATACTCAGCGTGTACGTATTTTCGACCAGGCCATCATTGTTGGTGCGGAACAACGCACCACGGTCACGGATAATATTCATTTCCAGCGGCACCCGGCTGTACAACGTCCAGGCGAAAGCAGTGCATACCGCCAGCAATACCAGCAGATAACCCAACAACTTAGGCCGTAACACCCGGGTATGCTTGCCATTTAAGCTGTGCTCGGTGGTGTAACTGATAAGCCCCGGCGGATAGCCCATTTTACTCATGGTATCGTCACAGGCATCAATACAGGCGCCGCAGTTAATACACTCATATTGCAGGCCGTTACGAATATCAATGCCGGTAGGGCACACATGTACACACAAGTTGCAATCGATGCAGTCACCTAAGCCTTTTTCTTTGTAGTCTTTATCTTTGCGGCTACGCGGACCGCGGTTTTCACCACGTTTCTCATCATAGGTCACGGTGAAAGTATCTTTATCAAACATGGCTGACTGAAAACGGGCGTACGGACAAATATGCGTGCACATGATTTCCCGCATCCACCCAGCATTACCGTAGGTGCAAAGCGTAAAAAACAACACCGATATCACTGCCCAGAAACTGGCTTCCAGCGTAAAAAACTGCATAAACAAATCGGCCACAGGTGTGAAATAGCCAACAAAAATCAGCGACGTCAGTAGTGAAAATGCCAACCAGCAAAAATGTGTTGCGGCTTTTTTAAAGAATTTAACGCCCGACCAGGGCTCGGCATCCAGCTTCATACGCTGGTTGCGCGTACCCTGAATTTTTTCTTCAAACCAGATAAAAATAAAGGTCCACACTGTTTGTGGACACAAATAGCCACACCAGACCCGGCCATAAAAGGCGGTAATAAAAAACAATGCATAAGCGGCAATAATAAAAATCCACGCCAGAATGGTGAAATCCTGTGGCCATAACGTCAGCGCGAAAATATTGAACTTCTGCTCGGTAATATCAAGCAAAATGGCCTGATGCCCTTCGTACTGTAACCAGGGCAACAGCATGAACAAGCCCATGAATACAAAACCCATATAACGGCGAACCGCCTGATGTAGCCCTTTTACCGCCCGCACATAAATGCGGTTACGCGGTGCATACTCTGGTGCCTTGTTTGCACTGGGTGTATGCACTTCAACATACACGGGAATATTTTTAATATCTATCTTTTGCTGATCCACTACCGACCCCGATACTGCTGTCTGCACTTGCCGCTGATTATAACAGCTTACACGCTGAATTCTTTGACCTGTGACAAAGCAAATTCTATGCCCTCATTAAGGCCGCACTAAATAACAATTCACAGCGCCAAACTGACAACATTGTTTACAGTTTTGGGGTTACTATGTCATCCAGGTTTACACTTTTCAGATATCAACACAGTGCCGATGCATGCACCGCTGCAATCCGATACAATAGCTGCGTGTATTACCGGAGTTCAGACGTAATGAAAAAGTTTTTCTGGTTAGTGGTGATAGTGCTGTTAGTGATTACCTTTTCGGATCACGAAAAGATTAAGCCGTATAAAGAGCAATTGTTTGAAGCGATTTTAGATAAGGCCGCGATAGCGGGTGACAGCAAAGAAGGCGCCCTGCGTAAAACCCGCAAGCAATTACTTGAGTTGTCAGAACAATGGGGCGAAAGCCAGCGCGCTCAGCTGGAAAAAGCAACCAGTAGTATCGACAGCCTGAAACGTTTTCGTCTTAATTACTGCGTAAATAAAGACTTCAGCCCCATCTTGTATGGTGAGCCGTTACAGCAGACCTGTGCAGTCATTGAAAATAACTATCATAATTTAACCCAACCTTAAGCAGAGGGCTGTGCTATGCGTACTTGTGGAATCGAGATCAAAGGTAGTGAAGCCATCATCTGCCTGATGGCGTTAAAAAATGGCTTGTTCGAACTGGCCGACTGCCGGCAGAACCGCTTTGCACTAAGTAAAGATGCCGACCAGCAACAGATGCGTCAGTTTCAGTTTACGTTTGCCAAATTTATTGAGGATTACCAGATAAGTCAGCTGGTGATCAAAGAAAGACCGCAGAAAGGCAAATTTGCCGGTGGCGCAGTAGGTTTTAAAATAGAAGCCGCGTTGCAGCTTATTGCCGGCTGTAACTGCACTATTATCAGCGCCACGGAATTAAAAGAAAAACTAAAGCGCCACCCGTTACCAATCGACTTTAAAGATACCGGTTTAAAAGTGTTTCAGGAAACGGCGTTCCTGGCCGGCTATGCCTTTTTGATGAAATAGCCGGTTTCATCCACTATTTCTTCTTTCTGGCCAGTTGCCGTTTTACCGGCTTGCTGGCCTGTAAAATCAATTTGCGGATTAACTTAGATTTGGCTTCGCCGGTTGCCTGGCTCAGCTCGTTTAACGCATCTATCGCTTCCTGGCTTAACGTGAAGGTGGCATGGCGCATCGGCAGCCGGGTAGTATCGTCAGTATCATCCGCATCCGGCAGCCGTAAACTCACGATACGCGGCATGCCCATCGCATAATTATTAGCATCATCAATAAATTCGTCTGCCGTAAAACCGGATTTACCGTGCGGCTGCGACTTTTTCTTCAGATCGGTCAGCGCCATCTTCTTGTATCGCCTTCATTGCCAGTAACTCGGTCACTATATCACGGATCTCCTGCGCGGCTTTACCGTCAGGCTCTACATCCATTACAGACAAACCTTTTTCTTCGCTGTCATCATAAGCATTGCGATTGTAAGTAATAGCATCCAGCACCCGGATATTAAAAGACTTACACACTTCTTTTGCATCCAGAATGCGGTTCGCCTGATTTGGCAGCGACGGGCACTGCGTAATGACGCAACCAACAATCATGTCCGGATTTACCACGTTGCAGGCACTGACCAAATCTTCGAGGTGCTCCAGCGTTTTCAGGTCGCGCCGCTTAGGCCGTAATGGAAACAGCACATGAGATGCCACCACCATCGCGGAGCGCAGTGCGACGCTGTCCTGCCCACCACAATCGACGATGACCACATCGTAATGCATTTCAAGGCTTTTCAATTCATAACGGATTTTGCCATACATTTGCACGCAGTTTATCCAGGGTAAATCAGCATCGAGGTGCCGCTCCTGCACCCAATCGGACGAGGTGCGTTGCGGGTCGCAATCAACCAGCATGACATTGGCCTTCTTCTCACGGGAAAAGTACACCGCAATATTCTGTGCCAGACAGCTTTTTCCGCTGCCTCCTTTTTCTCCACCCACTAACAAGATCATCAGGCTACCCTCACTTACACCAATTAGCTGTCATAATTTCAGACAGGGCTGTGGCATAAGTGTAGATGACATCACTGACTTGACCAGCGACACAGTAGAAAGATTTCTGCTAACCGGATGCTTTAAAACATAATAGTGCCCGGTTAAAACAAAAAGCGGAGCTGTTGCTCCGCTTTTTTACTGTGATTTTCGGCCTTTAACCGCGACGACGTCGCAGCGCCAATAAACTCAGTGGTAACAGCAACCAACCAAAGCTGCCGCCACTGCTGCCACTATCACCACCAGAGCCGCCAGAACCACCGGTATTGGTAGTAGGAACCAGCGTCAGGCCAGAAACGGTATTAGTGCGGTTATCCACAACCACCATAGATTCAATAGTAATCAGGTTGTCAGCCACCAGCGGCTTATTATCATCATAGTCTGAATCAGAGTAGTTGAGCAGCGGAAGATCAGCTGGCTCTGGCGGACCAAATACGAAGAATTTATATTGCGGTATCGCGGCAATAGCGTCTATCACAGCCATATCGGTACTGCTAATCTGGCCAAATACGGTATAACCACTATTTTGAAAATCCAGATTAGACGCATTATTCACTAAGTTAATAAACCACTGGTTTGTCGCACTGTTCGGCTTGTTGGGTTGTTTGGCCATAGCGATGGTGGCGCGTACATTAGACCATTTTGGTTCGTTAATAATCGGGGAATTTGTTGCAGCGGCTTTAAGTGGCAGTTCTTGATCAAACACATAACCACCGCCCTGAACCACAAACCCTGGTATAGAACGGTGAATAAGAGTGCCATCATAGCGGCCCGAACTGACATAATTCAGAAAGTTCTGCACTGTTACCGGCGTACTTTCATCGTACAGGTTAATTTCAAACTTACCCACATTGGTAGTCACCTCAACGATAGTGGCCTGTGCCAGGCCACTGCAGCCTAGTACTGCGGTCGCTAATAAGGCTTTAAAGCGTTTTGTTGCTGTCATTATTGTTCTCCGTAATTTGTGCTGCAGCTTAAATCAGGCTACAAAACAAAATCCAGCAGGATAACAATTAATTACGTTTAGCTTTTGCCACTGCCGCGCCAGTGGTCTTACGCCGATAGCGGCGGTTTGCCTGAGCGCCTTTTACCGCAGCGTTTTTTCTACCGCGCCAGCGTTGCGTGGGCTGCGTTGGCAAACCAACAGGAGTTGCATTGGCCGCTCCCTGAATTAACAGCTGTAGCTGCTGCAACAGCGGTTGCATAAAAGCCTGATAACTTTGCTGACGCTGGCAGATAGCATTGAGGGCGGCTTCCCAGCGCGCTGTCATATCCGGCGTCACCGCTTCAGCAGGCAGCGCGTTAATCAATGCAACACCTGTTGCAGTGGCATGGATTTGTTTGCCGCTGCGCTGCAGAAAACCACGTTTAAACAGCAATTCAATAATGCCGGCCCGCGTTGCTTCAGTACCAAGCCCATCGGTATCGCGCAGGATTTTGCGTACTTCATCATTGGTCACATAACGGCTAATCCCCGTCATTGCAGCTAAAAGTGTGGCGTCAGTAAATGGCTGCGGTGGGCTGGTATTTTTGTCCAGTACCTTTGCCGCAATACATAACAAAGGCTGGCCAACCACCAGAGCAGGTAAAGTACTCTGTAACTGGCTTTGCTCGGCTTCATCAGCGGTAAGCGCTATTTTATCGCCGCTATTATGCGCTCTGAACAGCTTCTTCCAGCCTGCACTGCGCTCCACTCGTGCTTTGGCAATAAAGCAGCCGCCGGCAATAGTGACTTCTGCCAGCGTATCGCGGTAGCAAAATGGCGGATAAAACTGCGCCAGATACTGGCGGGCTATCATTTGATATAAACGCTGCTCAGCAATACTGAGCCGCCCGGCTGGCATGCGTTTTTCAGTCGGAATAATGGCATGATGCGCATCTACCTTGCCATCATTCCACGCTCTGTTGATTAACGCAGTATCTGCTTGCTGTACGGCCAGCGCTAACTCAGGTTCATTCACAGCGACAGCCTGGGATACCGCTTTAACCTGCTTCAAATGTTCTTTTGGCAGATAACGGCAGTCAGAGCGGGGGTAAGTAATAAGCTTGTGCTTTTCGTACAACTGCTGGCAACTATCCAACACCTGCTGTGCCGTCATGCTATAACGCTTCGCGGCCTCTATTTGCAGAGTTGACAGGTTATAAGGTAACGGCGGTGCCTGCTTAGCCTCTTTGTGTTCAAGCTTGCTGACCACGGCCGGTTGCTGACAGATTTTCTGCTGCACTTTCTCAGCAAGCGCCTTTACCAACATCCGGCCTTCGTCATCCTGCCAGGGCGCACAAGCACTGCTCGGCTGCCATAGTGCAGTGAAGCGCTCCTGTTGCTCTGTTTCCAGTTCAGCCAGTACCTGATAAAAAGGTTTGGCAACAAAGTTTGCAATGTCCTGATCGCGTTTGACCACTAAACCTAATAGTGGTGTCTGCACCCTGCCCACTGATAACACGCCCTGATAGCCGGCTTTCTGCCCCTGCAGGGTATAGGCTCTGGTCATATTCAGCCCATACAACCAATCTGCCCGGCTACGTGCCAGAGCTGACGTCGACAATGGGATAAAGTCACGGTTAGGCTTTAACTGGGTAAGCGACCGCTTTACCGCAGCCGGATTCAAATCACTGATTAACAGCCGCTGTGTGCCCGCCAACTTGCTTTCACTGACACCACAATACGCCAGCACCTCATCTACCAGCAGCTGGCCTTCACGATCCGGATCACCAGCATGAACCAGACTGTCGGCCTGTTTTAACAATTTCTTAATCACGTTAAGCTGCTGTTCAGCTGACTTTCGTACTTTTAACAACCATTTGTCCGGTACTATCGGTAATTGTGCCGCTTGCCAGCGTTTGTAGTCAGGGTGGTAATCCTGTGGTTCAGCCTGTTCCAACAGGTGCCCGATGCACCAACTGACCACATCACCGTTGGCCAGGCGGATAAAGCCTTTGTCTTTATACTGAGGTTTGGGCAATACCGCAGCAATAGCCCGGGCGAGGCTGGGTTTTTCGGCAATATACAAGATCATAGCGACACCAAACTGTTTTTATATACAGTATATTAGGCGGCAAGATAGCGGGTTGCAAAGAAAATGTAATTAAAATTTGGTTTTAATAAAAAAGTGCTTAGAATGAGGGCGTAGTAGTACTCTGTATTTGACAGTCATTCCACCCGGTCAGTTGGATAAATAGCAATGCAATATAGTGAAGTTAAGAAGATCTGTGATGAATTGCACAAAACAGGCAAACCTGTTTCATTAGATTATTTAATTTCTAAAGTGCCCGGTGCGCAGGCCAGCCTGGTCGTGCATTATCAAAAATGGCGAAACGAACAAGCAAACAGAGCACCTGCCCCTGTCAGTACAGACAGTTTTTTTAGTGAAGACTTTGTCTCTGCCTTTCAGCGTGAATCTGAGCAACATGCGAAAAAGCTAACAGATCAGCTAAATCAGCAGCTGCAACAAGCGATGCAGGCCGAAGTGCTGGCAGCAGAACATAACCGAGAGCTGCAACTGGAACTGGAGCAACTGCAACAGCGCAAAGCCGAGCTGGAAAACAGTTTGCAGCAGCAACAACAACAGCTTTCAACTCAGGCAGAGAAATATGCCAGCCTGGTCAGCGAGCGGGATCAGGTTCAGACGCAAAACCGCGACCAGCAAACCAAGCTGGAACAATACAGTGCAGAACTAGAGCAGCTAAAATCTGAACTGGCGCTGGCAGATCAAGAAGTCAACGACAGTAAAACGAAACTTGCTCAGCTGGAAAAAGCGCTGGAAACAGCCACTCAGCAGGCCACAGATGCCAAGAGCCAACTTGGCGAAGCTAAAGCAGAAGCCGAGCAGCTCCAGCTGAAACTGATTGCAGCCCAGCAAGCACAGGACGAGCTGGAAGACCAACTGCAAAACGAGCAGCAACTGAATCAACAGAAACTGCAGCAGCTGCAATCTGAGCTTGCAGCGGCAGAGCAGGAATTAGAGCCACTACAGCAAAAAGCAAAGTTAGCAGAGCAGGCCGAGCAACAAATACAGGCGTTACAACAGGCTGAAGCAGCTATTAAAGCTGAACTGGACAAAGCGCGCCAGGAAAGCAAAAAAGCACAGCAGGATTTGCAAACCCGCGACCATGACGTCACTGAACTGGAAGCCATGCTGAGTGAATTTGAGTCGAAGTTGCAACAGGCCACCAAAACAGAGACACAGGCAGTAGCGCTGAATAAACGCTTACAAGCTCAGCTTGAACAGGCACAAAAAGCCCAGTCAGGCGGCGAACCGGTTACCGTCGTTGATCAGCAGGCAATCGCTGAAGTGGAAGCCAGGCTAACGGCTGAAATCGACACTGTGCAACAGCAACTGGAACAAACAAAACAGTTAACTGAAAAACTGACAGCTGAGCGGGATGATGCGCTGGCAAAGCTTGAACAAGCGTTGCAGCAGCAAAATGAAGTGGCAGAGCAGGTACCTGCTGAACAAAATGCATTAAATCAGCAAGCGGAAGAAACCATTTCGCGGCAGGAAAAAGAGCTGGAAGCGCTTAGCAAACAACTTAGCGAACTGAATAAAGAGCTGGATCACAGCCGACGTGAAGCAGATGTGCAGCGTGATAATGCATTTAAAGCGCAGGAACAGCTTGATGCAATGGAAAAAGCACAACACACCGCCGATATCGACGATTCGCAGGATATCCAGGCAACGCTCGAACAGCTCAAAGCCAATAACGCTATGCTGAAAGAGCAAAGTGCCATCACCGCTAATCATCAGGCGGAGCAACGTGAAGTTATCCGTCAGCTGCGGGAAGAATTGCAGCAGCAACGCGATCTGGTTGCCGATCTGCAACTGGAGAAAGATAAATTCCAGAAACAAAAAGCTCAACTTGAACAGCAAGTTAGCTTTGTTAAAGACAACGCTGCGGCCACCATTGAGCGCTTAACCCGCTACCGTGAGCAGGCACAGGAAAAAATTGAGAAACTGGAGAAGAAGCTAAGCAAAGCCTCTGACTAGCCTTCGCCGTTAGTTACCTGACGCTACGTTTTAAATGTTATTCTGAAGCAACTGCCGGGCGCTGCGCCCGGCACATACTGCAGCTGCGCGTCCTGAGCCTGCAGCAAAGCCCGCGACAAACTTAAGCCAATACCTGAACCCTGTGGTTTAGTGGTAAAAAACGGAATAAATATCTGTTTGGCAACCTGCTTACTGATCCCCGTCCCATTATCACAAATATCCAGCTGCCAGCCATGTTGGCGGTTTTGCTGTAAAGATATATCTATTTGCCTGTCGGTGATTTGCTGCAGCGCATCTATCGCGTTGTGTAACAGGTTAATCAGGACCTGCTCGGTTAATGCTTCATCCAGCCACAGCTTAGCCTGGTCGGGTAATGCAAGCTTCAGCTGAATATTGTGTTGGGCAAGCGCAGAACGCTGTAACACCAGGCAATTGTTGATAATGGTAACCAGGTCGGTCAACTCTAAGCTGGCTTTCACCGGTTGACTAAGCTGTTTAAATGACAGAATAAAGGTGGAAAGATGCTGGCCTCTGCGTTCTATGGTCGCCAGAGCTTCTGCTAAATCAGCATGATCATCCTGGCTCAGAACATGGCCAGCCTGCGGCAGAATATGCAGACAACTTTGCGCCAGCGACGCCATCGGTGTCACCGAATTGGCAATTTCATGTGTCAGCACCCGTGTCATTTGCTGGTATGCCTGCACTTCTTGCTGTAACAATGCCTGATTAATACTCTGCAACGTCACCAGCTTACGAACCTTGCCCTGCAACCTGGTGCACACTATGCTAACGGCCAGCCGGTCAGTGTAGCCGGGCTGCGTCCACTGCAGCTGGCCCTGATAATGCCCTGTGGTCGTTTGCAACATGCTGATAAGCGCCTGCAAATCTGTACTGCTGACCCGGCCTTGCTGCAGTTCAGTATATTGCTCCCCCGACAACAACCGCGCCGCAGCCGGGTTAGCTTGTAACAGGCAATTATCTGAACTGAACTCCAGTACTGCAACATCAAGCTGGCTAAGCAGTGTTTGCAGATATTGAGCTCGCGCTTCAGCTTGCTGCCGGCTGAGGCTCAGCTGCTGTTGGGCATCGGCCAGCAAGCCGCTAAGCTGCGGCTGCCCCACAAGTGTCAGTGAAGTATCCTGATTGACCAGCGCTCTGAGTACCAGTGCTGTCTGCCGTTGCTGTACCCGGCTCAACTGCCAGATCATTACAGCAACAAGCACCGTAGCCAACGTCATTGTCACTGCCAGAGCAGACGGCCCTTGCTGCCATTGCAGGCAAGCCAGCACCAGCAGCACAGTGAAGCTCAGTAGTAAAAGTGGCAAACGCAGATTAGAGACCATATTTTTCCAACCGCCGGTATAGCGCTCCACGGGTCAGCCCCAGAGCTTTGGCTGCCTGACTAACGTTGCCCTGATAGTATTGTAGCGCCTGACGGATGGTTTTCTCTTCAACAAACTCCAGCATAAAATCTGCAGCAGTATCAGCAGCACCGGTTGCCACCGATGCTGCACTGGCCGCTGATCGTGCGCTAACTGGCTGGCTGAAATCCAGCATATTGTTATCTGCCAGTACTACAGCACGCTCTACCGCATGCGCCAGTTGCCGGACATTCCCCGGCCAGTCGTAGTGCTGCAGATAACGTAAATCTGCCGGGCTGATTTTCAGCCCGTCACGCTGATAATATTCGCTGAATTTGTGCAAATACCAGTTCAGCAGCAACGGTATGTCCTGCTGACGCTCCCGCAGCGGCGGCAACACAATTTCTACCGTATTGATCCGGTACAGCAAGTCTTGCCGGAATCGTCCCTGCGTCACCGCCTGGTGCAGGTTGTCGTTGGTAGCACAAATCAGCCGGATATCTATGGCAATACTCTGGCTGCCACCTACCGGCACCACAGTGCGCTGCTGCAGTGCGGTGAGCAGTTTCGCTTGCTGCGGCAAACCAAGGTTCGCCAGCTCATCGAGAAACAGGGTACCACCACTGGCCTGGACAAAACGGCCACTGTAATCGGCTTTGGCATCGGTAAAAGCGCCTTTTTTGTGACCAAACAATTCACTCTCAAGCAGGCTGTCACTGAGACTGCCCATATCAACCGTCACCAAAGGCGCACCAGCACGGGCAGATGCCTGATGTATCGCCTGTGCAACCAAGGCTTTACCGGTACCACTTTCCCCCAACAGCAGCACATTGGCTTGTGTCGGCGCCACCTTCTCAATGGTGCGCAGCACCTGCTGCATTGCCGGACTATCTCCGAGTAAGGGTGTGCTGTCTGAGTCTGTTGCTGCGCGGACTGGTGCCTGCGCAGCAGGCGTCTGCTGAGATGCCTGACGTAACGTGTCAAGCAGTTGCTCATTTTGCCAGGGTTTGGCAATAAAACTCACCGCGCCCAGTTGCATTGCTCTTACAGCCAGAGGCAGTGCAGCATAGGCTGTCATCATCACGACTTTAAGAGTGGGCTGTGTTGCCAGTGCCTGCTTTAAATAAAACAGACCTTCTTCACCGCTTTGCGTATCGCGGCTGAAATTCATATCCAGCAACAGCAGATCAAATGTCTGACTGGCCAGAGTGCTGATTAACAATGCCGGTTCATGCAAAGTCACGACACTGGCAAAATGCTGTTTCAGAAAAATACGGCTGGCGGTGAGGATATCCTGGTTGTCATCCAGTACCAGCACGCTATGTGGCTGCTTCATGCTTTAATCCCCGTGTGTATTGCAGCACCCTACCTAAAACCACGCAATCAGGCAACAAGCTTTTAAATCCAATAAGTTACCGGCTTTTAACACTGTCCGTTAATGGACACCCTGTTGTACCGCCAGCGGACACCCCTGGCCTTGTAAAAATTTAAACATTTGAATTTAAAAAAATAAAAATCCGGCACGCTGATTGCGTTAGTTGCAGATATGACTATTGCAGGAGCTCACAATATGGATAAAAAAATTTCCCCCTCTGCCAGGCATCGCCTGACAAAACCCGTGGTACTGCTGGTTACGGTAGCAATCACCGCCTGGCTTGGCATGAACTGGCAGGCCAGTGCCCGTACCTCTGTATTATTGCCGCTTAGCTCGGTCAGTACCGCCATAGTACAGCAACAGAACCTGCAGGAAAGCATTGCAATACGTGCCAATGTATTGCCGCAGCAGACTGTATTTCTGGATGTGATTGAAGGTGGCCGGGTCGAAGAAAAGCTGGCCGAACAGGGCCAGTTTGTCGAGCAGGGCCAACCACTGGTAAAACTGAGTAACACGGCGCTGCAGCTGGACTTAATCAGCCGCGAAGCCCAGGTAACTGAGCAGATGAACTTTCTGCGTAACACCCAGATGACGATTGAAACCAACCGGCTGAACCTGAAACGGGACGTACTGGATATCGAGCATCAAATTGCAACGCTCAGCCGTAATCTCGCGCAAAGTGAGCCGCTGGTAAAAACCGGCGTGCTGGCCAAAGAGCACCTGCTGAACCTGCAGCAGGATTTAAGCTATCAGCAACAGCGACTGGTACTGACTAAACAACAGCAGCAGCAGGAAGAGGCCATTCGCCAGCAACAGCTCGGCCAGCTGAGCGACAGCGTGGCTATGCTGACAAAGAACCTGGAGTTTGCAAGACAGAACGTGCAGAACCTGCTGGTTAAAGCCCCGGTTAGTGGTTATCTGAGCGAATTTAACGTCGAAGCCGGTGAGTCACGCGCGCCGGGTAGCCGCATGGGCCAAATCGATATCCCCGGCCAGTACAAACTGGTGGCCAGTGTCGATGAATTTTACTTAAGCCGGGTCGCTATTGGCATGCAAGCCACTGCACAGCTGAATCAGCAGCCGCTTGATCTTGTTGTCAGCCGCATTGATAGCAGGGTAGTGAATAACCAGTTTCAGCTTGAGTTTACCCTGCCGGGCGAACAGAACGTGACCCGCGGCCAATCAGTAAACCTGACACTAAAACTGGATGCACAGCAACAAGACGCGCTGGTGTTGCCACGTGGGGCATATCTGGCCGATAGCGCAGGCCAGTATGTCTATGTGCTGAACAGTAATACCGCTGTGGCTCACAAGCAAACTGTGACGCTTGGCAGACAGAGTGCCCGTCAGGTTGAGATTATCAGCGGCCTGCAAGCCGGAGATCAGGTGATTATTTCCGGCTATCGCGATTTCGCCCAAGCCGATACTATTCAACTACAACAATAAGGACAGCAAGATGATCCAGTTACAACAATTAAACCGGGTGTTTCGCACCGCCGAGCTTGAAACCACAGCGCTGAACCAGATTGATTTACACATTGAACAAGGCGACTTTGTTGCTATTATGGGCCCTTCCGGCTGCGGTAAATCTACCCTGCTGAGCATTTTAGGCATGCTGGACAGCCCCACCTCAGGCGCTTATCTGTTCGAAAGTACTGATATTGCCAACTACAGTGAAAAGCAACTGGCGCAGCTTAGAAAAACCAAACTCGGCTTTGTGTTTCAAAGCTTTAACCTGATTGATGAGTTAACGGTATTTCAGAATGTTGAGTTGCCGCTGCAGTATCAGGGTGTCGCTGCCAGCGAGCGTAAACAGCGGGTAGAGGCGATACTAAAACGCATGCAGATAGACCACCGCGCCGATCATTTGCCACTGCAGCTATCTGGTGGCCAGCAGCAGCGGGTGGCTGTCGCCAGAGCTTTGGTGATTAACCCGGCTTTGATATTAGCGGATGAACCCACCGGTAACCTCGATTCAAAAAACAGTGAAGAAGTGATGCAGATGCTGCGCCAGTTAAATCGCGAAGGCACAACTGTTGTTATGGTGACGCACTCAGAGCACGAGTCACGCTATGCCAGCCGCATTGTTCGGATGCTGGATGGTCAGATCATTACCGAGCGTGCGCTGGAGGCGAAATATGCTTAACTCACTGACCATGTTAAGTAATTATCTTACAACCGGTGCGCGCGCTGTGCTCAGGCATAAAACCCATTTAGCACTGAATTTAACGGGCTTAACGGTTGGCCTGGCTTCGGCACTGCTGATTTTGCTGTATGCCAGCTATGAGCTGGGTTTTGATAAAATGCACCCCGATGCAGCCCATACCTATCGTTTGGAACAGCATTTTGCTTCAATGAATCAACGTTTCCCGGTATCGAGCCCGGCAATGAAAGCTCTGCTGCAAGACTATGACAAGCGTATCCGGGTAACGCGCTTCAGCCCGGGAGCGCCAGCAGTTAAGTTGGCAGAAAACAGCCAGCAACTGTCGCTGGAATGGCCACTATCAGTTGACAGTAACATCGCAGAATTTTTTACCATTCAGGTGCTACAAGGCGATCTTGCTGCAACTTTGGCACAGCCAAACCAGATTGCGCTGGCAGAACACGAGGCGCAGCGCTTGTTTGGCAGCACTGATATTATCAACCGGCAATTTCAGCTTGGCGAGCAGCGTTATACCGTAACAGCGGTATTCCGCTTACCGCAGCAAAGCCATCTTCGGGCTGGGTCGTTACGCCGTATCAGTGACGGCGCGGCCTCCACCAGCATAAGAATAAACAACGTTTACAGCTATATTCACTTACCAGATGACATTGATAAAACCACTCTGCTTAGCCAACTCACATCCACACTGAACCAGCAAGCGTATGACGGTCAGCAAATGAGCAGACTGGAACTGCGGGCCCTGACCGACATTCACCTGCATTCGGCATTAGCTTATGAGTTCAAGGTGAATGGTTCAGCCAGTACGGTACGTATTTGCCTGCTGCTGGCCGCTTTGTTACTGCTGATTGCTGCCATTAACTTTATTAATATGAGCACAGCACGCGCTGGTATGCGGGCAAAAGAAGTAGGTGTTCGTAAAGCCTTAGGCGCCAGTCGCAGCCAGTTATTTTTGCAGTTTATGCTGGAGTCGCTGCTGATAGCCGTTTGTGCTGGCTTACTGGCGGCCGTTGCCGTGGAGCTGGCGTTACCTCAGTTTAATCAGCTGATTAACCGTCCACTTGAGCTACACTATGCCGGCAACTTTGGTGTAATTTTAGTTAGCTGTGTAGTGGTAGTCGGCTGTCTGGCTGGTATCTACCCGGCTGTGTTTATTTCTGCTTTTGATGCCAAAAAAGTATTAAGTGGAGATTTTCAGCGCGGTAATACGGCTATCTGGCTACGTAAAGGCTTGCTGGTATTGCAAGGAGCCATTACTGTTGGATTACTGGTGGCCAGCATAGTATTACAGCAACAACTGCAACTGTTACAAAATCAGCCCACCGGTTATCTTCGGGACAGTCGGTTATTAATTAAAGGCATAAATAATCAGCATTTATTCTGGGCCGGCAACCAGGACTTACTGCAAAGCCTGGCCAAGCTGGACGGTGTCAACGCGGTATCGATGCTGGATATGCAACTTACTGAAACCGTCTCTCAGGCGATGGACATCCAGCTGCCTGGTCAGACGCAGGACAATACCTTGCCGCCGGTATCACAGATAGGCGTAGGTTTTAATATTGCTAAAGCAGCAGGCTTAACCTTACTGGCAGGCCGCGACTTCAGTGACGACTTTCAAAGTGATTGGTACCAGACCCAGGGCGACCATGCAACCGCTTCGGTCATCATCACGGCCTCATTAGCGCAAAAAGCCGGCGTGACGGACCTTAACGATGTGATAGGTCAGCAATGGTTGCTGCCCGGTGATGAACCTGTACTACGTATGACTGTAGTCGGCGTGGTAGCCGATATTCAGGTCGGCTCCGCACTGAAAGAGCCCGAGCCGCTGATACTGATTTGTGGTCGCTCTCCCATGAATTACAGTAACATCATACTGGACTTACAGCCTGAATTTGCCATTGGCACTCAAAGCAAAGTACAGCAGTTGCTGGCAGATCGGCTGCAACGGCAGGATCTGAGGCTGAGCTGGTTAAATGATGATTACAACGCCATGTATCATAACCAGAGACGTCAGAGCAAAGTGATCGCTATTTTTGCCAGCCTGGCCATTGCACTAACCTGTATCGGATTATTTGGCCTGGCTGCCTTTAGCGCAGAGCAGCGCTCGCGGGAAGTGGCCATGCGTAAAGTACTGGGCGCAGGTCGCTTCAACCTGGTTAATCTGCTGGCCAGCGAGTACCTGAAACTTATGGCAGTCAGCAGCATGCTGGCTATTCCAGCAACCTACTGGACATTAAACAACTGGCTCAGCGCGTTTAGTGTCCGTATCAGTCAAAACCCGCTCTGGTACCTGCTGGCCGCGGCGGCAACCTTCGCCATTTGCTGGTGTACCGTTGCTGCGCTGGCCTGGCAGGTTGCCGGGCGCAAGCCAGCCATGGTATTAAGACAGCAGTAAGCGAAATAACAGCAATGATAAATAAAGGATTATTAATGAAACTAAGGTTAGTTTCTGCCACCGCACTGCTTGGCAGCGCGGTGTTACTCAATGCCTGTAGCACGCCAAACCGGGTAGTGCAGCAAGTAGGCCCGGATGCAGTGATTGAGCAGGTCACAGAAGGCGAGTACAAGGGCATGTACCGTAATGCATATCGCACGGCGGTGGAAAAGCGCCAGTATCCGGCCAATTGCACAGCCGACTGTTATCCGCCGCATGCCGCAGTGGCCTGTAAAACCCCGGGCCAGGATTGTCAGTATATCGGCCAGCAGCAGGCGCCGTTACTTAACACCGGCTTTAGCCTGCAGTGGTTGGGGCATGCTAGTTTTCAGGTAAAGACCCCCGATGGCCAGCAACTGTTGTTTGATCCGGTATTCGGCCAGTTTGACTGGCCGGTAAGTTGGGCGCAACATCTGGCCGGTATTATTAAACGGCCTTACACGCCAAAACTGACAGCTGAACAGCTGGCGGCAACCGACGCTGTGCTGTATTCACACCTGCATTATGATCATTTTAGCCATGCCAGCATTGCGCAAATTGGTAACAAGGCTAGCTATTATTTGCCGCTGGGTATGGCAGCTTATATGCCCAAAGGCGGCTATAACATTATTGAACAAGCCTGGTACAGCCATAGCCAACTGGGTGAACTGAATATCCACTTAGTGCCGGCGCATCATTTTAACAGCCGCAAGTTGTTTAATGACCATAACCAGGCGATGTGGGGTGGCTGGCTGCTGGAGCATAGTGGCAACACACTGTTTTTTGCCGGCGATACCGGCTATTCGGCACATTTTAACGATATTCAGCAGAAATATGGCGATATTGATATCTGCCTGCTACCAATAGCATCCTATCACCATGAAACAGACGGCGACTGGTATCGTTATGTGCATACCACGCCGGAAGATGCGTTAGTCGCTGCTGCAGAGCTGGGCTGTAAACTGATGATCCCCTGGGGCTACGGCAATGGCAGCTGGCAGATGGGCGATCACAGCTCGCACTCACCATTACTGCGTTTGTTGCATATGCAGCAGCAACTGCAAAGTACAGTGCCGCTGCTGATTTTAAATGAAGGTGATAGCGTTGCCTTATAATGTATCAGGCCACCGGCTTTAACCGCGCTTTAGCCGCCAGTTTGTTGCTAAGTTTGCCGGTAACCGCCCATACCAAGAGTGCCAGCCAGGCAATCCAGGAAAAACCGGCCGGAATATTCAACAGCGCAATTTTGCCCAGATGCTGGCGGTTAAATACCAAAGCCAGCAAGCTGGGTAAAAACCATACTGCGACAAAGAACAGGCCAAAGCCCAGCAAAAACAACAGATCGGCTTGTTGCCAGGCTTCAGTAAACGCGACGATAAGTTGATTGATAGTGTCCATATTTTAGTCCTCCTTGGTGGCTTTTATAATCGCAGCTTCAATCACCACAGCAATCAGCCACATGGCCACAAAGAAGATGCCGAACGATATTAACTGCTGGCTATCCGCCTGATACCAGGCAGTCGTGAAAGGTGTTATCAGGTGTTGTAAAGTTTCCATGGTTATTTCCTCGCTATGTTTAAACTCAGTTTTCAGACAGATTTACAGTTCAATGTTGCTTAGGTTGGCCAACTCAGCTTTAAGGGCATCTACGCGGTGGGCTTTGCCCTGCTGCACCACGGTATGCACGGTGGTCAGCGCATTCAGATCAGTTACCGGGTTAGTGGTTAGCACGATAAAGTCGGCAACATAGCCCGCTGCCAGCTGACCGGTTTCGGCTAAATCCAGATGGCGGGCACCGCCTACGGTGGCCAGTTGCAGTACCTGCCAGTTAGTCAGGCCAGCTGTTTGGCTAAGTTGAAGTTCACGCAGGTAAAACGGGCCGCTGGCGACGCTGTCAGTACCGATGGCCAGCGGCACGCTGGCATCGTACAGCCGTTTAAATAATTGCTGCACTTTCGGCATTTGTTGTTGTGCAGTGGCCACTTCTTCGGCAGTCCAGTCGTAGCTGGGCGCAGCCAGTGCACCGCGCCAGCTTTTGCGCATTTGCGGGTGAAACACCCACATATCGGACTCCGGATACAAGGTTTCCAACTCGCGGGCGAAGTAAATCATTTCGTTCGCCACTAACGTTAAATCAATCCTTGTTTGTTGTTGCGCCAGTGTGGTGAAAAGCCGCTGCATAGGGGCATTGTCATAATCGGCATGTTTAAACCAGTTGTAGGTAAAGCGGCCGCTGTGCGGTTTTTTACGCTCAGCCAGATACGCTGTTTTACTGTCACCGGTTAACAGTTCAGCACTGGTGGGCAGTGCATGAGTTAACGCATCGATACCCAAGTCTGCAGCAAATTGCCAGCTGACACTGTCCAGATGCGCTATGGCTTTTAAGCCGGCGGCCTGAGCCAGGCGGATACCCATAGCCACTTCGTCTTTGCTCAGGCCCTGGTACAGTTTGATATATTTTGCACCCTGAGCTTTTTGGCTGGCTATTTCAGCCTGCCAGTCGGCTACAGTTTTTGGATACACAGAACCGCCCAGTATCGGCGTTGGTTCAAACACAAAACCGGCGTAACTCAAATTTGGGCCTTGCCAGTTACCGGCTTGCTGTTGGCGCATATATTCCGCGTTGGCTGCTGGCTCGCCGGCCGGACTAAATGCCGTTGTCACGCCGGTAGCCAGTGTACTGATGGCATGGTAGCGGGTCAGTTCACTGTGGCCTTTCAGGGTTATTACCGGCTTACCATCCTGCATTTCAACGCGCATCGGTCCGGCGGTCAGGTGCAGATGCACATCAATCAGCCCTGGCATAACATAGTGATCCTGTAAATCGATCAGTTTTGCCGCCACAGGCAGGCTGGCTGAAGCTTGTTGCTGCCCTATTTGCACAATGCGGCCATCCTGCACCAGCAGCCAGCCATCGGCCAGTTGTTGCTCAGTTGCAGGGTTTATCAGCGTTGCGTTGTGGTACAGCACGGTATCAGCATTATTGCTGTCCGTGGCGGCACCGACGGTTAGGCTAAACAGCGTGGCGATAACAGATAACGACAAAGTATTTTTCATGGTGTTGCTCCGGTTTATCAGGTTGTTGCAATCTAAGTCGTTGATTTTTTGTTAGGTGTTACAGATTATTTTTTTATTTTTTTGTGTAACACTTGGCAGCGAAAGTCAGACTTAACAGGTGAGCGCGATATAAAAAGCAGAGCCACCCCGACCATCACTTAACAGCAGGGCAGCATCGTTTGAGCACAGGAGTTAACAGCGCACAGAGCGCTATCGATTTTGTATTGCAGCTATGGCAGCAGCACCAGGGAGCTATCAGCCGTACTTTGTTAGCCAGTGAAGCCGATCCGGCGGCACGGCAGGATTTAAAGCAGGATGTTTTTCTCGCGCTGCATCAGGCGGCAGAGCGACTACAGGCCGCAGAGCTACCGCGGGCTTACCTGTTTCGCATCGTACATAATGTGACAGTGGATCATATTGCCCGGGCTCAGCGCCATAAATGGCAGCCGCTAGATGAAGACACACAGCAACAACTGCTGGAAGACTGCCCGTCAGAGCAGTTGGGGGAACAACAGCAAAGTCAGCAATTGATGCGGGCAGTACGGCGTTTGTCGCCGGCTAACCGTCAGGTCATTTTACTGGCGATGGAAGATTTACCGGCACCGGAGATTGCAGACATTCTGCAGATCAGCCACGGTGCTGTCAGAGTGCGGCTTAACCGCGCGAAAACCGAATTAATGGAGTTAATGCAAGATGGCCGATAATTTTGATTTTGCCGCGCTGGCCAAAAGCTGGCAACAACAGCCAGTTACGGAAGAAACGCCGCCCGGCGCTGACGATTTGGCACAAGCCAGCCAGCGCCAACGTGAGCAAAAGTGGCTGATGTACAGCGAGTGGCTGGGCGCGGTGATTATGGCTGGCTCAGCACTGTGGTTGCTGTTTAATCTGCCCGGCTGGCTGGGCGGGTTGTCGGCACTGTTTCTGGCGTTCGGAGCATTAGGCGCAGCTTATGTCAGTTGGCATATCCACCGGCCAATACTGGCATATGACAACTGGAGCAGCAGTGGTTTAGTCAAATTTCGCCGTCAGGCATGCCAGCTTAGCCTGCGCTACTATCGGTATACCCAGTTAAGCTGTGTGGCACTGGTATTGTTCACGCTGATCCTATGGTTGCTGCAGTTAACCCAACTGGACAACATCCCGCTGGTTATGCGTTGGTTTTACAGCCTGATGGTTTCGCCACTGTGCCTGTTTGCCAGCTACCGCTTACAGCTTAAAATCCGGCAGAAAACCGCTGAGCTAGCGCAGCTGGATAACCTGGCGCAGGATTTTCAGCACGCTGAATAAACCGCAGACCAGCGCTTACAGCAGTACCCAGCCAAGCAGCAGACTGAGCACAAACATTGGCAGTGACCAACAGTGAAATTCACGCCATAACCCCTGTTGCTGGCTAAGCCGCAGCGCAATTAAGTTTGCCAGCGAACCTATTGCTAACCCAAAGCCGCCAACGCTGACACCAAAGCTCAGGGCGCGCCAGTCATTGGTAAAATTTTGCAGAAAAATGGCTGCCGGCACATTCGATATCAGCTGTGACAGCAGTGCGCCGCCAACGTAACTGCCATCCGGTATTGCCATTATTTGTATCACTAGCGGCTGTAATAGAGGCATCTGGGCCAGCAAACCTAAATTGATAAACATCAATATAAACACCAGCAGCAATAACCAGTCGATCGCCGTTACCACACTGCGTTTCAGTATAAAGTAGGTGGCCAGTAAGCCAACTGCAGCATAGGGCGCCAGCTGATACTCCATCGCCAGGATAAACAACGGATAACCGGCCAGTGACCAGCCAAATAAACGGCGGTTATCACTATTGTTGTTATGCGGCACCTTGATGGTTAAGCGGGTCGCGGCAAAAGCGATGCAACTTAACAGCAGGATCATTAGCAGTAAACTGAGCGCTAAGGGTGCCATCATCAGCGTAAATTGCCAGAAGCTGTAACCTGACGCCTGCCATAACATCAAGTTTTGCGGATTCCCTATCGGCGTTAAACTGGAGCCGGCATTCACTGCCAGCGCCAGAAAGATAACCAGTCTGCCCACAGCCATACCACTTAGACGGCCAATACTGAGCGCGATAGGCAGCAGAATAAACAGCGCCACATCATTGGTCACAATCGCCGACAGCAAGGCGGCAAACAGCAACAACAATTGCGCCAGGCGCCGCTCCGTGTGACACCACCCCAGCAGAACACTGGCAAAGCGAGCCAGATAACCGCTATCTTCCAGTGCTTTGCTCAGCAGCATCAAGCCAGCCAGTGCCGCAACGGTATGCCAGTCTACCAGCGCTACCAAACCAGATGGCGCAGCCGGCTGCAGCCAAAGCAGGATTGGTAGCAGTAATAGCAACGCCAGCAGCAAATAGTCTTCCGTTACGCGAGACAGCACTGAGCGTAGCAACGTCGGTTACTGCAAAAAGCGTTGGCTATCGTCGATGCGGCAGTGCTCAACAGGCTGCGGCTGGTTTTCACGATCGACCAGCCAGCACTCTTCGTAGATAGAGCAGTAGCACAATTCTATGCCTATTAAATGATCCTGCGCATAGTGTTTACTGAAGAAAGCGGCGTTATTGATTTCTACCGGATTAATCTGCTTTTGTGCCGGTAACACCGTAGTGCCAATATGCGACTGCACCATACCTTCGTTTTCTAAGCCATATTTGCTGAACAAGGTTTGCCAGCTTGGAATGGCTTCACCGTCATAGGTTACCCTGGCATACTGAATAAGCGCAGGGCCCGTGCCGTTATTAGATACAATGTAGCGAAAAGAACTCTTCGTATTATGGCCCCGGGCAAGTTCTATCCGCGGCCACACAGATGAGCGGGCATAAGCCCTGTCAATAAAAGCGGAGTAAATGCTGACAAAGGCCGTAATTAGGCTGACGATCAGTGCCGAGGCGGCGATGATCATTTCCGGGTTCTTAAAACTGTAACGTGTTGTCATAGGGTAACGTTGTTATTGCGTCCTTGTGCGCGCCACTGTACCGCAGGAAAGCTGGCGGCAACAAGTGCCCAACGTAAAAACGGCTACCTTAAGTAGCCGTGATAAAGCCGATTGAATATAGGCCAGCTTACAAACCACAGTATGGCGCCAAACCTTTATCCGGTACCTGATCAATATGCCGCTGTTCTGATGCACGCAGCGCTGCAACTTTAGCTTCAACCTCTGCGGTGGTCAGCTCAGCGTCTTCGACATGCAGTACCCAGTCAATATCCTGTTGGTACTGACGCGACTCGTTTGAATCTATCGGGCCGACCGAGCCGTCGGCACCTTTTGGCATAAACCACAGGTTAAAATTCATCGACATTGGTACTTCCGGTGCCACGGCGTTCGTGTGGTCGCCAACTAAGTTACCATCCACGTAGTAGCGCACTGCATCGGCGCTGACATTCATTACCAGCGTATGCCAGCCACTATAATCACCTGGCACGCGGCTGAACTCGTTCACCTTGGTCCAGGGCTCAAGCTGAAAGGTTTCCCAGGTGGTAGTCCACATCGCGCTGTCGCTGTTCTCACCCCAGCCACCGTTTGGCAGGTATTCAAAATCGACTTCGCTGTAATCCGGGTCGAGTGGTGCAGCCAGCGGGCTGATGGCATAAAACGTCTGGATCACCTCATCGCCGTCCGGGCCATAGCTTGGCTCATTGCGGAAGAACACCCGGGCGGCATAGGTGCCATACAGGTATTTGCGCGCATGGCAAATTTGCGTATGGCGCGTGCCGTCACCGGTGCCATCTGTCACAGAGCTCATGCGGGCAATGCCGAATTGAGCGCCGTCTGGTGCTTCGTGGGTACTAATGCCGTCGGCTGACCAGGCGGCACCGGCTATGCCCGGGTGGCCGGTTTCGGTACGGGCCGTCCAGCCATTAGCAAACAGAGCCTCGGCACTGGCATAAGTAAAGTCATCAAACATCAGAGCTGGTTCGGCAGCGTCTGTCGTTGTCTGCGGTAATACCGCTGTTGTTGTAGCCTGCTCACAACCTGCCAGTAGCAGCAGTAAAGCTAAAGATGAATAGCGCATAGTTCCCCCGTTTATTGTTTAAAAAACAGCCTACCGGCAAAATGACAACGCTGTCAATTAATAACTTATGGCTTTTTTAAAACAGTGCATAGCAAATTAGTTAGCGGAGAAATGGATATTATGCTGGCTATCCAGCGACACAGTGTCGTCAGCCAGCTGCGGCAATTGCTGCCAGCTGGCCAGTGTTAAACGCTGAAATGGCAGCATAAAGCGCGAAAGCTGCTCTGGCGTCATGCCCTTGCTACGCTGCTGCCACAGTTGTTGCTCCTGCTGTGCCCGCCAGCGGCAAACGCAGTTCCAGTCTGGTGCTTTAAGCCAGATAAGTGGCTGTAATAACTGCCAGTATTCTGCATAAGGCCCGGCCAGCTGGTTATTGACGAACTGTCGCCAACGGCCATCTTTATCTTCGCCTTGTTCCAGCTGATTAACCGGCTCTGTCAGCTCAGCTTCAGGTTGCGCCGCCACGCCTAGACACCAGCCTTCGACGATTAACAGATCCAGCCGCTGTGCTGCCAATGCTGCAGCAGGTTCATCCAACGCTTTATCAAATTGTGGCAAGGCGACGTCATACCCGGCTAATACCGCTTTAGCGTCAGCGATAGCGCGGGCAATATCGTGCGTACCCGGCACGCCACGTTGCACCAGCAGCGGATGCACCTGCTCGGCCAGAGCCTGGCGCTGAGCCTTACTCAGATAATAATCATCCAGCGATACCGCCGCCGCTTTGATACCCTGGCGTTGCAGCTGCTTGACCAATTCGGCGGCCAACGTGCTTTTTCCGCTGCCCTGGGCGCCACTGATGCCGACGACAGCCGGAAAACTAAGGTCGGATTGCAGTTTTTCGGTTAACTGGGCTAAGGTTGTCTGATACTGCGCACTGGCACGAAAATCTGTCATGTTGCCTTCCTTAAAACAATAACAATGAGTCTACTATGCTAAACACCGCTGCCAAACCCCTGGTTAAACTGGTAGAACGCTATCTGCCGGACCCTTACGTTTTTGTACTGCTACTGAGCATAGTGGTGTTCTGCGCCGCCACGTTTTTTCAGCAACAAAGCCCACTGCAGGTATTGCAGTACTGGGGCGACGGTTTCTGGGGCTTGCTTAGCTTCTCGATGCAAATGCTGCTGGTGCTGGTTACCGGTTTTATGCTGGCCAACACCCCGCTGGTAAAAGGCATACTCGACAGGCTGGCAAAACTGGCCAACAGTGCTGGCCAGGCAATAGTGTTAGTCAGCTTGATTTCGCTTATCGCCAGCTGGCTAAACTGGGGCTTTGGCCTGGTGGTCGGCGCGCTGTTTGCCAAAGCGCTGGCAAAAAGGGTTAAAGTGGATTATCGCTTGCTGGTAGCCAGTGCCTACTCCGGCTTTATTGTCTGGCACGGCGGCCTGGCAGGCTCAGTGCCGCTGACTATCGCCACGCCCAACCATTTTAGTGCCAGCCAGATTGGTGTTATTCCCACCAACGAGACCATTTTTGCCGGCTTTAATCTGCTGTTGGTGGCTATACTGTTTGTCGCCGTGCCGGTGGTCAATTACCTGATGCAGCCCAAAGCAGACGAAAGTGTCTATGTCGACCCGGCCAAACTACGTGACGATGTCCATGTTAAAAGTCAGAGCAACCGCCCGGCCGATAAACTGGAAAACAGTATCGTGCTGGGCCTGCTGGTGGGCTTTGCCGGCCTGGCGTACCTGGTGCAGTATTTTGTCAAAGGTGGCAGCTTAAACCTTAATATTGTGAACTACCTGTTTTTGTTTCTTGCCATAGTACTGCACGGCACGCCAAGCCGGCTGTTACACAGCCTGCAACAGGCGATTAAAGGCGGTGCCGGTATTGTCATTCAGTTCCCTTTTTACGCCGGCATTATGGCGATCATGGTGCAATCAGGCCTGGCTCAGAGTATGTCACAGTGGTTTGTCAGCTTTGCCAGTGCAGAAACACTGGCGTTCTGGACCTTTATCAGTGCTGGCATTGTCAATATCTTCGTACCCTCCGGCGGTGGCCAATGGGCTGTGCAGGCACCGGTCATGATACCCGCCGCACTGGAGCTGGGTGCTGATATCAACCGCATTGCCATGGCGGTAGCTTGGGGCGATGCCTGGACTAATCTAATACAACCATTCTGGGCCCTGCCCTTACTGGCGATAGCCGGCCTGAAAGCCAAAGACATTATGGGCTTTTGTCTGGTACAACTGGTCATGACAGGGGTAATTATCAGTCTGGTGCTAAGCTTTGCCTGATAACAGCACTATTTCGCAGATTTTGCTGTATTGAAATAAGCATTTAACGGTGCAAAATCCGGTGAAGCGACAAAGCCTGGGCAGTTACCAGCCAACCGCTGTTTCAACTGTGCAGCTTTGTCCATATCACCCAGATACATCCATACCAGTGCCATAATATGTAAGGAAGCAGGTTCTGCCGCCGCATCGAGCGCCAGGGCCTCTTCGCGCAGTGATGTGTGCAGCTGCGCGGAAACCAACTCAGGCTGTAACAGAGCTAAATCCAGATAAATCGCCACCCGGATCGCACGTTGCAAATGGTTGGCTTCACCCTTGGCAATCGCATGCTCAATAAAATGCAGCGACTTTTGATAAGCCGTTATAGCCTCATTTACGGCACCGGCATGGCGATAAGCATTAGCCAGGTTCATCCAGATATTGTATTGCTGATCTGCCCCTTGCTGTTCCAGAGTCTGCAAACGTTCAGTAAAGATGGCTATCGCTTGCTGATATTCCTGCAGGTAGTAATGGACTGTTGCAACATTGGCCAGCACAATTTCCTGTCCTGGCTGATATTCCAGAGCTGCCAGATAATGCTGTTTCGCGGCGGTCAGATCGCCTTTGCAAAACTGCAAGGTGCCCAGGTTGTTATAGGTTTGAAACTCCGGCCGTAACTCAGCGGCTCTGGCAGACCAGGCAATAGCATCATCGACATTACCGCCGAAATAGTGTGCTCTGCCCAGCGTATAAGGTAATTTCCAGTTATCAGGCTCGCTGGCGAAGGCTTCGCCCAGCAGGTTAACTGCTTGCTGAATATAGCTGCTATCGCCGGTTTTTCTAAACTGCAGCAATTGCACCTCGGCCAGCACAAATTTAGCAGTTACATTGTCGCTGTCAC
>NZ_DATCSY010000385.1:0-5684 GCF_036568245.1 Rheinheimera sp. | reverse complement strand
GGTTCGAACCAGTGACCCCCGCCTTGTAAGGGCGGTGCTCTCCCAGCTGAGCTAACAATCCATGGGAGTATCAAATTTTGGCTTCACACAAGTTTAAAACGAGGTGATGGTGGATTGTACTGAGTTTAATCAGTTACCACCGTCTCGTCGTAAAGAGCGGGCGATGCTCTTCATGATAAGACGCAACATGGTGGATTGTACTGGGTTCGAACCAGTGACCCCCGCCTTGTAAGGGCGGTGCTCTCCCAGCTGAGCTAACAATCCATGCCGGTTGATGGCGCTCATTATAGGGAGCATGATTTAGCTGTCAACATTATTTTAGTAAATCCGGTTTGCTTGCTGCAAAAGTAAACATTATGCGCTGCGTAAACAGAAAACTGTACAGAACAGCCTACCTTAGCGGGTGCATCCTACGCAGCGCATTGTTACAATAGACACCATTATTGCACTGTGATGGATTAACTATGTCTCTTGTTACCCGTTTTGCCCCCAGCCCTACTGGTTACCTGCATGTAGGTGGGGCCCGCACCGCGTTGTTTAGCTGGTTGTATGCCAGAAAGAATGGCGGAAAGTTTATTCTGCGGATTGAAGATACTGATCTGGAACGCTCAACGCAGGAATCTGTTGATGCCATTTTAGAAGGCATGAACTGGTTAGGTCTGGATTATGATGAAGGCCCTTACTATCAGACTAAGCGCTTTGATCTGTACAAAGAAGTCGTGGCGCAGCTGCTGGCCGACGGCAAAGCATATAAATGTTTTTGTACCGTGGAAGAAGTGGATGCGATGCGTGAGGCACAAATGGCCGCCGGAGAAAAACCGCGTTATAACGGTATGTGGCGTGATCGCACTGACCATCCAAGCGATAAACCTTATGTTATCCGCTTTAAAAATCCACAAACCGGTACCGTTGTCATTGATGATTTAATCAAAGGTAAAATCGAGATTGCCAACAGTGAGCTTGATGATTTGATCATTGCGCGCAGCGACGGCACCCCGACTTACAACCTGACGGTGGTAGTTGATGATTGGAAGATGGGTATTACCCATGTGATCCGTGGAGATGACCATGTTAACAACACCCCCCGGCAGATGAATATCCTGGCTGCGCTGGGTGCTGATATTCCCAAGTATGCCCATGTGCCAATGATTTTAGGTGATGACGGCAAACGTTTATCAAAACGCCACGGTGCGGTTGGCGTGATGCAGTATCGTGATAATGGCTTCCTGCCTGAGGCGTTACTGAATTATCTGGTTCGTCTGGGCTGGTCACATGGCGATCAGGAAATTTTCACTAAAGATGAGCTGGTGCAACTGTTTGACTTATCAGCGTGTAACCGTGCGCCTTCAGCCTTTAACACTGATAAGCTGATTTGGTTGAACCAGCATTATATGAAAACACTGCCTGCGGAGCAGGTTGCTGCACAGTTGGCCTGGCATCTTGCCGAGCAGCAGCTGGATACCAGCAATGGCCCAGCGTTAACTGATTTAGTAAAGGCTCAGGCTGAGCGGGTTAAGACACTTAAAGAAATGGTTGTAGTAAGTCGCTATTTCTATGAAGACTTTGCAGAGTTTGATGCCGAAGCGGCGAAAAAGCATTTGCGCCCGGTTGCGCTGGAACCTTTACAGGCAGTCGCAGCCAAACTGGCAGAGCTGAACGACTGGACTCAGGAAAGCATTCATCAGGTTATCAATGCCACTGCCGAAACACTCGGTGTAGGCATGGGTAAAATTGGGATGCCACTGCGCGTTGCCGTAACTGGTGGAGGAAACTCTCCGGCACTGGATCTGACCCTGGCGCTGGTGGGAAAACAGAGAAGCCTTGAACGTTTAGCTGCTGCTATCAGCTTTGTGCAGCAGCGCTCAGCAGAATAAAAACGGCCAGAAAACACAATAGTTTCGGCCAATGACCCTATTACTCAGTCCGCATTACTGGGCAGGGTAATCTGGGTTGATAAAATACAGATGTCACGGAAGACGAAATAACAAAGTGGACACACCACGACTCATGGGTAAGTTTTTATAAAGGGAGTGATACAGCGACATAATGCATGTTTTCCTAAAAAGCGTCAGCTTGGCACTGATGCTTGGCTTGCATGGGGTGCAAGCTGCAGAAACGGATAGTTTACCCACCAGCGAAGAGCCATTACAGCCGATAGGCTTTTTTGGTACTGTGACAGGTGACGTAGAACTTGGCTTCCTGTTTACTTCAGGTAATACAGACTCTTTTGCTATCCGGGCGAACAGCGAACTGGTACACGATCTGGAATACTTCCGTAATCGTTATCAGCTGCAGAGCCTGCTGCAAAAAAATAATGTTACGGACAGCGATACCGGTGAAAAAGATCAGGTGACAACGGCCAGCCGCTACAGTTTCACTGGTCAGAGTAACTATAAGCTGGTCAAGGGCAGGGAATCGATTTTCGGTCGGGCTACTTATGCACATGACAAGTTTGGTGCTTTTCGTGAGCAAGCAGCTTTGGCAGTCGGTTATGGTAACCGGCTCTATGAAAAGCTGACCAGCTATCTGGATTTAGAGACGGGACCGGGTTTTTCGCATCAACAAAGTGCTTCTGGTAACAATAACAGTGGCCCAATATGGTTTGTGGCCGCTAATCTGGATTATGCGCTGTTTGATACCACCAGTTTTCGCCAGACGCTGGAGAGTTCTACTTCGCTTGGCGGGGAAAACTCGACATTGCTCAGCCGCAGCAGTATCACCGCGAAAATAGTCGATAAATTGTCAATGCGCTTTAATTTTGTCGTGCGCTATAACTCCAGGCCTGAGGGCGATTTACGTAAAACCGATACTGAAACATCGGCATCATTGGTATATACGTTCTAGAGCACGCTGATATCCAGCCGCAGCTGCGTTCATGCAGCTGCGGCTGGAAGATATGGTCAGTTAACCAGCTCGTTACCGGTTTCAGTATTACTGGCAAATGCCAGTAAGTTGTCGCTGGTGATCTGACAAATTTCCTGTAACGCTTCTCTGGTAAAAAACGCCTGATGGCCTGTTATCAGTACATTGGGGAACGTCAGCAGGCGTTTGAAAACCTCATCATCAATCATTTGCTCGGACAGGTTTTCAAAAAACAGGTCAGCTTCCTGTTCGTACACATCAAGGCCCAGATAGCCAATTTTCCGGCTTTTTAAGCCGTCAATAATGGCTTTGCTATCGACCAGGGCGCCACGACTGGTGTTTATCAGCATGACACCGTCTTTCATGCTGCCGATGCTGTAATGGTTGACCAGATGTTTTGTATCTGGGGTCAGCGGGCAGTGCAGGCTGATAATATCACTTTGGGCATAAAGCTCTGCTAATGAAACATAGCGCCCGCCCAGGCGCTGTATTTCCTCAGCCTGAACCAGGTCGTGGCACAACAGCTGGCAACCAAACCCATGTAAAATACGGGCGGTGGCCAGCCCAATTCTTCCTGTCCCAACAAGGCCTACCGTTTTGCCAAATACATTAAACCCCAACAGGCCATCAAGCGCGAAGTTGTCGTCCCGCACTCTGTTATAGGCTTTATGCAGTTTGCGGTTTAAACACAACATCATACCAATGGTATGTTCTGCAACGGCTTCAGGTGAATAAGCCGGCACCCGTGCAACGCGGATACCCAGTGTTTTGGCAGTGGTTAAGTCAACATTATTAAAACCGGCACATCTTAGCGCCACCATTTCAATGCCTAACTCAGATAATTGCTGCAGTACTTCTGCATCAAGTTCATCATTTACAAATACACAGACGGCATGACAGCCTGCAGCCAGCTTAACGCTGGATTTGGTCAGGCGGCAGTCATGATAGCTAAATTGCAGGCTGTTGTCGGCCCACTGTGTAAAACCGTCACAGTCATATTTTTTTGCGCTGAATACGGCAACTTTCATGATAGGTCTCCCATATTGTTGCCGTATAGCTTAGTGTAAAAATATGGGCAATATTTAGCGCTGGATCAAAGTTAGAGTAAGTCTTTTATCGAGCTGGCAATGGCAGAAGGTTTAGTACGTGGCGCGTAGCGTTTTACCACATCACCATCTTTATTGACCAGAAACTTAGTGAAGTTCCATTTGATAGCGCGGGTTTTCATTAAACCACGGGCACTGTCTTTTAAGTGTTCAAACAGCGGTGACGCATCCGGGCCATTTACCAGCAGTTTGGCCATTACCGGAAAGCTCACGCCATAGTTAAGTTCACAAAACTGCTGAATGTCACTGTCAGAGCCAGGCTCCTGACCACCAAACTGGTTACACGGGAACGCCAGTATCACCAGACCTTTGTCGTGATACTTCTGGTGCAGTTCTTCCAGTTCTTTATATTGCGGTGTAAAGCCACACTGACTGGCAGTGTTGACAATCAACAACACTTTACCGCGATACTGGCTTAAATCTAATTCATTGCCCTGTGCATTCTTTACTTTGTACTGGTGAACATTGGCCATGCTGATCCCTTCTTTAATTGCTTTCAATCAGGCAGATATCTTTGTAAGCTTTGCGCCACAGTATGTCACAGTTTTAAGTCATTAATATGTCAATTAATAGTAATAGCAAAGTCGCATTTATCGGATTAGGTGTTATGGGTTACCCGATGGCGGGCTATCTGCAGCAGAAAGGCTATCAGGTTACGGTATATAACCGCACTACAGCCAAAGCGGAAAAATGGGCGGCACAATATGGTGGCAGCTGGGCTGCCACGCCAGCTGAAGCCGCGAAGGGAGCGGAGCTGGTGTTTATGTGTGTCGGTAATGATAACGACGTGCGCTCCGTGGTGTATGGCGAGCAGGGTGTATTGGCCGCAATGTCCTCAGGCAGTGTACTGATTGACCATACCACCGCCTCGGCCGAATTAGCACGTGAGCTGGCCACTGCAGCAGCGGATAAAGGCGTGGGCTTTTTAGATGCGCCGGTATCCGGCGGTCAGGCCGGCGCGGAGAATGGCGTATTAACGGTGATGATTGGTGGCGAGAGTGCCGATATGGCTAAAGCTGAAAGCGCTATTATGAGCTTTGCCCGCTGTGCAAAACTATTGGGGCCAGCAGGCTCAGGGCAACTGGCGAAGATGGTCAATCAGATTTCTATCGCCGGCGTGGTGCAAGGCTTGGCCGAAGCGCTTAATTTTGCGCAGAATGCCGGGCTTGATGGCGCAGCGGTGGTAGAAGTGATTTCCCAAGGTGCGGCGTCATCCTGGCAGATGCAAAACCGCTCGCTGACTATGCTGGATGGCAAGTACGATTTTGGTTTCGCAGTCGACTGGATGCGTAAAGATTTAGGCATAGCACTGAATGAAGCGCGGCAAAATGGCAGCCATTTACCGCTGACCGCACTGGTTGATCAGTTTTACAGCGAAGTGCAGCAGATGGGCGGTGGCCGCTGGGATACCTCCAGCTTACTGGCGCGGTTAAAGCGTTAAGCGTGGGTCTGGCATAAACTCCAGTTCGGTAGCGGTTGCCAGGCATGCGTCGAAGCGTGGATGCAGCGGGTTAAGTAGTATATTGTACTCTCGTGGTGCGATAACACTGGGTACAGACAATGCAAGGCTGGCTTGTTGTGTCAGCCAGTTGTCACCAATACGGGCGGTGTCGATGCTGGCAGGTTGTTGTTGCCAGTTAGCTGGTAGATTGGTTTGACTGAGAAACAATACATCGTCGGCGGCGATAGTTAACTGAAATAGCCGGTATTGCGATA
>NZ_DATCSY010000384.1:0-3669 GCF_036568245.1 Rheinheimera sp. | reverse complement strand
CTACGTGATGGTGCTGCCGGGCTTTTTCTGGCTGCCTCAACGTTTCCTAAATCCCGGGAAACAAGGGCACCTTTGGTCGCCGAATTAGCTAAATACCGTGAACGGTTGTCGCCAAAGTTTTATTATCTGGCAGATGCACCTGCAAAAGATGCTGACGGTAATCCGGCAATAGTGCGTTGGAGCCGTAAGACAAAACAGCAGTATGTTATGTCGGAAAAAGATGGCAAGGCGACAGGGTGGTCAGCCTGGTTTGAAAATGGCAAATGGGTTGTCACTAAAGGTTGATATTATTACAAAAAAATGGCCGCAATAGCGGCCATTTTTTTGTCTGCAAGGTATTACCATTTACGTTTAGGCGCAAACAGTTCATCCAAATCTTTGTTTTCTTTTTCTTCTTTTTTCTCTCGATCCCGAACATTACCCTCTTTCAACTGCGTTGCAATGTCTTCCAATGCCTGCATCACCTCCGACTTTCGCGTCGTGGCATAGTCATCCTGATGTGGGGTATTGGTCAGTGCTGTAAGTGCCTTTTCAAAATACTGTCTGGCAGAGCCCAGCATGTTATTTGTCCTGGCTTGATTGCCGCGCTTGATCTGGCTTTCGACATTAATGCGCAGTTGCAGTACTTCCAGGCGTTTATCTTCCTGGATCACAGTTTGCGTATCGACATTACCTCTTGCATGCTCTGCACGCAGGACAGTACGCAACTTCTTAATGCCTTTAATCATACCAATAAGTTGCTGGTCATTATCGGGCAAGGTAACGGTTTCAACGAAGCCACCACTGTCAGTACCGGAGTCGCTCAGCCGCTTCTCTGTTTCCTGTAACCGTTGTTTTATATCACGGGCGCCAGGTTCCAGTTCCACCATCGCTTTGAGTGTAAAAGCAATACGCTTTAACAGCATTTGGCTCAGAGCAGCGGATAAAGGCACATTTGCTGAGTTAACAATTAACTCTTCAGTATCTTCCAGCATGGTGCGAAGTTTACTGAACTCAGCCCGTTTCAATGTGGCTAAACGCTCTTTATGTTGCTGAATAGCACCCACTATTATCGCGATAACGACCAGCGCTACAACCAGCGTTATAATCAAGGTTAACAGCATTGAAACCTCATTCTGAACGGATTTTTATCATTCATATTAATCACAAAACAGCTGAAATAACAGCTATCTGTCTTTTCATGGTAAGGTCAGACGGAATACTCCACCTCCGAGCTCACCACCATTTGTCAGGTTAACGGTACCCCGTTCGCCTTTGTTAGTATGGGCACCGGCAATTAACTTAGCAAAAAAGATACCAAGTCCGGTATGGTTGTTTGCCAGATCAGGGGTGTTCATGTCTAAGGAATCACTATTTAGCATAAAGGTTGGAAACCCCGGGCCATCATCATGGACTTCGATGACCAGTTTTTGCTGCTGTTGGCTTATTCTCAACATAATACGACTGTTGCAGTAGCGTAATGCATTAGCGACTGCATCATTCAGTAGGTTGACGATAAGGTCGTAGTCAAAAAACCAGTATAGTTCAGCGCTCTGTTCCAGTGCTATCTGAAGTTTGCGTTGCTCGGTATAGAACTGGTTTTTCAACAAAACTTCTTCAGTGATATCAGGCAAGTAGTGCTCATCAATTTGCACTGGCAGCTGGTTTCGCTCAAAGCGATACAATGACAATAATTGCAGCAGATTAGAATTAAGCCGGTTGGCTTCGTAATTGAGGCGGGCCAGCTCATCCTGCGCACTGTCTGACAGTTGTTGCCTTTCCTGTTGTATCAGTTCGGTAGATTGAATAAGCATACATAAGGAATTTTTCATATCGTGCACGGTTGACGCCAGAACGGAAGCGAAATCAATTACCGGGGCTGTATTACTCATAGTATTTCCTTTATTCACAACAGGCATTGCGGCCGATATCGCGCCAAATCAATAATTTTTAACTACTGTTAGTTATAGCGACCAACGAATTAAAAATAAGTTGGAATATCCTGCTATATATGTATATTGAGCAATGATATGCCATTACCGGATCTGTGACACATGAAATTGCAGCAGTTGCGTTATATTGTCGAAGTGCTGAACCACAACCTGAATGTTTCTTCTACTGCTGAAAGCCTTTATACCTCTCAGCCAGGTATCAGTAAACAGGTTCGCATGCTCGAGGATGAGCTGGGTATTCAGGTGTTTGGCCGCAGTGGTAAGCACCTAACGCATGTTACGCCGGCCGGGCGCGATGTTATTGAAATTGCTCAGCAAATTCTGGCTAAGGTTGAAAGTATTAAGTCAGTAGCTAAAGAGCACACCTTACCGGATCAGGGAAAACTCAATATTGCGACAACCCACACCCAGGCCCGCTATGCGCTGCCACCGGTCATTAGTGGTTTTATGCAAAAATACCCAAAAGTGTCGCTGCATATGCACCAGGGTACGCCACAGCAAATATCAGAAGCCGCGTCACGTGGTGAAGCCGACTTCGCCATTGCCACCGAAGCACTGCACTTATATAACGATCTGGTGATGCTACCGTGCTATCACTGGAATCGCAGCGTCATCGTCAGAAAAGATCACCCACTGCTGCAGTTAGGCAGAAAAATCTCGGTGGAAGATGTTGCACAGCATCCTATAGTGACATACGTTTTCGGTTTTACCGGCCGTTCAGAACTTGACAGAGCCTTTGCTGCAAAGGGGCTTGAACCAAAAATTGTTTTCACTGCCACTGATGCTGATGTGATCAAAACCTACGTCAGGCTTGGCTTAGGTGTCGGTGTAATAGCGTCAATGGCAATGGATAAAGAACTGGATAAAGATCTGGTGGCAATAGATGCCAGTCATTTGTTTGACGCATCGACGACCAAAATTGGCTTTCGTAAAGGCGCCTTCCTTCGAACCTATATGTATGATTTTATCGAACGTTTTGCCCCCCACCTGACGAAGGATGTGGTAGAAAAAGCCAATATGCTGCGTAATCAGGAAGAAATTGATCGTATGTTTTCCCGCTTCGAACTGCCCGTAAGGTAACATTTTTACATCTTATCGCCGTTTACGTTCGGTTGAACGGCTCACCTTTGGTATTTTATTGCAAATGGTAATGATTATCAGTAATATGCCGGCTACTTTATAGCAGGTAGTACACTGATGATGACTGAATTCTGGCGTGGACCAGCATTGGCCAAAATGATGCGGGCAATTCACAGTTACAGCTCGATGCTTGTGCTGGTGTTGTTGCTGTTTTTCGCTATTACCGGTATTACGCTGAACCATCCGGATTTAATCATCAGTCAGGCGGGGCAGGTGAGCCAGCAGTCTGAGCTCGAATTACCTCCTTACTTGCAGCTTGCCGAGTTGCCTGAATCTGCTGCCGAGCAGGCTGAAATAGCCGCACAGTTTCGTGACTGGCTAAGCCAGGAGCACCAGCTAAAAGCCTCTGTGTTCAGTTATACCTTCGAAATCGATGACATGTTATTGGAGCTGGATTTTAAGCGGCCAGCCGGCTATGCCACTGTGATGGTGGATTTTTCTACCGGTATGGCAGAGCTTGATATGGAGTTCGGTGGTTATCTGGCGTTGCTTAACGATTTACATAAAGGGCGTAACGCTGGTACCAGCTGGATTTTACTCATCGATCTGACTGCAATCGCCTGCATTGTGTTTGCGCTTACTGGTTTTTATCTGATTC